>JAQXRH010000039.1 GCA_029218425.1 Bacteroidales bacterium | reverse complement strand
AGGCGCTCCAGGCAATACGCAAAATAATATTGTTGCGCGAACCCTTCCCATTTTCATATTTGCGAACAAATACATTTGGGGAGGATACATTGTGGTATCGTTGATGATCAGAGCCCATTTCAAACATGCTTTGCAATTGAGCTGACAAATCTTCGTAAAAAGCCTTATAAGCTGCGGTATCCTCAACGACGAGGTTCTCACCTTCAAAACTTTCATCACCTTTTTTCCCACCGGCCGAGAAGTGGAATATCGTTGGGTATTTCGGCTCGAGGGCACCGCTTGCTACAAGTAGCGTTAACGTCCAGCTACCCTTTCTCGTCGTGAGTTGCTCCAAATCCGACATATAAAGTGGCAAATTCTCTTCATGAGAATTACGGTCGGCAAAAGAATAATAAGAGTGATACGGGCGTATTTCGCCTACTTCCCTACTGATATAGTTAAACCCTCCCATTAGAGCCAAATAGTACGAGAAATTTCCTACACTTGCATCAGCCATGCTTGATGGTGATACGATAGTCATCTTGGAATTTCTATCAATACAACATCCATATGGCCTATTGACTAAAAAATGTTCGACTGCCAATTTATCTTGTGGATAATCCTCAATAGGTTGAGTTGTGGCTAAATTAATAACCCTAAAGACGCCCGACATTTTAACCGCATCAAAAATATCATCTACTTTCATGCCCATACGCGCTTGGATATCAACGATTGACAAATACTGCGGGACTATTTGATAGCCAGTAGGGCGGTCAAGTTTACGTTCAAATACTCGTTTAAGCTTATCAATATTCTCGCTTATCTCTTGCTGTTTACGGTCTTCGTCTATTGCATCTGAGAAGCCAGAGCCGATAAGACCGGCAGGCACGGCAAAAATTGCTATTCCCAATACGCCTATAATGCATGCTATGATACGTCCTACCAATGTCACAGGTGGAGTTTCGGCAAAGCCTCCCGGATCGCCAATATATTGAGCAAATGCCCATATCGCCGAAGCAAAACCGTTGTCATATACCTCAGGTTGCGCTGCATGCTCAAAGAAAAACAATATAAAGGATAAGATAAGGGTTACAATTATCAAAAACTGTAATGAGATGTACAATTCTTTTTTCTTTGAGGATATTGCATTATGAAGCAATCTGAACGACTTCATATACCGAAATATGCGGAACAATCTCGCTATTCGAAGCACTTTTAAAACATTGTACGGTATTGGGAACCACAATGTCAAATAAAACGGATAAGTCGACAAAAAATCGATCATTCCATAAAAAGAGAAGCAATATTTCAGTCGTCCCAAAAAGCCTTTGTACTTTGGATTTAGCAGGTCGGCGACCCAAATTCTCAATGACACTTCAACTGTAAAAATGATTAACGTAGTAATGTCAATCCAATGCATTATCGTTTCCCAATGCGGCGGCAAATTAAACGTCGAGATAAACACTTGGGCGGTGCTCAATAATATGAGCGCTATCAAAAAATAATCCACCCAATTTTTCCATTGGAGAGTGCTCAAATTGTCATCGAAAACGCGAGCAAGTGATTCTTTAAATCTTTTCATACAAATAGCTCCGGACTTATATACACAAATAAGTATAATTTACTGATTATCGCTAAACACTAATCATTTCTTATTGTTATCCCTATCTATCATAAATATCCTCCAACCATCATCATCGCCATCTATCAGTTTAAATCCCAACCAATCCACAAAATGAGACACCGAAGTATTGCTTTTATGCACCATGGTCCTTACCTGCCGATCGGGAAATATTTTAATGATGGTATTTAAGAATATTCGCGAAAGAATAAAATAATTTCTTATATATCGGTTGCTCCTGAATCCATAGCTCCCATGCAATTCAATAGCATTATCAAAAAACAAATCAATTGCCCGGATAAAGCCTATAGGCTCATCTTGACGCTTTATTAGATAGAAATAATCCAATTCTGTGACATCAGGCGATAGCTTGTTTGAAAAGCTCTTTTTGCGCACTTGTTCATCGAAAAAAGTGCCAATCGACTCAGGATGATTGTATAATTCAAGTTTTAATCCGCCATATTCAATTTTTAAAGAGGTTAATCGTTCAATTTCTATTCTTCTCACCATTGATTTGCTCAATAAAAAACTCAGCCAACGCCGACGATATATCCAATCCCGTTTCCTCCAACCATAGCCATTGTCCATTTGTGTTACATTCTAAAAAGACATATTCGCCATCTAAACCTTTTATAAAATCAAAGCATCCAAAATTTAGGTGGAAATAAGTCAAGAAATTCATGCAAAATGATTTTAATTGCGGCGGCGTTTCAATTGGCACAAAAGCGATTGAATAGTCGTAACCTTGCCGCCAATCTATAGCCCCCTTATCGGCATCTTGCAATTGGCTATCCACCCTGGCTGTCAAGAAATGCCCGTTAATAACGGTTATTCGCAATTCATATTGTTTACCAATATATTCTTCAATAAAATTGATATTGTTGCGAAATGCCACATCTCCCAGTTTGGATATTTCTTGGGGCGTAGTCTTTTGTGTATAAAACACAATTGAGCCATCGCCCATCGGTATATCAAAAGAACTTATCGGCTTTAACGCCACATCTTTCTCATGGAAAAAGGATAGGGTCGATATGTCGTTTGAAAATAATGTCGGTGGTATTTTCATCCCTAATTCTCTCGCCACCAATTTCTGTAGCATCTTGCTGCCGGCGAGTCTCTCGTATAAGGGATGTCCTATCCATAAGATGTCTTTATTGAAAGTCAAAGCATACCTTAAATATCTCACAAAGCCATCGGCCTCATCAAGTATTGCTTTCCTTACGTTTTGATCTTCAATATGGTCGTAGGTGGTTAACGGTTCGATAGGCCGACGTTCCCATACGCATGTCACTTGCTTATCGGTAATCGAATGAGGCGCATTCTTATACTTTATCTCGAAATGATATTCTTCGTTGGAAATGAAGCAAGAGATATCATAATCCGATACTATTTTGTCAGTATTAAGCCGAAAAAATGCGCATCCGGCTTCACTTAATTTATCAATAACCGGATTGGGATGAATATCAGATTCGTTTGTAATAATCAACAACATGCATGTGTATTTATAACAGATTCATTACGACCACAACATTTGCAGTCGTAATGAATCTGATTAAGGTTAGCTACTTTTCTTTTGCGTCGTCAGTGGTGTTCTTATACTTGGGGAAAAATAAGCTCCCCACATTCTTTGCTGATCTGGTTACTTTTTTGTCACTGCCGCAAAATAAAGGGAGTATTGTCTTTTGTGACATTGCATCATAGTAATCCGTCTCAAATTGGGTACTCTCATTATTTGACTTTTCAAAAGTCCCCAATGCGATAAACGGAGGTACAACCGAGTTTTGATTAACAATATTGTTCATGACTATTAACTTATATTGACAAAGTTGTTTTTAATTCATCAATCAATGCAGCTTCTTCATTTGAAATGCCATCATCAGCATCGGCAGTTGATACCATCAACTCGAGAACAATTGCTTTCAAATCAGGCTTGTCGGCAATCGCTTCTTTTATGCTCTGAAGTAATGACGCCTTTTCATTTGCATCAAGTTCGATAAGATTGTTGAGCAAACGATACATCTCAAATAAAACAATATCGTTATCAGTAGCTTCTTTAAGGGCACTAATGATATTGCCACGTTCCAATGCGCTGAATTCGCCATCAGCCATTGCTACAAGTGTGGCAGGATATAGCGCCAATGTCGAAGAAAAATCATTAAAATCCAGGCAATAGTTATGCCGAGATTGTAATTTTTTGAAATACTCTTCTATTTTCATCGCATTTTAAAGATTTTGACAATTAGCATTCCTATTTACCGGCAGCTGAAAGGGTTATTCCATTATCAGCTAGCTTCGAATCGTCAGAAACAGCCACCTGTATACCAATACCATAAAGCTCTGCAACTTTCTTTTCAAAATTGCCAACTTGCATATTGCCTTTTACTGAAAGTTCTCCACCTTTTGCACCTTCGGCTCTAATGGATGCAAGAGTTGCATTATCATCGGCAAATGCTCCTTTGCATGTAACACTCTTATACACGCGAAGCGTCCCACCGAATGTTTTCTTGAATGTGTCTTTTAGGGTCTTAACTTTCATGCGACCGTCCAATTTAAATTCTGCCATAATTAATGTGATTTTTTAAGATTGATAATTGGGCTCAAAAATATTGTTTAATTAAGTACAATAAATTCTGTGCGACGATTTATGTCTGGATTATTCGGGTCTAATTGCTCAGCCGAGCCTTTTCCCTCATATTGCAGACGAGATGCATCGATTCCTTTACTAACAAGGAAATCAACCGCGGCTTTTGCTCGTGCTTCCGATAATTTTTGATTCAGGTCAGCATCGCCTTCTGCCGATGTATGGCCTACAATCTTCAAGCGCATATCAGGCTGTTTTTCAAGAATCTTAGCCAAATCATGCAATACAAATTTTGCATCTTCGCTCAACTCTGATTTCCCTTGAGCAAAGTTTGCGGCATTGAAATTTTTCTCGATATCTTCCACTTGCTGAATGAATACTGTATCAACAACGGTTACTACCTTTTCAACCTCTTTCACTACGACTTCTTTATTAGAAGGCTTAAGGATTAAAAATAGCAACGCGATAATTACCAATGCGGCAATAAGCAATATGGGCAATAGTTTGCGTTTCTTTGCCACAGGAGCTGGAGGTGTCCATCCATTGAGATATTCAAGTGTGAACCCGCCCTTTTTACCAAAGCCTTTTTCGGCGGCCTCGAATTTTGCCACTTCGATATCATACAACTTTGCTTGTTCGACTACCCGGTCAAAGCTTGCCTTAGTCCACATTTTTACAACTGCGACTTTTTTTCCGTCCCCCATCAAGAGGACCTCGTCATTTCCCTTAAAATAGCCGTCCCAATTGGCGTCGGTGCCTTTTTCCTCAGCAAAAATGAAGTTCTCTTGCACACCTTTATCGGGATTCAGCGAATTAGGGAATGCTTTCCTTAAATCTTCAATGGTTGCTTGTGGATACATCAACATGTAGGCATGCATTATTCCTAATGCCGTACGGTTTTGAGCCTTTCCATAGACTCTGACTTTGCTTGCCATAATTCAACTATTTTTCGTTAAAATTCAAGTTCGAGTTCTGGTTCTGTCTTAACAAGATCTATCAATAGCATTATTGCTGTTTCTTCTTCGATGGAAAGCGCTTCGGCGATTGAAAGCATAGTGCTTACTTCAGAATACGCAACAACGTTATCGGAAATTATCACTTGTAAAGCTGCTTCCAATACTATTTCAGCATCTTCTTCATCAACACCTTCGGCCGCATCTATGATATACGTGCCTATCTCTTCTTCTGAATAATTTTTAATTGCTTCTACTTCAAAGTCAACTGCTTTGCTGAAGTTTGCAATATCAAATTCTAATGCTTCGGCCACTTCTTCAACGGCACTTTTTTCGGCTTCGTCAAAATCTCCGCCCGACCATACAGTAGATGCTACAAGTTTAGCTACATTTAATATATCAGTTTTCATAATGTATTTTTTAGAATAAGCGTTTCAAACGATTTTTTAAACTATTTCTCGATGCTCTGGCTTTTGCCATGCGGGCTGCAATAGCCTTCCCTTCCTTGGTGCGTTTGTCAACAGTGCCATCAGAAGTTTTCTTTACTTTCGATGTTGACGTGGATTTCTTTCTCGCAGCAGCAGCTCTTGCCTTTGCCATACGGGCTGCAATTGCCTTCCCTTCCTTGGTACGTTTATCAACCGTACCGTCAGCGGTCTTTTTTAATGCCATAATGTAATTAATTAATAAAGTTAATAATAAAAAAATGTTTTGAATTGGTTTCTACATGTTGTTGATTTTCAGATGACTTACATCACACTGGTTGGTTATTATAATCCGCAATACGACGGAAGAACTTTTCTTGCATGTCATAGTACAGATAATCGTTTACATTTTCATAGGTGTGCCGTTTCATCGTTTCAAAGAATGCCACGAAATTGGCATCATGCTCAAACACCGATTTATTCTTTTCAAGGAAATCATAAAGGTCTTTATAGGTGACAAATGTATATGCCTTACGCATCTGTTCTTCCTTTACCTCCGGCACATTATATTGTGGAGACAATACGATATAATGCCTTTCTTTACCTGCATCTTGCGAATTTTTGTCACAAGCAAGATATTCTGCATAGTTATAGTATCTAAGCAATTGGGCACCATCGCCATCTTCTTTGATACTATTTATATCCGATTTTATCTTGTTCTCAACGATGATCATTGCCTTGGGGGTGCGTATCATCAAGTCAATACGTCCACCAGTGGGGTTCTTCTTGTTATATCTCGCATCTTCAATCTTTGCCGACTCTTCGCGCGTCACTGAAAAATTGTCGCCCAACTCTATATCGAATTTTCCAAAGAAATCATTCCATAACTTATTGTATTCTTTACGCGTTATGAAATATCCCAGAGCATTTGAGAACAGGTTTTCAGAGTTCTGAATTTGACATATATCAAATAAAGATACTTTGCGGCGGACTATCTCATGCAATTTCTCATTATCGACTTTATTGGTCGATTCAACCCATAGCGACATGTCGTCAATGAGTCTTTTGCGTATTTGAGTATAGTCATTCTTTTTGTGGTAAATGATTTATTTGCTGATATCACCTATGTACGAAACCTCGCGATATATGTATTGCTTGAGCGACGCCTTGGCTTGTTGATATCCTTTAAGCATTACGACAATGTCGTTATCGGCATGCGTCGGACATTTCGACGGATCGGCTAAATGAAATCTCAGGAAAAGGCGAACACCGCTTTTGGGCACGTATACTTTTTGTGCTTTATATGTTATGAAGACGCTTTGCTGTTCTGATTGTCCAAAGATTTTAAATATTGGGGCTCCACCATAAGTAATTCCACCCTCTGATTTTGCAAAAGCCTGTTGCGCATCAAATATTTTCTGATTCACACCATTATTTTTCTCCGCTAACTTCATGTCGGCATCATATATATCACGCAAGCCGGTTGCCATACCTATCACTTCTACTTCGCCTATGCCATAATACTTTACAAATAGCATATAGCGCACCTGTCCTTTGTGGGCATTTACAAAATCGCCTGTCGAGTTTAGGTAAATATAATTCCCTCCATTGTCGGCTTGAAACATATTGATCACTTCATGGCCAAGATTATTGGTCAGATAGTCGCCGACATACATTCTATTGAGGACGATTGTATCACCTTGATTTACTTCTATTTTAGCCATTGCAAGGGTGTGGTCGTGTAATTATCCTCGCAGGGCTCAGTGTGAGGGAATTGGTATTAGATCCGAAAAGTGTGAGCCCGTTAGCTTATTTCAGCTATTGGGCCCTAGGAATGCCTCGACAATGAAATAAGCGACTGCCCACACTGCATATCCGGTCGCCATAGACCATGACGATTGAATACAGCTGTCGGTAGGTTAGCTCAATTTCTCTTGTCTATTGAATTTCATAGGTTCAATAGCGAGAACTTAGCTAAACACTTTCCGTGTTTCGGTATGTTGTTATGCAAAATTATTAAAACTTTTTAATTTTAAAACATTTTCCGAAACATTTTTGCGAGCAGTCGCATATTTTCTTCAAATTTTCAGTTTTTTCGAATCTATCGTTATTACATCTCTTCGAGCGTAAATTTGAAGCTGAGTGCCACTACGGCAATCTTGATTACGGTTGACACCAAGTAGACGATGAATGCCGAACATGCGCGTTTGCTACATTCCTTGATGCTACGGGTGCTGATAAGCTCAAACAACCAGGCAAACACGAATGGCAATCCGACCATCATTGCTATGGCAAGCACGATGCTGTCGCCTGTAAGCACCACCAGACCGGCCACCGATCCTACGAATGCGCCCCAGCTACCCCCTTTGCCGTAGGGATGTATCTTGGCTATTAGCGCCGGCACCAACTTGACATTAATAATCAAACTGATGACCGACAGCACGCCGCACACTATGATTATCTCGGTTGGGATATCAAGCTTGGTCGCAAAATTAATAATTAAAAGTCCAATAAACGCAATTAACGGACCGGGAATTTTGTTTATAAAGCAGCCCAGTAGGCCTATTCCCATCAATGCCAATCCTGCAATTTCCATAATAATATTTTTTTAAGGTTTAAAATAAAGTAATGAAATTTATTCATAAATTAGGTGGAGCACTTTAATTGTACATGCTATTGACTGCATCGAGCACCTTAATTCCAGCATCCATGGCCCTATTTGCAGCATCGACAGCATTCAACGCATCTTCCATGGTTACGTCTACGTCGGGAACTTCGGTTGAGCTGATATCTCCGTCGGTTGTCGGCACGTCAACATCTGCCGAGGCGTGCGTGTCGTCCTTTTTCTCCTTTTTGTTGGGCATTAACGATGATATGACACGGAAACTTACCGCTTTTGCCATCTTATCAGAGTCTATCTTAAATCGTGCGATAGCTGTATCGTCGGGGAGCAATCGCAATACTGAGATCTGATCATCACTATAACTGTTATAGCTATTGACTGCCTTAACTTCAACCACCCCACCATTTGCATCAAGCAACTCCAATCCAAATCCGGCGCAATATTCCGTCGACCCGTCGCCCATTTTGTCAAAACCTGCCACATTGTCGCGGTCGTATGGCAATTCATTCGATGTGCGTTTCAGCTCTACGCTTAGCACATAGTCATATACAATGTCTACTGTAGCATCATAGCTTCTATCAACCACCTCAAAGCATCCCTTGAGGTCGCCCTTGACCTCGGTTTGACTCGGCTTGACAGTCACGCTTTCTGCAAGTTTGTTTTGTTCTTCATTGTTGCCGTCTGACGATCCGCCACACGACGTTGCGAGCAGCATTGTTGCCATCGCAATAGTTAATAATCTGATTTCTTTCATATTACATAAATTTTAAAAAAAATGGTATTCCAAAATTTAGGCATAGTTGTAGCCGTCCGTCAAGCCTTTACAATCTCTCCGGATAAATCTTGGCACAATGGCCAATGAATTATGATATGTGATTTATTGCGTTATGCTATGGTGTGATAATGCGATAGGTTATTCCTGTACGGGTGCCAGCCACATAAGTGTGGACGGCCGCGCTGCCAGGACGTTCTACTTTTGAAAAATATGCCGGGGCGTTCTGTGTCAGAGACGGAAATTCTACCACATCCCCTTTCTGCAACTTGGCATTTTCCGACTCTATCACTTCAAACCTACTGCCATCCATGCGGCGCAACAAGCATCGGCGGTCGGGCGGCCAACGCAGTTCGACGGCCGCATCAGCCGATATCTCATTGGCATTGATAGTCGTGCCAAAATAATTGCTCGACTGCGACATCGACTCGTCGGCACCAAAATTATCTATGAAATCTTCAATGTCACGGTAGCCAACAAACGCGGCAAGCACACATAGAGTAAAGCGCTCGGGACTGTAGGCCGAGCCTACGTCTTTCACATATCCCCACAACCGCTTGAGCGTCGTAGGAGATATCGATTGCTTCACCGCTTCGAGGATGGCTTGCGAGAGGAAATCGAAATCGGCCGGCGACACTATGCGTCGATTGACCACGTTTTCAACCTCCGCACGCAGCGTGGCTATCAACTCTTGAGGGTATTTTATCTTTCGTTCTGCCATCTTGTTTATTTTTATTGCAAAAATAATCGTTTATTTTAATCCATGCTAATCCTATTTGTTCCAATTTGTTCCATCATGCCCCTACTCATTAATTATTATAACCACCCATCGGCTTCCCCACGAAAATATATATTACCCCACTACATTCACCGCCGAAATCGAGCCAAAAAACGCCGCCAAAAGCCCAAAAAACGCAAAAAACGTAGCCATTGGAAAAATATTTGCCAGTTAGAAAAAAAATTATTAAATTTGCAGTCGCTTTTTAGCATCCCCGTGTGATGGGAAATTAAGGAGCATAACTTAATTTTGAGTAACACAATTAATTAAAACAAACAATGGAAGTATTTAAATTGGCCGCCGAGCCTCGTACCGACCTCGGCAAGAAAGCTGCTAAAACTCTCCGCAGCGAAGGTAAAATCCCCGTAGTGCTCAACGGTAGCGACATCGTTGAACTCCCCTACAACGGCAAGCTCAACGCCGGCGAAAAATTGGTAGAAATCGGCAACAACAAAGGTATCATCACCACCGACCTTACCGTCACCAACGACGCCGTTCGCAAGCTCGTCTACACCCCCGACATCTTCGTTGTAGAGCTCGAATACAACGGTTCTAAGAAAATGGCCGTGCTCAAAGAAATCCAATTCCAGCCCGTTAAGGACACCATCCTCCACATGGATTTCCTCGAAGTAAACGACAAGAAGCCCGTCACCGTAGAAGTGCCCGTGAAGCTCGAAGGCCACGCCGAAGGTGTCAAAGCCGGTGGTAAGCTCAGCCTCTCTATGAAGAAGCTCAAAGTGCGCGCTATATACACCAATATTCCCGAGCGCCTCGTCATCAATGTCGACAACCTCGGCCTTGGCAAATCGCTCCAAGTCGGAGAGCTCAACTTCGAAGGCCTCGAATTGGTCAACGCCAAGAACGCCGTTGTCTGCGCCGTTCAGCTCACTCGTGCTGCACGTGGTGCCCAGGCCAACGCTGCTAAATAATTTGCCCTTAGATGAAATATCTTATTGTAGGATTGGGTAACATCGGCGACGAATACCGAGGTACCCGCCACAACATAGGTTTTAAAGTATTGGATGCCTTAGCCGAGGCGTCCAATACTTCTTTTACTACCGAGCGTTACGGCGACGTAGCGCAATGCCGCCTCAAAAACCAGCAGATGGTATTGCTCAAGCCGTCGACCTACATGAACCTGTCGGGCAACGCCGTGCGCTATTGGAAGGAGAAAGAGAAAATTGAACTCGACAACATCCTCGTGATAGTCGACGACATTGCACTGCCTTTCGGCGCCATACGCATCAAGCCGTCGGGCTCCGATGCCGGCCACAACGGGCTCAAAAACATAGCCCAGATGCTCGGCACGCAGTCCTACCCTCGCTTGCGCTTCGGCATCGGCGACAATTTCCCCCGAGGTTGCCAGATTGACTATGTGCTCGGGCATTTCACCCTCGACGAACGGCAGAAGCTACCCACCCGCATCGACGTAGCTGTCGATGCCATCAAAGCTTTCGTCCTTTCAGGTTTACAATTTGCAATGTGCAATTTCAACAATAAATAATCATGGCTAAGAGCGAAGAGCGCATCGACAAATGGCTGTGGGCAATGCGAATATTCAAAACCCGCACCGTTGCCACCGACTCGTGCAAAAAAGGACGTGTCAGCGTCGGTGCCGCACCCGACAGCGCCGTCGTAGTCAAACCGTCACGGCTCATCAAGGTAGGCGATACTGTGCACGTACGCAAGCCGCCAATCACCTATTCATTTCGCGTAAAAGCATTGACCGAAAACCGGCTCGGCGCCCGCTTAGTGCCCGACTACATGGAAAACATAACGCCACAAGCGCAATACGACCTGCTCGACGTGGTCAAGATATCTGGATTTATCGACCGCCGGAAAGGCCTTGGACGCCCCACCAAACGCGAAGGGCGCGAGCTCGCCCGCTTCGCCGAGGAAGTCAACGACGGTTGGGACTTCGACACCGACGACTTCGACACCGATGACCGCTACAACTTCGACTTCGACGAGGACGACTTCAACTAAACGATGCGCCACTTTGCCCCCACGGCGCCAACAACCATCTCTCCCACTTTAACAATTTGCCATAATCCAACAACGATGCAACCACGCCAACTCCATACCGACGACGTCATTATCGACATCATCAACGACGACTACTCCATCCTCCCGTTGCTAAGCCGTTTCTCAATCCCTTTAGGCGTAGGCAATGAGACCCTCGACGACGTGTGCCGCCGCAACGCCATCGACGTAAAAGCATTGATACTTGTGCTCAACTATATACGCACCGGCATCATCGACTCGGCATTCATTAGCGTGGTTTCTCCTTTAGAAGTAGTCAAATTCCTGAAAAATTCCCACGACTACTTCACCAACTACAAGTTCAACCACATACGCAAAAACCTCGTCGCCGCCCTCGAAATAGAGGCCAACTCCACAAACAGCCTCATACTCAAATTCTTTGACACGTTCGTCAAAAAAGTCGAAGACCATTTCCGATATGAAGAACGCAACGTATTTCCCTACGTGCAAGCTCTCATCGACGGTAAAAAATCGGCTTACAACATCGAAATTTTCGAACGCAATCACGAAGAAGTAGGCGGTGCGCTTGCCGAGCTTAAAAACATCATCTTGCGATACTACCGCACCACGGTGCCCAATCTGATGTACGACGTGTTGGTCGACATCTACAATTGCGAAGAAGACCTCGCCTCCCACTCCGACATCGAAAACAATCTGCTTATACCAATGGTGTACGACCTTGAAAACAAATCGCGAAAATGAGACACCTCAATGTCATATTATGCACCCCGTCGCCCATTGAGTTCAACGGCATCTGCAGCATTTTGCGCAACATACGAGAGATGTCGATAAGCTTCCGCGCCATCGACCCGGCAGCCCTCGCCAATGCCCCGGTGCTTCCCGCCAACGCCGACATATTCATTGGCGACCCATTGGCACTACACGCCGACACAATACATGCCCTAAGGCAATCATCGCCCAAAGTCAAAATCGTACTACTATATCACACCGCCCTACCGCAACACTATGTGAAGGCATTCGATGCCTCAATCTCCATCTACGACTCCGAAGCCACTATCCAACAGTCCATTACTTCACTCTTCAACAACCGAAAGAGCACAGGCTCGGCATCCGAACTGACACAACGCGAGAAGGAAATAATAATTGGAGTGGTCAAAGGACTGTCCAACAAAGAAATTGCAGCCCACTGCAATGTTTCAGTCAACACCGTCATGACCCACCGGCGAAACATTGCCGCCAAGCTCGAAATACACTCCGCCGCCGGTCTGACCGTATATGCCTTGATGAGCAACCTTATCACACTTGACGAACTATCGGAATAATACTACGACACCTATATTTATCGAAACTGAATGACATGATGACGCTATAATAAAAGCGCATTAGGAGCGAATCAAACCGGATGTGGTTTTGGCCATTGACCATAGCCGCCCCTCGCCATAGCCCACAGGCTTCTATCTCACGGGCTATGCCGGTAGCGCCCTCACATCCGAAGGACAATATTTGACGCGGTGGGTCGTTATTTAGGTTTTGGCACAACGTCGGCTTTTAACCTAATAATTATAAAAATGGTCTCGATAAAAGTGAAATTTCGCAGCCCGGCAAAAACGGAAGGCAAGGGTACTATCTATTATCAAATCACCTATAAACAAAAAACAAGGCGGATATCAAGCGGCCACCATATTTATCCGCACCAATGGGATAATAAACGCTTCACAACGCTTCCTACCCAATGCGACGACAACAATGCTATGGATATTCCACTAAAGCAACGTATCCAAATCGGCATAAACCGGTTCAATGCAATAGAGCAAAAGCTAAGTAGACGCGCCACGACTTTCACTGTCAACGATATCATTGACGAGTACAACAGCTACACGAATGAATACTCCATATCAAACTATACGGAGAACATAATACTTCAATTACAGCTCCGCAACCGAATACGCACGGCCGAAACCTATCGAGCCACTCTGCGCAGCTTCCAAAAATTCATATTTGAGACATATCACTTCACCGACATAATAATCGATGAGGTGACCCATCAGATGACCGAATCCTATGAAGCCTGGCTCAAAAGCCGTGGCATTGTGCCCAATACCATATCGTTCTACCTGCGTATCCTACGCGCCCTCTACAACAGAGCCGTTAGCAACGGCATCTTTAACAACGGCAACCCATTTATCCACGTCTACACCGGTGTGGACAAAACTACAAAACGAGCACTCTCCATCAGCACACTTAAACAAATACTCTCGCTCGACCTTTGCCGACGCCCGGCCCTTGATTTCGCACGCGACATCTTCATGTTGAGTTTCTATCTCAGAGGCATGAGTTTCATTGACATGTCATTCTTGCTGAAATCCGATTTAAAAAACAATCATATTACCTACCGCCGACGCAAAACCGGGCAAGAGCTCTCCATAGAATGGACCCCCGAAATGCAGGAAATCATCGACAAATACCCCGCCAACGACAGCCGCTTCCTTCTGCCCATCATCCGCCACGACAACGTCAACGAACGCAAGTCGTATCTCAACGCTTCATATAACATAAACCGCAACCTTAAAAAGATAGGCAAGATGGCCAATATCGATATTCCATTGACCCTCTACGTAGCCCGCCATAGCTGGGCATCAGCCGCCAAAACCAATGGCATACCATTAAGCGTGATAAGCGAAGGAATGGGCCACGATTCCGAAACTACCACACAAATTTACCTTGCAAGCCTCGACGCCGATATTGTCGACCGCGCCAACGCCATAATCCTTCAAAGCCTGAAATAGCAGTTTTGATGATAGCTTCATCTATAGCCTAATAATAGCTTCATCTATAGTCAAATCATAACCCATGTAATGGCTCGTCGGATAGCTCGTCGGCAAAAAAATTTCATTTAAAAAAAATGTCAAAAAATTTTTGGCGTGTTTTGAATTATATCACTATATTTGCCTATAAACAAACCCCAAAATAAATTGATATACGACAATGGATATTACAGTTCTTTTCAAAATCACCTACGGACTATACGTGGTAGGCTGCATGGATGGCGACCGCCCCGTAGGATGCACCATCAACACTTGCTTCCAAGTGACAAGCAACAACCCGATTCTTGCCATATCGCTAAACAAAAACAACTACACCCTCGAAGCCATCAAGCGCAACAAGCGTTTTTCGCTTTCGATTATTGCGGAGGAAACCGACACTTCTATAATAGGACAATTCGGGTTCTGCTCAAGCCGCACAGTCGACAAATATGCCGATTATGGCTATGACGTTGTAGCCGACGCTCCGCTTGTCAAGGGCACTTTTGCCGGAAGACTCATTCTCGACGCTATCAACTTTGTGGACAATGAAACCCACGTCGTAGTACTTGCCCGCCTCATCGACACTGTGAAAGGGGAAGGAACACCGATGACCTACGACTACTACCACCGCGTAGTCAAAGGGAAAGCGCCCAAGACAGCCCCGACATTCGTAGCCGAACGCGACGAAGTAAATGCTGCGCCCAAAGCCGTTGAAAAACGCCGTTATCGTTGCAACCTCTGCGGATACATTGCCGAGTTTGACGGCGAAATGCCGGCCGACTACCACTGCCCAATATGTCGCGTCGACAGCTCGCAATTCACTGCGCTTTGACACACCGACGCATCTTAGCTATTGTACAAAGCCACCAGGCATATCATTCCCGGGTGGCTTTGTACAATCCATCTATGATACCGTCAGCCAAAGATATATTTGGCACCTGAATTTCTTCGCATTTCAATGCATCAGCCACAGTCAAGAAAATTTCTGCAGCTGGCAATATCACATCAGCACGGTCAGGTTTCAACACATATCTACTCATCAATTCAGCCACGGTGTAGGGCTTCATTTCATCATACATCTTTTCCAAGTCGAAGCGGGATGCGAAGGAATAGGACTTTGAAATATACCATTCCTTTCCAATTCGCGGGCCACATCATCCACCGCCTTTTCAAACTCCTTGTTGTAATTGTTGTTTAGGCGGCTTATCTCCTTAATGGTGTTCTTTGCTCGTTCCCTATCCTCTTTGAGATTTTTATCTTTGCTCTGCGCCATACGGTTGAGCGTAGTCACTCGTACCCTGAAAAATTCATCAAGATTATTAGAGTAAATCCCAAGAAACGACATCCGCTCAAGCACCGGAATATCGTTTTTCTCCGATTCCTGCAATATGCGATGGTTGAAACACATTCAGCTCACATCTCGCTCCACATAGTTGTTTTTCGTCTTCTTGAAGCTCATATCTCTACCTTTTTGGCATTTTTCATTTTGAACTGATTGTCAACCTACACGTTATGCCTATAAGCATAACAATTATTGTCTTTCTTCAACAATATTGGCAATAGCTTACAATCCACAAATTAGGCTAAGATTATCATATAATTATTTCAAAAATGTTGCATTATTATTGCACAATTATTCAACTATATATTTTGATTATAATAGAGATAATAGCTACTTTTGCAATATTGAAGACAGGAGGAATTGAAATGCTATATTTCATTCCTTTGCCCCCAAAGCGGCCTTTTTTCATAGCTAATTCAAAGTTTCCGCGATTATGATTAACAACTACGACGACCGACCTATTGCCCCATTGTTTTCAATTATCACCGTGACCTACAATGCAGCCGATACGTTGCCGCGCACGTTGGCATCGGTCAAGGCACAATCGTGCCATTTATATGAGCATCTCATTATAGACGGCAGTTCCTCCGATGCTACATTGCAATTGGCTAAGGATGCAGGAATTCAGCAAATGAAAATCCACTCCGGCAAGGATAACGGCATATATGACGCTATGAACAAGGGTTTGGGGATGGCGCAAGGAGAATACGTCATATTCCTCAATGCCGGCGATGCATTCCATTCGTCCGACACACTGCAAGAGGTTGCTGATGCCATAATGGATAACGATTTTCCCGGCATAGTCTATGGACAGACCGACATAGTTGATATCAATGGCATTCGTCTTGGCGACCGTCACCTCCACGCTCCTTCCGAACTCACATTAGACAGTTTCCGAGATGGCATGGTCGTTTGCCACCAGGCATTTATCGTTCTTCGCCGCATCACTGCCCCTTACAATCTCAAGTACCGCTACTCAGCCGACTACGATTGGTGCATACGCTGTCTACAGCATTCGCGCCGCAACGTATACATCGACGACGTGCTCATCGACTACCTCAACGAAGGAACCACGACACGCAACCACCGCCGCTCGCTCCGCGAACGCTTCCGCATCATGTGCTATTACTACGGCACATTCTCCACAATAAAAAAGCACCTGTCATTTATCCCCCGCTACCTCCGACGCCGCAAAAATGCCGTCAACAACCAGTAGGCACATTATATTACAAACGGTGATGCAGCGAAACCGATGTTGGCGGTAGCATCGTGGCGTGCCATATATACAACATATTCGATATTAGAAGTTCTGCCACGTCCCCTGCTGTTCATGATAGGAACAGCACGACATAAATCGGTATAACCGACAGATTTATACGTCGAAAATCCGATTTTTTCAATTAATATAGCACAAATTTCAAAAAATATATCTACATTTGCAAAGCAGACCGCGTCGAAGCCCCGGTTCTGGGGTAAGCGAGGCGGGAAGCGGAAACATAAATTTGAAAGCGTTTATCCGCGCTTATTCTTGACGAATCGAAATTCTCGCAAAATTTCATGTTACAGTCAAGGGTTGAGCAACGATGAATGCCCGTGGATATGTAATATTAGCATCGGCCATAGCCCCGCGAGGGGGTAATGACCGGATGCAATGATTGCATATACAAGCGTAGGGCTTCTTCGTTGCCGTCCAACTGTAACAGGGCAATGCGAGAAGCCTCGATTCGTAGGATGGCAACAGATACAGATTCCTACGCTTTTCTTGTATAAAAAATGCCGACGAGAGGATGACCGAGGCGCTTATACCCAATGAAAACACTCTCCAGACCGGCGTTGCTATCGCTTTTACTTACAATTGTTGTGACGGGTGCCTATGCGGCCAAGCCACGTGCCGGGAAGCATGTCGCAAAACCCATAACAGTAAATATACAGGCAGTGGTTGATTCGGCGCTGATTATGGCCGATGATTACGCCACGGCTATGGCGCAGAAACCGGAGTTCGCACCGACAAGACTTAATATACTCAGAAACTATTACACCGCACTTCCCACCGATGCCGCCCGCGACTCGGTGCGCTCACGCATCTTCGACTTTTATGTCAACTATGTGGAGGAAGGCAAAGCCGAACAGGCCGAAGCCTTCAAAAGCAGTTTCATGTCCATTGCTCCCGACACCGACGAGCATCTCGGCCCCCTCTACGCCAACGAACTGACCCTCGCCCGCGAACGTTTCGACACTACTGCCGTCAAAACCAATATCGACCTGCTCGAAACATACGCCAACCGCATGAATTATGACTACGACGATGACCTCGCCTCCGCCCGCCAATGGCTCCACACTATCCGCACGCGCCCCAATATTAACGATATTCTCCCCGGCGTATGGGTATCTGAGGATATTTGCAATTCAAAAGATGAATATGGTGGCGTTAAAGACGAAGGAAGTCTGATAGAGACTCTGCAGATATTGAGAATCAGAGACTTTAATAAGATGTTCGCATCAATTGACCATGAAATAAATACAAATCAGCTATATATCGAAGGATTAGATTCTTTGAATATACAACTTGGAAGAAGTGGAGCGACGTCCGGCTATAATTTGGACGCAGTTAAATCCCATTCTTACATGTCGCACTGCTTTTGCATTTTTTCAGACCAATATGGATATGTTCCGGCGCCAATACTGGAAACGCGCGGTTCAAACTTGGACGTGCCATTGATAGATAACCCCATATATGTCTCCGATGCCTTACGTACACTTTGGTCAAAAAATTACTATTCAAGATTTATGCAAACAGACAATGACGCGTATGCCGCATATATCTATTGGGGAGACGAAAGACTAAAGGTACCCAATCCGGAAATCAGTGCCATAATCAGGCAATCCGTCCAGACGTCACAGGCTATGGTCGCAGGACTATTATCACGAAGCCAATATTCTTTTGGGGAACGGCTTGGGGGTAATCTTGCGGCCGGATTAGTCAGTGCCGGCATTAATTCTCTCGTTGACGCCATGATGGTTTCCACTGACGTTATCTGGGGGATTAATCTTGTTGTAAATATGGTAAATCCATATAAACTGCATGCTCAAGTTTTTGCACAACTAATAAAATCCAAATCAAATTCGACAAAAGTAGAAGAGGCCAGACTTTTGCATGAATTTGATTATTACAGATGGGAGCCACAGGATTCCATATTCTTATTAGGGAGAATGTTTGCAAATGATATACTTGCATTACATGCTATCAGCAAACAACAAGAAAAAGAATACAAACAACAGGCGAAATCGTTTATAAAAGAATTAACCGCCGAAAATAAAAAGTATTGTAAACAGATTGAAAAGAAAATCAAAGCGATGCCTAAAGGAGATGAACGTAAAGCGGCAGAAAAAGAATTGAAAAAATACAAAGATAATTTCCGTTGTTGGAAAATATGGAATGAGAGGGCGTTAGCCAAACTGAAGGCCAAATCAGACAAATACGACCAAGAAAATTTATAACTATCAGCCATGAAAAAGTTAATTTTAACCGCAGCAATATGTCTTGAAACGATTACGGCTTCGGGGCAGGGATTGAATGACGGATATTTCGGATTATTTACAGATGTGCACAATCCGGAAATTGACTGTAATACAGGGCTTCGTGAAGACATGATGGTGCAACGCTGTATGGCGAAAGACTTCATCAGTAACGACCCTAACGACTCAACACGCGGAGCGGATCTAACCACCTATACGTATGTAAAGCCTGTCAATACCTCCGGATTATACGGCAATGTGGCTCGCGGAGTCGCTGCACAACGCCCCAGGCGCAACGGTTCTTCGGCAAAATCGTCAAGCACCCGCAGCGTCGGCACTTACAACTATAATACTTCAGATGCTCACATACAGTGGGCACGCAACCGCCAGGCTCAAATACAGGCCGCACGGGAAGAGGCTGCCTACAAGAGACGAATGGAGAAGATGCAGAAAAAGATTGCCGACGATAACCGTGCTGCCGCCGTAACAGCTCAGACTAATGCGGCGCTTCAGGGGCAGACCGACGCACGTATACAGCGCGACCGGTGGCATGCCACCGAGGGCGCCGCGAAGGCTCAACAGCGCGCCCGGCAGGCAGTGGTAGTGCAGGGTCCGCAGTTCGACAAGATGAAACCGCAGTCAACAGGCTCTCAGCAGGCATCACGCCTGCGCGGCGCCAACAAACCGCGCCGCGTCATGGCTACTCCAACCCCAAACGCCCGCAACACCGTGCGCAAACCGATGCCGGCAGTACAACGCAGTCATACTCTATCGCCGCAACAAAGGCAAGAGTTGCGGCAAGCTATCCTCAACCGCCGCGAGCAGCAACGTCAGAAACGCCTCGCCATCGCTGAAAGCCAAAAATCGGGTTCAAAAAAATCACCGGCTGCATATTACGACAATAAAGGGCGTCTCGTCATCGACGAACATGCATACTCCTCGCTCGGCAAAAACAATGTCAACAACAGAGGGAGCAAGCCTGTACCCTACCCCAAACCCACTACGCCGCATTCACCCGGTGCACGCTATACCAGTGACGGACGGTTGGTGCTCGACAGCCATGCACATTCCTCCCTCGGCCAGGACTGGCGAAGCGAAGACCTGAAACCATTGCCCGCCCCGCCCTCCGCAGCCACAAGAGTACGACGCAAGATGACACAGGAGGAATACCATAATTTAGTTGTAATCGAAATGATTGACCAGCGACCGTTAACCCCTGCCGAGAAAGAATATTACGATAACCTTAGCTTATGAGTATGCGACGTTTTATAATCAGTTTCATATCGCTTGCAGTATTACAGATAACAGCAAGCGCAGGTATAGCGAAAATACAACTTATCAGTCATGACGAGCTCGAACTTGATGCCGACGATATAATACATCTTCCCGGAATAGGCTTAGGCTTACATTGTGTAGGCGACTCAATCATGCTGCTCGACGACCCGCAGCTTACCGGCCTCACCTTCAGCGAGCCGACAAACGCCCGTTCGATTGTCGCGGTACGTTCTGGTATCTATGCTGCCGACGGAGACAGCATATTCCGAATTGCCACGGAGGAGTCAAAGCATGAGTATATCGGTAGGATGGACAATGAGGCGTTCAGGCTCTCCCAAGCCACAGATTCGACATTCTATGCATGCACGGCCGATGAGGAATTTTCATGCGTCTATGAGATATTTCCTGAGGACAAAACATGCGAACCGATAATAAGTATCGAAGCACCTATATTAAAAATAGAAAGTAACGGCACAAACACAATGATGTGGGTCGACGATACAATCCTGAGACTTCATGACGAAGGAATCGTGGAAAATATATATCAGGCCGACAAGATAACAGGTATGGCTCTTACCCCCATAGGAGTGATGGTAGGCACCACCGATGGGGTATATTGGCTTACCGGCTCCGACAACGGTGCGAAGATAATCAAAGAACCGGTGAAAGGACTTTGGTGGGACAACTCCGATGCCCTTTATTACCTTACCGATACTGGCGATTTAATTGTAGCTGTAGGTATACGCGATGCCTACTACGGATACACGAGTAAATCGGAATAATCACGCACATTATATCTCCGGCGCCGCAAAAATGCCGTCAACAACCAATAATAGTGCGGATAATAGTGCGGCTCACCCTATCATAAGGCATCTGAACCGAATGCCGTGTCCATCTGATACCCATCAGCTAAAAAGGGATAAGATACTTCTGTTTGATTGCGTTTTATCGTTTTTGTCATGTTTTAACATATAAAGTGTATGATTTTGACGCAAAATCGAATTAAAGTCAATGTAACTTTGCAAGAAAAAGAGAACATTGACATTTTGGAAAAACAGAAAATCAAGCAGAGCATCGACTATTGGATGACATCGCCATTCTCATCAAGAGGACAATTATGAGTGGTCATAATAGTCCATCGGTTCATTTTTAAAAGCCCATCCCATCCGGTCGCCGCTAAATAGAGGAGTATGCCAAAATAGAAATTTTGACATGCCGCTATGAAAAATATTTGATTGAAATTTTGTTGTAAAAAAATTTTTAGTACATTTGCCACAGATTAGTACAAAGATAATCAGCTTATTCAGTGCATTATATGCAACTTTAGATTTCCAATGGCATAGATTACTAACTTGTTTTTTACAGTATGAATTTTTCTCCATGTTATCGGCTATTAGTAGTGCTCCCAATTGTATGCGCGATAACGTGCCTACATGCATGTAGCGACGATGAGCCCGTGCTGCCCCCACCCGTAGTCGATGAGTATATCGGAGAGTATCGCGACATCATTATTACCGAGGGCTTAAACGACTTCCGCTATGCAAATTTCAAATGCGCTTTATCAGCGCCCGATGGCACGGTCATCTTACGCAATGGCAAGCACCAGCGTATAGAGGGGGACTCGCATCTGACGTTAGACACGGGATTGCGTTCCGGCACTTACCGACTGCTCTACCTTCTCGCCCCCGACCTTGAGAACAGTTCAAAGTCCGACACAGCGTGGATAGAATACGGCCTTGGATGCCGATTGAAAATTGATGAGAGCGGGGTTGAAATCCTTGACAGCTACGACTCCACATTCAATCTTTATGGCAATGGCACCCCCGATTCGCCTTACTCAATATCGTGCAGCGACAATTTCAAACAGCTTCGCAACGTCACTAACGATGGGCGCTCCAATGCCAAGCTCACCCCGAACACCTACTTCTCGCTGGATGCCGATATCGACATGTACACCCCATCCAGGAAAAGCGACGGGGCGTCGGGATGGTTGCCAATAGGCAACATGCCCAACAACCCCTTCAGAGGCACATTTATGGGCAATGGCCATAGTATAAGCAATCTGTGGATCGACCGTCCAAATTCTGCTGGCGTAGGGTTGTTCGGCTATGTTGAAAGTGCGATATTCGACGACGTGCATATCGTTGCTCCCGATGTATGCGGATCGTTTGCCGTAGGTTCTCTGGCCGGGTCAACGGTGACCACCGGCGACAGCCGGTGTCCATCGTTGTTTATTAGATGCAGCACCACATTGGGCAGCGTGGAATGTGGCGACGGCAGCGTGGCCGTGGGCGGCCTAATCGGTGAAATCGATAAGGCAAGCATCGCCACACTCGATAATTGTTCCAACAAGCACACGACGGTAACAGGGTCGTACGGCGTTGGCGGTCTCGTAGGCAATGCCGCATTGTTCTCCACTACTACTTTACAAGGTTGCCAAAATGAAGCAAAAATCACCTCGCATTACAGCGGAGCCGGCGGGTTAATAGGCGTCAGCGACACGCTTGTAGTAATGAACTCCAATAATGTCGGCAATGTGAGCGGAGCCATCAAATTCAATGGCAACGACGGCAATAATGCCGGTTTCGGAGCTGGCGGGTTGGCAGGCGGTACCGGAGTGTCGTATATCTATACCAGCAATAACTCCGCCGATATCGACGGCTACACCGGAGTAGGCGGGCTTGTAGGCAGCACACGTGTATCGACTGAAGATGGCATCTTCAACAACTGCTTGGTCAAATCATCGTACAACACGGGAACCATAAGCGGAGAGACGTCGGTAGGAGGCATATGCGGCGAGGCTCAATTTGGCAGTTGCTCCGTTTACAATACCGGCAAAGTAACGGCAACGGGGCAGCAAGCCCACATTGGAGGCATCGTAGGCAACACGTCAATTTCCGTCATTCACAACACAATCAACAACGGAGAAGTAAGCAGCTCTACCGCCCATACGGCCGGAGGCTTGGTGGGGAAAACCACATGGGGAGCATTCTACGCTTCGCAAAATTTCGGCAAACTGAATGTCACATCGGATTATGCCGGCGGCATCGTGGCATTGGCCGGCAATTATACCGTAATTGACTACTGCCAGAATGCCGGTATCATCTACAACTACGGCACTGGGCCAACAGGCGGCATAGTAGGAGAGATAGGCGATCCGCGCGAATGGGACACGTTGGATATCGCCAACTGCGTAATTGGCGCCGTAGAAGTGATTCTCGGAGCTATTGGACCGGTAATGGCGGTAACAGGAGATGCCGTTGATGCCGCCGTGGAGGCGGCCGAGGAGGTTTCCAAAATTTGGAAAGCAGCCAAAAAACTCCACACAGTGCTCCATATAGTGGAAGTTGGCTTAGATATTAGTACCGTTGTGTATGATGCGGTCGTGCGCGGTTATACATTTAACGATTTTTATTTCCCTGAGGATTTGGATGTGCTAAGTGCTGAGATAAATGACAACATGCATAACAATGTCGCAGCTGTGGATAGCAAGATGAAAGAGATACGCAACTCCTATGTGTTCAGCACATCTGATTTTTCCGGCAGCCTTACAACCGATGCATTGAATCCCTTTATGGGATATGTGACCGATGTGGCAACATTCGGACAGCAATCTGACGACAATAGCGCGACGGTCAACATCAACCTAAATCTGGAACGAGAAGAGCGCGGTAAAGATGTTGAGGACAGCAAGCGCAGTAAAGAGATAGTTCATAGATTTATATCGGGAGTTTGTCTGGTAACGTCGGCAGTGACATTAGTCGTATCAGTCGGAGCATCATTCTTCACAGGTGGTGCGACAATCGGGCTCGTGGCGATGTCGATTGGTAGCATTTCGACAGTAGTCGGTGGAGCCAATGCCATTGTTGAGTCAGCGACCGACTACCAGAGCAACATAGTGGTAATATCGCAATGTGCCAACCTTGGCGAAATCTATGCCGACGGAGCTGAAGAAGTGGGCGGAATAGCTGGTCATTTCCAGCAATATTGCTATATGAGCGACTGTCTGAATGCCGGACGCTATATGGGGTCGTCCGACAACAATTCCGGCGTTATTGACCGCGCCGATTGTCATAGCGAGATACGCAACTGCCTCAACGTAGGATGGAACTGGGGCACTGGAATATGTAGAGATACAAGCGCCGACTGCGTAATAGAGGACAACTATATGTTCGACGAGGCCAGCAATTTCCACGGGACACCCACAACAGGAGTGTATGTCCTGTCCCGCAAAGATATATGCAACAAGTCGTCGTTCAAAAACTGGGAATTCTCTGGCGACCTACCACTATGGTATCTCGACGAGAAAGACAGCTTCTTCCCAATACCGTATAAATCACAAATGCATAAACCGGTAACTATAGACGAATAATATGAAGTCGATATCACAATTTCTATTTCTGTCAGCCATGGTCATTATGACTATGACGTTCGGGGCATGTTCCGATGATGACAGCCTATTCAAAGAGAACACCCTGGGGTCGCAACTGACCGAACGGGGTGAATACCGCGTCAGCCGTTTTCAACTGCAACGCAACATCGTGGATATTCCCACATCGGAAGATGGAGTTTCGATATCAATGGTGTCGCACACCGACAACTCCGAACTGCTGTTTGATGCGCTCGTGGAACATTCCGACGACCACCTATGGATTGAGTTGCTCATACCGCGAGCTTCAAGCATCCCCGATAGCGATTATGACCTTACATTCACCCTCAAGGACGGTTCGCGTCTCGGAGTAAGATTGCAGGCAACGTTCCGCGACGAGATGCTATATAGCATAATAGGAAAAACAAGGCTCTATAAATTAGATGGTAGAGGCACATTGGAGAAGCCCTACCTCATAGGCAGTACCGACGATTTCTTGAATTTCCGGATAGGATTAGACCAAGACTCACTCCGGGGCGCTGGTATGTATTTCAAACAGACAGCCGACTTTACAGCACCCGAAGCGAGCGATGCCATAGACGGGCGCCTATATACTCCAGCGCAATTTGCCGGCAGCTACAATGGCGCTAATCATTCCATCACTATGCAATATAGCGGCAGCAGTTCATCGGAACGTGATAACAATATCGGATTATTCGCCACGCTGCTTGAAGGTTCGGTAGTCAGAAATCTCACGGTCAACGCCTCAATACGCGGTGGCAATTCATGCGTAGGCGCCATTGCCGGAGCTACTAAAGGCACGGTGGCATTGGACAGCATAGCCGTCAAAGGATATGTGCTTGGGAAAGACCATGTAGCAGCATTCATCGGACAAGCCGATGGCAACCTTATCGCCAACAACTGCTTCCTTGCCGCATCGGTATCGGCAACCGACTATGTAGGTGGCTTGGTGGGGAGCCTTGAGAATGGCACACTGACAACTAAAATGTTCACCAATTTACTGCCCGCCACCCCCGAGGAAATCAAAGCCGGAGGAGACCACCTAAAGATGCATGACTTTACTGTCATTGCCGAGGGCTCGCATGCCGGAGGTGTTGCAGGATACGTCAACGGCGGCTGCAGCATGTCGGGAGTATTATTGCAACACACCATCGACGGGGAGACCAAAGAAGTCAAAGTAATATATGCCGGAAATAATTATGCTGGCGGACTGATTGGAGAGGCAATTATCAATCAGACATCCATGGTGACATCAATACACTCACTTGCGCCTATCACCGCCAATAAGAACTACAGCGGCGGCCTCATAGGCAAAGCGTCAATATCGGCCGATATGAGCATATTGTCGTCGACAATCGGCACGCAGATACTCGGCGGCAGCTATGTAGGTGGCTTCATAGGCCATGCCACAACAGGTGGCATGCTCACCATAGGCAAAGCGTCAAATAGCTCACAAAACTTCATCGGTGAAGTGCGCAACGCCTATGCGGCAATAACAGGCAAGACCGATGTAGGAGGCCTATTTGGCTACATCGAAGGCGACATAAAGCCTACATCGGCCACATCGATAAATATCGACGTCACCGCCACCGACAGCATATCAGGCGGAGTAATTGGCACGCAGCACAACAATACGCTGGAGTGCAAATATTTCTCGTTGGATAATGATATGACCATCTACGGCAACAAGAAAGTGGGAGGCTACGTAGGCTATGCCAATCATTCTACCATCCACGGCGACCTCAACGATGGCAAATCCATCAACGCCAAGAGCCATCCCGCCTTTAAGTCATTCACGACGACATTTGCAGGCAAAGTAAAGCCGAAAAATTCGGGCTATGCCATGGGCGGTATCGTAGGTTATGCCTACGACACTTACCTTAGCGCGCTATGCGTCACCGGAAGCGTGGAAGGAAGCGAAGGCGTAGGCGGTATAGTAGGCGTATTGGAGAACCCCACACGCGGATATATATATGACTGCGTCGCCAACCTGGCAAGCCTCAAAAACGTATCAGGCGACTATACCGGCGGCATATGCGGTCTGTATTATTTCAGTTCAGGCAGCCAAAGCGACCTTATCAACTACACCGATGTCACTGGCCAGAACTACACCGGCGGCATCTTCGGCGCCATCAAACTGCTTGAAGGCGCGCCATCAATGGATCTGAACAGCATATTCAATGAAGGCTCAATCACCGGCACCGAGCAAGTAGGCGGTTGCATAGGCTATATCGAACACAACAACACCGAAGACTACCGCAAAAATGACGTCAAAGTAAGTTATGCCGGCAACTTCAGCGCTGTGGAGTCGTCGGGAGTAGGCAATGTGGGCGGCATCATAGGCCATGGCAACACGCCGCGCATGATAGTGATGCACTGTGCTAACCATGGCAATATATCATCAAAACAAGAGTCAAAGGTAGGCGGCATCATAGGTCGCATCGGGCACGATGCCGAAGGCGCCAGTTTCTATATTGGAGAGAACATTGAATTGGCGTATTGCTGCAACCGCGGTGAAATATCATCGGAATCTTCAGCGTCGAATATCGGCGGCATAGCGGGGTACCAGGAAGAGGGTCATGAATTCGACGAACAACATTGGATGACCCACGACTGCTACAATGCCGGTACATTGACCTCCGACCAGACGGACGACAACGGCGGGATACTCGGGTTTATCGACCACTACGGTGAGATATGCCAATGCATAAATATCGGCGAAGTGAAATACGGCAATGGTATAGTCGGGACCCATCCAGCAGGCGGCATCTTCTATTACCACAACGTCTACACTCTTAAAGACAAAGGCAAAGATTGGCGCGCCGATGTTTTTTCAGATGCGGATAAGGCTAAAGAGTCAACATTCGAAGGATTTGATTTCAGCAACGTATGGCAAATCAACGATAGCCGAAACGATGGTTTCCCATCGCTACGCGACTGTCCATTCCAGTTTAAAAATTAGCAGCCACTGACAGCACCTGGCCGCTACTAAATTGACATAGCAATATTACCGCCGAAAAAAATAATACAATTTTTCGGTGGTAATATTTTTATACAAAAATGGAAATTATTCATTATTAGCTCAAACTTGCGTTATTGCATTCATATTTTAGCAAAAAACCTACGATGTTGAAAAAATCGTTTTTATATATGCAGAAAAATGTTTAACTTTGCATGGTTTTCACGATGGAAATCTTGTCAACCGCAACATAGTCTAATAATAATTTTCCATAAATCCTATGCGCGAAACAAGACGAGCCACCCTTATACTCGAGGATGGCACCACGTTTGAGGGAAAATCTTTCGGATACGAAGCCTCGACATCGGGCGAAGTGGTTTTCAATACTGCAATGACCGGGTATCCCGAAAGTTTGACCGACCCCTCCTATGAAGGTCAAATACTTGTCACCACCTACCCCATTCTCGGCAACTATGGTGTGCCACCACGTCGCGAAAAAGACGACGTCAGCGAGTTCTATGAGAGCGACCACATCCATGCCAAGGCTATCATAGCACAGGACTACTCCTGGGAACATTCCCACTGGCAAGCCGACCGCTCATTGTCGCAATGGCTGTGCGAAGAATGCATCCCCGGCATCTACGGCATCGACACTCGAGCACTCACAAAGCACTTGCGCGAGAAGGGCTCGATGCTGGGCAAAATCATCATTGAGGGGTGCGACGATGTAGATTTTTATAATCCCAACCTTGAGAACCTCGTGGGCAAGACCAGCTGCAAAGAGGTGGAAATACATGGCGAAGGCGCAAAGACCGTGGTGCTCGTGGACTGCGGCACCAAGCATAACATAATACGCTGCCTGACGCGCCGCGGAGTGAAAGTGGTACGCGTTCCCTGGGATTACGATTTCACCGAAATCGACTACGACGGATTATTTATATCCAATGGACCCGGCAACCCCGACATGGCCGAAGCCACCGTGCTCAACATACGCAAAGCGATAGCCATCGGAAAGCCAATTTGCGGTATCTGCATGGGCAACCAACTCCTTGCCAAAGCCGCCGGAGCGAAGACCTACAAGCTGAAATACGGGCATCGCTCGCACAACCAACCAGTAAGACGCGTAGGCACTGACACCTGCTATGTCACTTCACAAAACCATGGCTACGCCGTCGACAACGGCACTTTGCCCGACGATTGGGAACCGCTGTTCATCAACATGAACGATGGCACCAATGAGGGAATACGCCACAAGACCCGACCGTTCTTCTCAGCGCAATTCCATCCCGAAGCGTCATCAGGTCCCAAAGACACGGAATTTATCTTCGACGAGTTCATTGCAATGCTGTGAGCCCGTCGTCATAGCATTTAATCGGCGGGTTACACCGACATAACCGGAGAATTCCACCACAACAAACCAAATACAGAAATTATAAACCGCGGCTCAGCCGCCACAACAACTCATAATGAGCGATAAGACCATAAAAAAAGTACTTTTGCTTGGTAGCGGTGCCCTCAAGATAGGCGAGGCTGGAGAATTTGACTACTCAGGCTCGCAGGCACTCAAAGCAATGAAAGAGGAGGGAATTGAGACAATCCTTATCAATCCCAATATTGCAACAGTACAAACGTCGGACGGTTTTGCCGACCATATCTATTTCTTGCCGGTGACACCGTTCTTTGTGGAGAAAGTAATCGAAAAAGAGCGACCCGACGGCATCTTGTTGGCCTTTGGCGGACAAACGGCCCTCAACTGCGGTGTGGCGCTTTACGAGTCGGGTGTCCTCGAAAAATACGAGGTAAGCGTGTTAGGAACACCTGTACGTGCCATCATGGACACCGAGGACCGCGAGCTCTTCGTGCACAAGCTCGATGAGATAGGCGTCAAGACCATAAAGAGCGAGGCAGTATCAACCGTCGACGACGCCCTGCGCGCCGCCCGCGACCTTGGGTTCCCGGTTATCGTTCGTGCGGCATACGCACTGGGAGGCCTCGGCTCCGGTTTCTGCGACAACGAAGAGGAGCTCATCGCCCTTACCGAGAAAGCATTGTCATTCTCCCCGCAAGTACTCGTAGAAAAATCGCTTAAGGGATGGAAAGAGGTGGAATATGAGGTGGTGCGCGACCGCTTCGACAACTGCATCACGGTATGTAACATGGAGAACTTCGACCCCCTTGGCATCCACACCGGGGAAAGCATCGTTGTAGCTCCATCGCAGACCCTCTCCAACGAAGATTACCACTACCTGCGTAAACTTGCCATAAAAATCATACGCCACGTTGGCATCGTGGGCGAATGTAATGTGCAATATGCATTCGACCCGCAGTCAATGGACTACAGAGTAATCGAGGTCAACGCCCGATTGAGCCGTTCGTCGGCCCTTGCCTCCAAAGCCACAGGCTACCCCTTGGCATTCGTGGCAGCCAAACTTGGCCTCGGATACGGACTTTTCGACCTCAAAAACTCAGTCACCAAAGAGACATCGGCATTCTTTGAGCCGGCACTCGATTATATAGTAGTAAAAATACCCCGCTGGGACCTTGGCAAATTCCATGGCGTACGCAAAGAAATCGGATCTTCGATGAAATCGGTTGGCGAGGTGATGGCCATAGGTCGCACCTTTGAGGAGGCTATTCAGAAAGGCCTACGTATGATAGGCCAAGGCATGCATGGCTTCGTAGGCAACCGAGAGCTCAAAATCAACGACATAGACCACGCACTTTCAGAGCCCACCGACAAGCGCATCTTCGTCATCGCTAAGGCAATGAAGTCGGGCTACTCAGTCGACAAAATTCATGAGCTTACAAAAATCGACAAGTGGTTCCTCTACAAACTTCAGCATCTCATTGACACAGAGGCCGAGATTGAGACCTACGACGAAATTGAGAAGCTGCCGGCACCGCTACTCCGTCATGCCAAAGAGCAAGGCTTCAGCGACTTCCAGATTGCGCGAGCAGTATTGGACAACTTCGGCGGCTCGGCTGAAATGGCTAATAAGCGAGTGCGCAAGTATCGCAAAAGCCTCGGCATCGTGCCCGTGGTGAAACAAATCGACACCCTTGCCGCCGAATATCCCGCACAGACCAACTACCTTTACCTCACCTACAACGGCTCGGAAAACGACGTCCACTATCTCCACGACCACCGCTCAATCGTGGTGCTGGGTTCCGGCGCCTACCGCATCGGCAGCTCCGTGGAGTTCGACTGGTGCTCGGTAAATGCGCTTATGACGGTAAAAAAAGAAGGTTACCGCTCAGTAATGATCAACTATAACCCGGAGACTGTATCGACCGACTATGACATGTGCGACCGACTGTACTTCGACGAACTGACATTCGAGCGCGTCATGGACATCCTCGACCTCGAGCAGCCCCACGGCGCGATACTCTCGGTAGGCGGCCAGATACCCAACAACCTTGCCACACGCCTTGACGACGAAGGGGTCAACATACTCGGTACCACAGCACGCAGCATTGACAATGCCGAAGACCGCCACAAATTCTCGGCTATGCTTGATACTCTCGGTATCGACCAACCACGATGGCGAGAACTTACCAGCTTCGAAGATATCCACCAATTTATCGACGAAGTAGGATTTCCCGTATTGGTGCGACCCAGCTACGTACTCTCTGGCGCCGCAATGAATGTATGCTCCAACGACGACGAGCTTGAGCGTTTCCTACGCCTCGCCGCCAATGTGTCAAAGCAGCACCCTGTCGTTGTCACCGAGTTTATCCAAAACGCCAAGGAAATCGAGATGGACGCAGTGGCCTCCAAAGGCGAAATCAAAGCCTACGCCATATCGGAGCATATCGAATTTGCAGGCGTTCACTCAGGCGATGCCACCATACAGTTCCCGCCGCAAAAGCTATATGTAGAGACCATGCGCCGCATCAAGAAGATATCAGCGCAAATAGCCAAAGCGCTCAACATCACCGGCCCGTTCAACATACAGTATCTTGCAAAGAACAACGACATAAAGGTGATAGAGTGCAATCTCCGAGCATCGCGCAGCTTCCCCTTCGTATCCAAAGTGCTTAAAATCAACTTCATTGACCTTGCCACCAAGGCTATGCTCGGCATCAACGTAGAGAAGCCGGCCAAAAACGCCTTCGATCTCGACTACGTGGGCATCAAGGCATCGCAATTCTCATTCTCACGCTTGCAAGGAGCCGACCCCGTGCTTGGTGTCGACATGTCATCGACCGGCGAGGTAGGATGCATAGGAATGGACACTTCGGAGGCTATCATGAAATCGATGCTCTCCGTTGGCTACCGCGTGCCCAAGAAGGGAATATTGCTTTCAACAGGCTCTGCCCGCCAAAAGACCGACATGCTCGATGCCGCCCACCAGTTGCACAACAAAGGCTATGTGCTCTACGCCACCGGTGGCACCCACCAATTCCTTGCTGACAATGGCATCCCTGCCATACGCGTCTACTGGCCCTCACAGCCCGATATGCAACCACAAGCGCTTCAGATGCTCCATGACAAGGAGATTGACCTGGTAGTCAACATACCCAAGAACCTGTCGACCACCGAGCTGAGCAATGGTTATAAGATACGCCGTGCCGCTATCGACCTCAACATCCCATTGCTCACCAATGCCCGACTGGCATCAGCATTCATCCGCGCTTTCACCACATTGTCGCTCAATGACATCGAGATAAAGCCCTGGGACGAATACTAATGCCCACGACAGTTACTGACTACTTTTTCGTGAACGCTATATGAACCGCACAACCGGTTAGCGCATCATAGCAGATATTACCCCGGCACCGGGGCGTGATTTGTCACGCCTCGGTGCCGTTTATTTATTAAACCGGTGAATCCTACAATAAAATTACCATGAAAAATTTCTCCTAAAAATATTTTATGAGGGCGATAATAAAGAATATAATGTGTAAATTTGTAGCATGATTAAGAAGAACGGAAGAATTGACCGAGAAACGGTGCAAAAAATACTTGACACTGCCGACATTGTCGACGTGGTAAGCGATTTTGTCACGCTCAAGAGGCGTGGCGCCAATTATATCGGTTTATGCCCGTTTCATAACGAACGAACGCCATCGTTCTCCGTATCCAAGTCGAAAGGCATATGCAAGTGCTTCAGTTGTGGCAAAGGCGGCAGCCCTGTCAATTTCATTATGGAGCATGAAAAAATGTCGTTTAACGAGGCGCTCCGCTATCTCGCCAAGAAATATCACATAGAAATCAAAGAGCACGAGCTTACCGATGCAGAGCGCGAGGAGGAGTCGGACAGGGAAAACATGTTTAATGTCAACGAGTTTGCCCTTGCCCATTTCGAGCATAACCTTACCGACACTGAAGAGGGTCGCGACATAGGATATAGTTATTTCCGCGAAAGAGGTATCAACGACGCCGCCATAAAGCGTTTCCGATTGGGCTACTCCATAGAAAAGGGAAATGAATTGCTGCGGCAAGCCAAGGAACGAGGCTACAATGAAAAGTATCTTATAGATACCGGATTGGTGGCGCGCAGGGAGGATGGCTCCATCTACGATCGATTCAGGGGGCGAGTCATCTACCCCGTCCACACCATTTCGGGTAAAGTGGTGGCATTCGGCGGTCGAACGTTGCGTTCCGATAAAAAGATGGCGAAGTATGTCAACTCCCCCGAGTCGATTATCTATTCCAAAAGCCGCGAGCTCTACGGGCTATACCAAGCCAAGAAATCTATCAGCGAGAAAAACAAGTGCATCCTCGTTGAAGGATATATGGACGTGATTTCGATGAGCCAAAGCGGCATTGAGAACGTCGTGGCGTCGTCGGGCACATCTCTTACGCAAGGGCAAATCAGACTCATACATCGCTTCACCGACAATGTGACGCTCATCTACGATTCCGACCCGGCCGGCATCAAGGCCTCTTTGCGTGGTATCGACTTGCTGCTCGCCGAGGGCCTCAACATGAAGGTAGTATTGCTTCCCGACGGCGACGACCCCGATTCTTTTGCCCAGAACCATCCTGCCAGCGAAGTCGAAGAATACATCTCCACTCACGAGACCGACTTCATACGGTTCAAAACCGAAATCCTACTCAAAGATGCCGCCAACGACCCTATAGCACGCTCGAAAGCCATATCCGACATCGTGCGCTCTATATCCGTCATACCCGACGACATAGTGCGCTCGCTATACGTCAAAGAATGTAGCCGCGCACTCGACATCGACGAGAAAGTATTACTTCTGCAGATAAAAAAATATGTCACCGAACGAGCCGAGCAACAAGCGCAACAGAACCTACGCGACAAAGCCCGGGCATCGCTCAGCGACGCTGGCAACCCATCCTCATCGCAAGCCACCGACGGCAATATTCCTGCCGATGCAGGCACAAACGCGCCAGCCGAAGCTACGGAAGCTACTGCGACAGTCGGCACCGCCTTCATTCAGCACGACAAAAGCAGAGCCGGCATCCTTGCTCCATTTGAGCATGACATAGCCCGGTATATTGTGAGATACGGGATGGTGGAGCTGCCCACCTTCGACGACGATGACCGCCAGGTCAACATCCGCGTCATCGACTACATAATGCAAGAATTTGCATTTGACAATATTACATTCTGCAATCCTATTTACAGCCGTATCGTTGAAGAGTGCCGCAAACTCATCGACAGCGATTGGGAAAGCGACAGAGCGGCGGCTGAGGCGGCATCGCTACAACAGCGCGCCGAAGAATGGGAAAAGGGAACGGCCGAGATACGCAATACAGCAATATCGTTAGAGCAAATCTCCCAAAAAGAAAAGATGCTGCTCGAGACAATCGACAATGCCCATTACAACCGTCTCGACCAACAAACCGAGATGTTTTTCATACGCCACCTCGCATCGTCGCCCGATGACGATTTACGCCGCACAGTCACCCAAATGGCATCGTCCAAGCACAAGTTAAGCAAGGTCCACTCCAAGTATTCCCATATTGAATCGGAGAAGGAAAAACTTGACGAGCTACTGCCACGGGCCATCTACGCCCTAAAAGACGCCATGTTGCAATACGACATACGCAATAAGCGCGACGAACTTAAACAAGTGGCCAAAGCCGGCGACATGGATAAAGTGAAAGCAATCATGCTCGACATTGCCGACCTTGACAAACTGCGCCGCGACTACGCTCAAAAGCTTGGCGATAGAGTCATCCTGCCAAAAGGTTGAATATGAGACTTTGCGTGCTAACTAATATACTAAAACCTGGAAATATACGTTTATAATAGAAGAGCATTAGTCACTCATCATTTACATGCTCCGTTGAATATAAGAATGAATTTACGCAACCTCATATTATCCATATCAATCCTTGCCACATTCCCATCTATGTCGGCTCAGGATGGTTCAACCGCCTACAATTTCCTGAATACCACTTCCTCGGCACGCATCTACGGTCTTGGCGGCGTCAATATCACTACTATCGACGGCGATCTTGGCTCTACCGACCAAAACCCCGGTTTGCTTGGCGGAGAAATGGACAACCAGTTGATATTTAGCTATATGCGCTATCTTGGCGATTCAAACTTTGCCGGCGTTAGATATGGGCGCGCAGCGGGTGAATATGGCGCATGGGCAGCTGGAATACAATACTACGGATATGGCACTATAAAAGGCGCCGACGAGAACGGCATCCTTACCGGCGATTTCTCGCCAAAAGACATCGCTTTCTCGGGCACCTACTCCCACGACATAACCGACAAATTGCGCGGAGGAGCCACATTGAAAATGATATATAGCGGCTACGAGGAATATTCGGCATTGGCCGTCGCTACCGACTTAGGTATCAATTACTACGATGAGGCTCACGACCTCTCTTTATCGTTTGTCGTTGCCAACCTTGGCGGCCAGGTCAAACGTTTTCACGACCGCTACGACCGCCTTCCCTTCGACCTTCGATTAGGATGGGCGCAAAGCTTCGGCACCTTGCCAATACGTTTTTCCATCACTGCATGGAACCTCACAAAATGGCATTTGCCATATTACGACCCGGGCGATGGCACCGCTATGACCGAGCCACAAAAAAAGGATTCGTTTAGCTCCAACCTGTTCCGCCACCTGATATTCGGAGCCGACATCACACCTTCCGACAGGTTTTATCTATCACTTGCCTACAATTACAAGACGCGCACCGACATGAGCACCTATTCGCGAAGCATGCTTTCAGGCTTCTCGTTAGGCGCAGGACTGAATGTCAATAAATTCGGCATAGGATTGGCATTCTCCCAGCCCCACACCGGCGCAACGACTTTTATGGTCAATCTGCGTCTCGACATCAACGATTTCATCTACTAATATGAATAACGATAAAAAGATTATTATTGCTATCGATGGGTTTTCATCATCGGGCAAAAGTACAATGGCAAAAGAGCTTGCAAAGCGTATAGGATACCGCTATATCGACTCCGGAGCAATGTACCGAGCCGTCACCCTCTATGCTTTGCGACATGGCATGATACTTGACGATGGCAGCGTGGCCACCGATAAGCTAATTTCAGCGCTATGCGACATCCATATCGACTTCCTACCTTGCCCCGACGGGCAACACACGCTTCTCAACGGCGAAGACGTAGAGAAGGAGATACGTTCGTTGCGCGTTTCGTCGAGCGTATCGCCAGTAGCCGTAATACCTGCCGTCAGGCATGCACTCGTGGCGCAACAGCAGGCTTTTGGCAAAGAGCGTGGCATAGTGATGGATGGCCGCGACATTGGCACCACCGTTTTCCCCGATGCCGAACTAAAAATCTATGTGAATGCTCCGGCTGAAACTCGAGCACGCCGCCGTTGGCTCGAACTGCAACAGAAGGGCGACACCACAAGCACCTACGAGCAGGTGCTCGAGAACGTGATGTCGCGCGACCATATCGACATGACCCGCAAAGAGAGTCCGCTACGTCGCGCCGACGACGCCATCGACCTCGACAATTCAAATATGACCATCGACGAGCAAAACGAATGGCTCATAAATCGCTTCAATAGCGTTGTCGGCCGATGACATCAGTTGAAATCCAATAGTCTTAAAGATGCTACGATGGACGAAGCTATAACAATAGAGATAGATGAGGGCTCCGGATTTTGTTTCGGCGTCGTCACCGCTATCGACAAGGCTGAAGCGGCTCTCGCTAATAATGCCGAATTATATTGCTTGGGAGATATCGTACACAATAGCGACGAGGTGAAGCGTCTCGCCGAAAAAGGAATGACAACCATCACCCACGACGACCTGGAAAGGCTTCACAACGTCAGGGTATTGCTCCGTGCTCATGGCGAACCGCCATCCACCTACGCAACGGCCGCACGCAACGGTATCAGCATCATTGATGCCACTTGCCCGGTGGTGCTTCGCTTGCAACGCCGCATCAAAGAGAGCTACCGCGAAGGCGCCGCCATAGGCAGGCAAATTGTCATCTACGGCAAACCCGGACATGCCGAAGTAAATGGCCTTGTGGGTCAAACCGATGGCAATGCCATTGTAGTGCAAGGTGTCGACGACCTCGGCCTTATCGACTATAGCCGGGATGTGGACCTTTATTCACAAACTACGATGTCGCTGTCGGGCTTCAAAAATATCATCTCTGAAATTGAACGACGCATGCAATCAGGCGCTACGTTTCGCAGCTTCGATACAATATGCCGTCAAGTAGCCAACCGCGTCGACTCTTTGCGCCGTTTTGCCGCCGACCACGATTTAGTCCTTTTTGTCTCAGGAAAGAAGAGTAGCAATGGGAAATTCCTTTTCTCGGAATGTCATGCCGTCAATCCCTCCACTCGCCTTATTAGCGATGAAACCGACATCGACCCGGCATGGCTTACGGGGATAAGACGTATCGGGATATGCGGTGCCACCTCTACCCCACGCTGGCTAATGGAACGTGTCAAAGAGCATATCGGCGATATTCTCGGCGACGATGTTGTAATCAATTAAATTTTTGCTCCAATTTTTCTACGATGAAACCTACGGAAGTCAATACACGATTCTTTCATATAGCCATTTCTTTTATTGCCGGATGCATCATAATGCTATCCTTTTCGTCGTGCGGAAGTGACAAGGAGGAGGAAGAAAAAGCAGCCGAAGCCGCTCACCGCCTTAGCCGTTATGCTTTGGTCGACAAAATGGCCAATCTATATGCCAACAAGCTGATAAATATGCCTGCGAAAGGCATCGCAATAGAAGAAATGCTCATGAACATCAACAGCCGTTGCCAGGCATTAATGGCCCAGGGCGACACTTTGACAGCGTTGTATTTCCGCCAAATGGTTGAAGACAATGTGCGCAAGATCAACGCTACCCGTGCCGACAGCATCTTCGGGCAGTCTCCTTATTCAGCCTTCACCATCGACTAATGATATAGCTATACAATAACTCCCATACGCCAAGCTCAACATGAGCAGTGAAGCGTGTGGGAGTTATATGTCATGAAGCCGAAGCTACAAGTAATATCTATTCTTCGACAGAGACTTCGGCATCGGGGGCTATGAGCTTGTAACCCTTGCCGTGGATATTGATGATTTCGATGGTAGGATCATCCTTGAGGTGCTTGCGCAACTTGGTGATATATACATCCATCGAACGGGCATTGAAATAGTTGTCGTCAATCCAAATGGTCTTGAGCGCAAAGTTGCGTTCAAGTATCTCGTTGACATGCGCGCAAAGCAGGCTCAGCAATTCCGACTCTTTTGTGGTTAATTTGGTGACTTTGTCATCAATCATAAGAGTTTGTTTCTGGGTGTCGAAGGTGAATTTGCCTATCTTGTACATAGTGACTTCTTTGCCTTTCTTCCCTTTCACGCGGCGGAGGATGGCCTCAATACGAAATACGAGCTCTTCCATCGAGAATGGTTTGGTGATATAGTCATCGGCTCCGATTTTGAAGCCTTCGAGTATATCGTCCTTGAGCTGTTTAGCAGTAAGGAATATGATGGGCACCTCAGAGTTGACGGTGCGGATTTCCTGTGCAAGAGAGAATCCATCTTTCTTAGGCATCATCACATCGAGCACGCAGATATCATATTTGCCTTTAAGGAATGCCTTATAGCCGGCATCGCCATCGGGGTAAAGATCGGCATTGAATCCTTTTGCCTGGAGATATTCACGGAGCAACATGCCGAGGTTTTCATCGTCCTCGCACAATAGTATACGCATACGTTCTTCCATAATCGTCAATTTTTAATTAGTGGTAATATGATTATAAATTTTGTTCCAATATTAAGTTCTGATTCTACTTTTATCGTACCGCCCAAGAGGTAAATCATCTTGTAGACGTAAGCCAAACCGAGGCCGAAACCTTTGACATCGTGTTTGTTGCCTGTAGGCACTCGATAAAACTTGTCAAATATCTTGCGAAGGTGCTCTTTCTTGATGCCTATACCGTTGTCTTCAATGGTGATTTGTAGCCGCTGGTTGGCTATATCGGCGGTGGTCACTTTGATGTCGAGCGGCACTTCTTCTCGACGATATTTTACTGCGTTGTCAAGAAGATTGAATATCACATTGGTGAAATGCATCTCATCGACATTGACTATAGCATCTTCAGCATCCAGACATGCATGGAGCGACCCTCCATATCGTTCTACTTTAAGCTTAAAGGTATTTACTATGTTGTTAATGGTGACATTGGCATCCACCTCCTGCAAGCGTATCGTGGCTTTCTTGCGGTCGAACATCGACATCTGCAACACTTTCTCCACCTGAAAACGCAACCGCTTGGTCTCGTCATTGATTATCGACGATATATGCTGCAACATTCCCGGGGACTTTCTAACAGAGTCGTCGTTGAGCATCTGTGCGGCAAGCGATATGGTGGAAATTGGCGTCTTAAACTCGTGGGTCATATTGTTGATGAAGTCGGTCTTCATCTCATTGAGTTTCTTCTGCCTGAAGGCTAAGATGATGACATACAGGAATACTATCAGCAGCACTATCGTGAATATGATAGCCGGGATAAGGAACCGCACGGATTTAAGTATATACTTGGTCTTCGACGGAAAGTATACTTTTAGGAATATCTTCTTATTGGCCGGGTCGTTGGGAAACAGCGGCTGAGTAAACATCGTATTATCCTCATCCCCGCTGACATTCGGAAATCCCTCAGTGGTATATACCGGGATACCATTGCGGTTGACTACGGCAAAGCTGAACGGTATGTTAATACCATTGCTCTCAAGCTCGCGCTTGATTATCTCCCGGGTGTAGGTAGAGTCTACGCGTTCGAGCACGGGACGATTGATAGCTTGCGTGCTTATCTTTAGTATTACCTCGTCGAGTATGCCTTTTTGATAGCGCACCCTGTCGTCAAGGCGAGCTTGCGCTTCTCGCATGGCATTTGTGCGGTCAAGGGCTGCAAGCTGATCGCCTTGCAGCTTAGATATTTTGTCTACGTCGCCGCGTATCGTCAGCGACCCTTCCAATCCCGAAAACGTGTTAAACGAATAGCTGATGCCGCCAAGATGAGGCGGTTGACCGTCGGGATACTGCGAATATAGCGCTGCCGACTCTACTCCACTCACATTATCTTCAAGATAATAGCGTGTCTCTTCCTGCTCCAGCCGCGAACTTACCATATACAGACTTCGGCGCACCCCTTCGGAGAATTGGTCATCGCGCATCTTTATGACGTCGTCCATATATTTTATTTCTATATATAGAAGACCCATAAAGGTGACGACCATCAAGACCGTAAGCAACCAAATCGTTGATTTCTTCATTTCTGATATTTTTTTACAATATTAAACAAATATTATTAAATTCTGTTTAATATTTCCCGATTTTTACGTCAAAAACTTAAAAAATGCGTGTGGAAACACCCACTTTTAACATTTTGCCGTAAATTTAACATAAAAGTGTGAATTAACAAAATATTATTGCCCATTTCACAAAGTTTAGCACTCAACATTAGTCATAGAGCCTAGGGCAGTTACCACGAGTCTTTGCCACGCCTCGCTCTATTTAACATTCCAGCCGACTTTGCTTAACATTTCAACCGACTTTCTGCATACGCCCCCATATAATGAAAAATCGGGGCGATGCTTCCACTTTGACGACATCGCCCCGATTGGTTTGTTCATACAATTTCCTTCTTATTCGAAGATATGTTTCAGTTTAGAGAAGAGTCGCTGTTTTGTTGACTCCGACGGCTTGGCATTTTCGCTCTTTGAAAGCAACTCTGCCGCCGACTTAATATTATCATCAACCTGCTCGGGCACATAGACCATCACATTGACAAGCTCGTCGCCAGCTGGTCGGCCATCGGGCGACGGCACGCCCTTGCCACGCAGACGTAGCACCTTGCCAGGCTGTGTCCCGGCCGGGATATTCAGTCGAGCTCGTCCGGTAATGGTAGGCACTTCAACCGCGCCACCGAGTATCGCAGTGGGCAGGTCAAGCATTAGATTGTAGATTACATCATTGCCATCGCGTATGAGTTCGGGATGCTTAATCTCCTCTATCAGCACCAGAAGGTCACCGTTTACGCCTCCATGACGCGGCGCATTACCCTTACCTTTCACAGTGAGAGTCATACCGTCAGCCACACCGGCAGGTATGTTGAAACTTACCACCTGCTCCTTGCGCTCCGTGCCATCGCCATGGCAATAGGAGCATGTCTGCGTTATCGTCTTCCCTTCCCCATGGCAATGCGGACATACCGACTGGCTCTGCATCGCTCCAAGTATGGTCTGCTGCACCTGGGTTATCACTCCCGTACCGTGACAAGCGCTACACGTAGTGAACGAGGTGCCGTCCTTTGCCCCGGTGCCATTACAATGCTCGCACTTCACCTGTGTGGGTATCTTGAGCGTCTTTGACACGCCAGTAGCTATCTCGGCAAGCGTGAGCTTGACTTTGATACGCAGGTCCGAGCCTTTGCGCACCGGCTTACGCGCCCTACCACCAGTTGCGCTACCCCATTCGCCTCCAAAGCCACCAAAAATATCGCCAAACTGGGAGAAAATATCATTGATATTAAATCCGCCGCTGAAGCCTCCGGCACCGCCTGGGAATCCTTGCGGACCCATATTGTGCCCGAATTGGTCGTATTTTGCACGTTTTTCTTCATTGCTGAGCACGTCGTAGGCCTCTGCCGCCTCGATAAAATTCTCCTCTGCTTCCTTTTTCTCTTTTTCAGGCGCATCAGTCCATTTATCGGGGTGCCATTTAAGAGCCAATTTTCGATAGGCTTTTTTTATTTCTTCGGCTGAGGCGTTTTTCGCAACGCCAAGTACTTCGTAATAATCTCTTTTGGTAGCCATAATCTGTTATTTCACGATGAGTGATTTTCTGTATGATAGTTGGTTGCAGTCGCTTCGCGCAGGTTATTGTCCTACGGCAACTTTGGCATGGCGTATCACCTTGTCGTTGAGCATATAGCCTTTGGCTATGGTATCTATCACCTTGCCTTTCTTAGTTTCGTCGTCGACGGGCACCATAGCTACGGCTTCATGAAGGTCCACATCAAATACTACATCGGCCGTGGGTATCTCTTTAACCCCATTTTGCTGAAGATACTTGACGAATTTATTATATATCAATTCCATGCCTTCTTTTACCGACACGGCGGTAGCTTCATCTTTTATTGCTTCAATACCGCGCTCGAAATCGTCAAGGATGGGCAGAATGCCTTTTAGCACATTTTCAGCACCATTTTTGATGATTTCAGTCTTCTCGCGAAGTGTACGCTTCTTGAAGTTATCAAAATCGGCCATCAAGAAAAGATACTCCTTCTTCTCTTTCTCAAGGGCATCTTCACGCTCTTTGAGCATCTGTTTCAATGCATCGATTTCCGACAATTCGGGTTCAGCGTCGGCATTGGCCGTTTCGGCTGCAGCATCGGCGGCCGATGCGTTATCTACATCAGGTGTCTCTATTCTGCTTTCTCTTTCCTGTGCTTCATCAGCTGTGGAGTGGTTATGTTGTTTTTGGGTCATGATTAATTTGAAATTTTTACGTTATAATCTATATGCAAAAATCTTGCCAAACTCGCAGTTTTTGCATATCAACATAATAATAACAACCTAAATTGGCTATCGTTCAAAGTTTTGCAGCATACACATCAGTGCCTGGCAAAGCTTTGGCAATCTCGTCTGCCAAAATGTCACGCCCGAATATGCCAAAAACTCCGGCACCCGAACCCGACATTGCCACGTATTCTGCGCCAAGGTCTTGCAACGTGGCTTTCACCGCAGCTATTGCCGGATGGCGTGGAAACACGGTATCCTCAAAATCGTTCTTCACTCCGGCTTCCATCCACTTCGCAACCGGTGTCGTCAATAACACCTGCGGCAAATCTATCCCCGACTGGCGCGGGTGGCAACCGCCATATGCTTCAGCCGTCGAAACATAAACATCGGGCTTGACAACCGCCACACTGTAGCCGTGCAAATCCACCTCTATCGGCTCCATGGTAGTCCCGGTGCCTGTAGCCAACATCGGCCTGTTATATATGAAGAATGGGCAGTCGGAGCCTATCGTAGATGCTATTTCGGCCATCGTTGCATCCGAAAGGCCAAGATGGAAAAGCTCGTTGAGCGCCTTGATGGTGAACGAAGCGTCGGCCGAACCGCCACCGAGGCCCGCCCCATCGGGAATAATCTTGCGCAGATATATATCGACCGGTGGTAGGTCGTAGCGCTCTGCCACTGCTCGGTAAGCTCGCATCACAAGATTTTTATCCGGCGGACAAGCTACGTCTCTACCACTCACGGTCAGAGTGGTTTCCTCTCCTCGGGCCGGCACTATTTCAAGAATGTCGCACCAATCTACAGGCACCATTGCGGTGACTATGTCATGGTATCCGTCCTCTCGCTTGCGAGTTATATATAGCCCTATATTAATTTTTGCATTGGGAAATACTATCATTCCAAATCATTTTTATTAATTATCAATCTTTAGCAGCTATCAGCCATGTCGGAGCAACACTGCAGGTGTCACCGCCCGACAACACTGTCCACAAAGTATACGCATCCCTCATAAATCCGCATCCCTCACCGCCCGTAATTCTTTAATACGCAAAGTTACACAATATTTATTTACATTGCCATTTTAACGGTTGAAAATATCTTGTTGATATTTCCTTGGAATTGCATTTGGCGATACCGCCCAATTTTGCTACTTTTGCGACAAATATTATTCACACTATGGAATTTGTAAACAAACAAGGTCGGCGCGACGGCTCACGCCCCCAATATCAAGGACAATCCAAAATCGACACTTTAGGAAGAGTGCAGCCTCAGGACAAAGACCTGGAAGAAGCGGTGCTCGGCGCTATAATGCTCGAGAAAGACGCCTACACCATAGTGTGCGACATACTTCATCCCGGCAGTTTCTACGAGCCGAGCAACCAGAAAATCTACGAGGCAATACAGTCGCTTGGCGCCGCACAGCGCCCTATTGACATGCTCACCGTGATGGAGCAATTGCGTCTCAACGGCACGCTTGAAGAGGTAGGCGGCCCGGCTTATATTGCTGAGCTGACTTCGCGTGTGGCTTCTTCGGCCAATGTCGAATACCACGCACGCATCGTAGCGCAAAAATACCTCGCCCGCGAACTCATATCATTCGCCTCAAATATCGAAGCTAAGGCCTACGACGAGACCAACGACGTCGACGACTTGATGCAGGAAGCCGAAGGCAAGCTCTTCGAAATTTCCCAGCGAAATGTCAAAAAGGACTTCACGCAGATCGACCCCGTCATACAGCAAGCCATCGAACAGATACAAGCCGCCGCCAACCGCGCTTCAGGTTTGTCGGGATTGGAATCCGGCTTCCACGAGCTTGACAAGATAACTTCTGGGTGGCAACGCAGCGACCTTATCATCATCGCCGCCCGCCCTGCAATGGGCAAGACCGCTTTCGTACTTTCCATGGCCAAAAACATGGCAGTAAACTACAACACGCCGGTAGCCATTTTCTCCCTTGAAATGTCCAACATTCAGCTCGGAAACCGTCTGATTTGCAACACCAGCGAACTCGAAAGCGACAAAATCAAAAGCGGCCGTCTCGAAAATCGCGAATGGGATCAGCTCATGGCACGAATTAAAAACCTTTATAGCGCTCCCCTTTTCATCGACGACACCGCTTCGCTATCAATCTTCGAATTGCGCACCAAAGCGCGGCGACTCGTCCGCGAGCACAACGTGCAATTTATCATAATCGACTACCTGCAGCTCATGAATGCCTCTGGCATGAAATTCGGCTCACGCGAGCAAGAGGTGTCAATGATTTCCCGTTCGCTCAAACAGCTCGCCAAGGAGCTGAACATACCTATCGTCGCGCTCTCGCAGCTCAACCGTAGCGTGGAATCGCGCACCGATGGCAAACGCCCGCAGCTATCCGACCTCCGCGAGTCAGGTGCCATAGAGCAGGACGCCGACATCGTGTGCTTTATACACCGTCCTGAATATTACCTCAAGAGCGACACCGACAGCGAAGGCAAAGACATACGCAACCTCGCCCAATTTATCATCGCAAAGCACCGTAACGGCCAAGTCACCGACGTGCGCCTCCGTTTCCGCGGCCAGTTCACCCGCTTTGAAAATTGGACCGAAGAGGACCCAATATATGGCGAAGCCACCGTAGGCTCTCGAATAAATGCCCCCGACGACCCATTGTCAGGATCTTCTATCGCCGACCCACTCTCCGGAGGAAGTGCCAACCTAAGCCCATCGTCCGACGACGGCCCAACGCCTTTCTGACCCTTGTCCACAATGCTTTAGCAGCCATAATTATACTGCACACTCGCCCCCTCCCGTCACCATCATTTTCGCGATTTTGCACTTGCCAGTTGACTCTACGTTTCGCGATTTCTCACCGCCACGGCATCGAATTATGCCCTTTTACGTATGATTTCTAATTTTTTTTGCGTAAATTTGCATCCTAAAAATTTGTGATATTCAACGTGCAGCACCAATGTGACATGACGGATATCATTAGATGTCAACACGATGAAAAATATTAGGAATTTTTGCATCATAGCTCATATCGACCACGGCAAAAGCACGCTCGCCGACCGTCTCCTCGAATACACCGGCACAGTCGCCCCTAAGGACCTCCAAGCCCAAGTGCTCGACGACATGGAGCTGGAGCGTGAACGTGGCATTACAATCAAAAGCCATGCCATACAGATGGAATATGCCATCGACGGCGTAAACTATACCCTCAATCTCATTGACACCCCGGGACACGTCGACTTCTCCTACGAAGTGTCGCGCTCTATCGCCGCATGCGAAGGTGCGCTTTTGATTGTCGATGCATCGCAAGGCATCCAGGCTCAGACCATTTCCAACCTTTACATGGCCATTGACAACGACCTTGAGATTATCCCTGTAATCAACAAGGTGGACCTCGATTCGGCCAAGCCCGACGAAGTGGAAGACCAGATTGTAGAACTGCTCGGGTGCAGACGCGATGAGATAATACGAGCATCGGGCAAGACCGGCATCGGCATCGAAGATATCCTTCGAGCTATTGTCGAAAGAGTCCCTGCTCCCAAAGGCGACCCCGACGCGCCTCTCCAAGCCCTGATTTTCGACTCGGTTTTCAACCCATTCCGCGGCATCATAGCCTATTTCAAGATCGTCAACGGCACCATTGCCAAAGATGACTTCGTGAAATTCGTATCTACCGGGAAAGAATACCACGCCGACGAAATCGGCATCCTAAAGCTCGACATGTCGCCTCGCAGCAATCTCAGCGCCGGCAATGTAGGCTATATCATCTCCGGCATCAAAACTTCAAAGGAAGTGCGCGTAGGCGACACTATCACCCACGTCAATGCCCCTTGCGAAGCGGCCATCGACGGCTTTGAAGAAGTCAAGCCTATGGTATTCGCCGGAGTATACCCTATTGAGACCGAAGACTTTGAAAACCTACGTTCTTCGCTCGAAAAATTGCAACTCAACGACGCATCGCTCACATTCCAGCCCGAATCATCTGCCGCACTCGGTTTCGGCTTCCGCTGCGGATTTCTCGGCTTGCTTCACATGGAAATCGTGCAGGAACGCCTCGGACGCGAATTTGACATGGATGTCATCACCACCGTCCCCAACGTTTCCTACCGCGTTTTCGACAAGAAAGGCAACATGACAGAGGTACACAACCCCTCAGGGCTACCCGACCTCACCCTTATCGACCATATCGAAGAGCCTTACATACGTGCATCGGTAATCACCACAACCGACTTCATCGGCCCGATAATGACCCTCTGCCTTGGCAAACGTGGCGAGCTCGTCAAACAGGAATTTATCTCAGGCAACCGCGTCGAAATAATTTTCGACATGCCACTGGGCGAAATCGTCATCGATTTCTACGACAAACTTAAAAGCATATCCAAAGGATACGCCTCCTTCGATTATCATCTTTACGACTTCCGCGAGTCAAAATTGGTGAAACTCGACATTCTGCTCAACGGCGAAAGCGTCGACGCGTTGTCAACATTGACCCATGCCGACAACGCCGTAACCTTCGGACGACGCATGTGCGAAAAGCTCAAAGAGCTTATCCCGCGTCAACAATTCGACATTGCCATTCAGGCCGCCATCGGAGCTAAAATCATAGCTCGAGAAACGATTAAGGCCGTGCGTAAAGACGTTACCGCCAAATGCTATGGCGGCGACATCTCCCGCAAGCGCAAACTGCTCGAAAAACAGAAAAAAGGCAAAAAGCGCATGAAGCAAATAGGTTCTGTCGAAGTACCGCAAAAAGCATTCCTCGCCGTTCTGAAACTCGATTGACGACGGCCCCTCGGCGATAGGCTTGGCATTTGTGCACAAGCCTGTCGTACTACTCCTATCGCAATTATCATATTAAGTCCAATAAATATTCTCGGCACTTTGCCACTATTACCCGTGAGGGTTGAAAGTACAACTGAACAAAAAAAGAAATATTTAATCATTTTCATCGCTCATGTTTCCAATAGTTTATGGAGCGACATCATTAATTAAATACTATCGTCTATGATTAATCAGCAGGAAAATTCCAATAACAATTCAGGCTCCGACAATCAGCGAGATATCCGACCCGACGACAACTCCCGTCAGCAAGGATTCCAACCGGCAACCGTATTGCAAAACTCCGTGCAAACGCTCAACAACCAAGCGCACGTCATCTACTACGCCGCTCGACAAGCATTGCAACACCATGCCACAGGCGGCAATGTGCTTATTTTCGCCACCATATTGGCGCTTATCGTTGCTAATATCCCCGCAATCAACGGCCATTACTACGAGTTTTGGGAGCAAGAAATACGGCTTCAGATTGGCAACTTCAACATCTTCTCCCACGCCGGCCACCCCATGACAATGCTCCAATTCATCAACGACGCTCTGATGGCGATATTCTTTTTCTCCATCGGCTTGGAAATAAAGCGCGAAGTGCTCGTTGGCGAGCTATCATCATTCCGCCAAGCCCTACTCCCCATTGTGGGGGCCGTAGGAGGCATGGTAGTCCCGGTAATCATCTACCTCGCATTCTCAATGGGCACCGACTATACCGGCGGCGCCGCCATACCCATGGCTACCGACATAGCCTTCTCCCTCGGCGTGCTCAGCATGCTCGGGAAACGCGTCCCGCTCTCGCTAAAGATATTCCTCACCACCCTTGCCGTAGTCGACGACATCGGCGGCATCATCGTTATCGCAGTATTCTACTCCACTCAGATCGATACCGTGTTGCTCTGCTACGCATTTATGCTATTTGGCGTTTTGCTCATGGGCTCATGGCTACGCATCAAGAGCAAACTATTCTACCTCGGCGTCGGAGGCGTCATATGGTTCCTATTCCTTAACTCAGGCATACACCCCACCATTGCCGGCGTGCTCGTGGCATTTTGCATCCCTGCCACAC
>JAQXRH010000038.1 GCA_029218425.1 Bacteroidales bacterium | reverse complement strand
TCTTTTTGTTTGATACCACGTTCCTGCAACTCTTCACGCAAGATTTCTCCCGGGTGGATTGCCCTGGCAGGAACTATTCGGTTACTTCTTGTTGCCATAATGAGTGCTATCTATTTCTAAAAGTTCAACTTCGATGCCGTCGTCCGTTTCTATAAATAGTAAACGCTCAACCATTCCGTTCACTAATCTCACAGAGCTTAATGGCTCTTTCGTGTATTTCAGTTTTTCGTAGTGGAGAAAGCTGAAAAGTCGGAGCTCTTCTGTTGAGTTCACATCGTACATGATTGAGACAGCTCTTTGATAACCTTCAACCAACTTCTTGTTCTTGCATAGTCGCTTATAGTTGCGGTCTTCAGTTTTGCCATTTGAATACAATTCGGATAACGCTTCATCTTTGAAAAAAATATTCATAAGCGTCAATAGCTCTTGGTTACTGCTGCAAAGTTATAAAAAAATTCCCATATTTGGTAATTTTTTTGGAGCTTTTTTTGCGTTAATTGCTTAATAATATTTCTGTGGTCATTGTTTATAAGACAATTACCCCCGCAGCTGGTGCTTGGTGAAGGCAGGCAGTGCGGGGGTGATGTGTTGTTGTTTCGGCCGGTCAGACGGCGGAATGGCATCGAGGGGCTGTCGTTAGATGTATTTGGCTACGACGGCATCGATGGTGGCTGTCGTTAGATGTATTTGGCTACGATGGCGTCGAGGGTGGCGATGTCGTCGACACGCTCGATATGTTCGCCAGATGCATCGATGACGAATGTTGTGGGAAGCGAAGTTACATTGTAGCGCAGCAATTGCGATGCGTCCTCTTCGGCGCAGTAAACGGCGGTCCAGGGGATGCTTTCAGCGGCCATGCGCCAACGGTATTCTTCGGGGTCGCACCCCACTTGGTAGATGTTGAGGCCGCGGTCGTGGTACTTCTTGTAGACTTCGCCGAGCAAAAGCTGTAGGGCAGGCGATTCTTCGGCGGTGTAGGCTGTGAAGTTGAGGATTGTGACTTTGGATTTCTGCCATAGTTCCGATAGGCTCTGCTCTTTCTTGTTGAAATCGGCGAGAGTGATTTCGGGGAAGTAGATTTCGACAGCCTGAATCGGAGTGCCTTTTCCGTAGTTTCGGCGGTTGGACAAAGCCAATTGTTCGAGCAACTTGGTGCGCGGGTCGTTGGGCTTGACGTTGAGATAGGCATTGGCTACGGCCGAAATGATGCCGCGGTCAAATGCTATGGCCGGGTTGAAAAGGCGCTGGTTGCCTATCGTTTTATTGATGAGGTAGTAGGCGGAAATGCTTGCCCAATCGTCTTGCACCAAAAGTGCGAGGTTGCGTTTTAGGTCGGCATTGTTGACCACTTGCTCGGGCGTGGCGGTAGAGAGCGCTTGGGCGATTTGGTCGTTGATTTGCTGCATCGTCTCGGCCGATTTCGAGCCTGAGATAGAGCTTTTGACGTCCATATCGGCATAGTCGGCTGTAATGGATACGGTTTCGGTGCTGTCGACGGGGAAATATACCGCATGTTTCTCGACGGTAATGCGGTAGATGTCGGGGTAGTCGGTGCGCATGCGGTCGAAGGAGAATTTGCCGTCGTTGCCGATTATTGCCGAGTCGAGCACGTTCCAGCGGCCATTGTCGCTCACTTCGAGCAAAGCCGTCTTGCCGTTGGCGTCGTTGATGGTGGCTTTAACGTGCCATTTGTCGCCCGAAGAGCATGAAGTGAGCAATGCGATACCGCTTGAGAGCAAAGCTATGCAGAGTGATAAAGTGCGGGTCATTGTTGGTAAATGGTTTTCAAGTGATGGTTATGCTTCCTTTGCATATTCAGCCGCAATAGTCTCGGCAATAGCTTTCATTTCGGTTTCGGCAAGGGTGGTTTTTTTGGAGAAGTCCAAGTCGCCCTCATCGTTCATGGGCACAAGGTGGATGTGGGCATGAGGCACTTCCAGACCTATGACGGCCACGCCTACTTTTCGGCAAGGGATGGCACGACGCAAAGCGCGCGCTACCTTTTTGGCGAAGAGCTGCAATCCGGCGAACTCGTCATCGTCGATGTCGAAGATGTAGTCGACTTCGCGTTTTGGAATTACCAATACGTGTCCCGGCTGAACGGGGTTGATGTCAAGGAAAGCGAAATAGCGGTCGGTTTCCGCCACTTTGTAGGAGGGGATTTCGCCTGCTGCAATTCGTGAAAATATAGTTGCCATTGTCAGAGCTGTTGAAGATATGACTAAATGTTAGAAACTGATTTCGACAATTTCGAATTTCATTACGCCCGAGGGCACTTTTATTTCGACCACTTCGCCGAGCTTGTGGCCGAGCAGACCTTGTGCCACTGGGGTGGAAGAAGCGATTTTCTTCTCCTTCATATTGGCCTCGCTGTCGGCAACGATGGTGTATTCCACGGTCATGCCGTTGGTGAGGTTTTTGATTTTCACTTTGTTCATGATTTGCACCTCGTCGGTGTTGAGTTTGCTTTCGTCGATGATGCGGGCGTTGGCAACGAGGTCTTTGAGCTTGGCGATTTGCATTTCGAGCATGCCTTGAGCCTCCTTTGCAGCGTCGTATTCGGCGTTTTCGGAGAGGTCGCCTTTGTCGCGGGCCTCAGCGATGGCGCGTGATATTTCGGGGCGTTTTACCGATTCGAGATATGCTATTTCTTCCATCTTCTTTTTGTACCCCTCTTTGGTCATGAATGTGATTGCCATGATAGTAATATTGAAATTTTTAGGTTAATTATTCGGTTAATTGTTTGTGCAGATGGCCGGCTGCATCTCCCCGGTTTTGGTGACTTTTTCGTTTGGCGTGACCGCGCATTACGCTGCGTGTCGGTTTTTTGTATCGTTCAAAAAATAATAGCATCTCAATCGGCAGGACCGTTTTGAGATACTTAATTGGAAATAGTGAAATAGTGAAAATTGAGAGCGTGGCATCAAAAAGGCGTCACGCTCCCGTTTCCGTTGCAAATATACCACAACTTTTTGATAAGAAAAAATATTTCCACCTAAAAAAATTACGCCGAAAATTCCACTGCCGAGAAAGCCTATGGGGAGCCTATGGAGTGTCGCGCCTTTTTGGGGCAAGGGGCAAGTGGGACGGTGCACTTTGTGGTTGGTCGGAGAGGGGGAGTAGGTGTGATGGATTTAGAGAAGGTGGAGGGAGTGGAGGATGCGTGCGGCGCCGGGTAGACCGGCGCGGGTGTGGCGATAAGCCCACATGGCTCGTCGGGGGATGTTGCCAATGGAGTTGAGCAGGCGTAGCCCGGTGCGTTGGCCTTCACGGTCGGCAATGCCGCACTCTATGGCTAATTTTGTGATGCACCACAGTCGGGTTTTCCGGGCGCCAATAGTAGGGGAGAGGGTGGCTTCGATGCTCTGCAATGCCAGGGTTGCCATTTCTGGCCGGCCCGTTGCCGAACGAGTGATAGATGTGGGGGAGTCCATCACTTTGATGCCGCTGTCGCCCAGGTGGCGTATGGTCGGATTTTGCGCCAATAGCCGTGCGCCGAGTTCGATGTCGTCCCAGTATCTCACTTGTGGGTTCCAACCGTCGACGGCGCGCAGCAACGCAGTGCGGGCGGCCCAACGCTGGGTAGCCATTCCTCCGTGGAATAGGTTGTCGTATTGCTCTTTGCCAGGTCGCAGGAATGAAAGGCGGTGGCTTGAGCCGCCGGATATTCCGTCGACGTTCCAGCCGACGATGTCGGTGCCGTCGGTTTGCCGTAGGACGTTGGCGGCGTGTGTAGGAGGCATGATGTCGTCGGAGTCGAAGAACATGGTCCACGGTTCGGCTACGGCCTCCAGCCCGGCATTACGAGCCGCGGCAGCGCCCGGGGTGGCGCATTGAAGTATGTCGACGGTGAAATCGGGGGCGCTCACCTCGTGGGCCCATTGCTGCAACACGGCAAGGGTGTCGTCGGTCGAGGCATTGTCAACGAGGATAATGCGGAGCGGACGAAGCGTTTGCGCGGCAAATGACCGGAGGGTGGGCATGACAATGTCGGCGCGATTGTACACCGGACATACTATGGCGATGGCGGCATTTGATTTGTGCATAGGTGGGAGAGGAGGTTGGTTGTGAAATGGCGAATGGTAGAGCTTCTTAGACGTACATTGCTTCGATTTCCCGGGCGTACCGACGGTTGATGACGGGACGGCGTATTTTGAGCGTGTTGGTCAGCTCGCCCGATTCCATGGTGAAAGCGTTGGGCAACAGGGTGAATTTTTTCACTTTCTCAAATCCGGCAAACTCTTTCTGTAGCTTTTCGATGCGCTCCTCGATCATGCGTCGGATGTCGGCGTTTCTGACGAGTTCTTCTATTGATTTGTAGGCGATTTTCTTGCGCTGGGCATACTCTTTGAGCGCCTCGAAGGCGGGGATGATGATGGCGGTGACATATTTACGGCGGTCGCCAATCACGGCAACTTGGTCGATATATTTGTCCTCGCCGAGTCGGCTTTCGATGGCTTGTGGCGCTATGTATTTGCCGTTGGAAGTTTTGAAGAGGTCCTTGATGCGTTCGGTGAGCACTAATGCGCCGTCGGGTGTCAAGTAGCCGGCGTCGCCGGTGCGGAACCAGCCGTCGGCTGTGAATGCCTCGGCGGTGGCTTCCGGTTTGTTGTGGTAGCCGCGCATCACGGTAGGAGCCTTGACCTGAATTTCGTTTTCGTCGCCGATGCGCACTTCTATGCCGGGTAGCACGGTGCCTATGGAGCCTATCTCGTAGCCCGTCTGGGGGAAGCAGCTCACGGTGGCTGTTGTTTCCGACAGGCCGTAGCCAATGAGGATGTTGATGCCGCAGGCTTGCAGGAACTCTGTGATGTTGGCCGACAGCGGTGCTCCGGCGGTGGGGAAGATGTTGCCGTTTTCCACGCCTATGACGCGCTGCAGGGGGCGGAATACCTTCTTAAAGAAGAATTTATATTGCATCTCGGTCCACCATGGGGCTTTCACTCCCATGCGGGCGTATTGGAGGTTGCGGCGGCGTCCCACTTTTATGGCGCGGTTGAATATCCACTTCTTGAAGCCTTTGGTGGTGGAGAGTTTCTCGTCGATTGCGGTGTAGACCTTTTCCCAGAAGCGAGGCACGCTGCACATGCATGTAGGGCGCACCTCCTTGATGGCGCGCTGGATGATGTGGGGGTCGGAATTTATGTTGACGATGATGCCGCTGTAGAGGCAGAAGTAGGTCCACGCTTTCTCGAAGATGTGGCTAAGAGGGAGGAAGCAGAGCGATGTGTCGTTTTCGGAGAGCATCGTGAGGCGCTTTTCGTGTATCGCTATGGCAGCATCGAAGGCGCTGTGGGGCAGTATGGCGCCCTTGGGCTCGCCGGTGGTGCCGGAGGTGTAGATGAGCGTGGCCACGTCATCGGGCGATGCGGCGGCGGAGCGGCGGGCGACTTCGTTGCGGCACTCGGCTGATGCGTGGCTGCCCAATTCGAGGAGCTGGGCGAATGTGATCGTGGTGTCGTCGTCGGGGTCCTTGACGGCTTCGTCGATGGTGATAATCTGGCGGAGGCGATTGTAGGACTTAGCCACGTTGCGGGCAATGTCGTAGTGCGATTGGTCGCCAACCACGAGCAGGGCGATGTCGGCGTCGCGCACGATGTATTCCACTTGCTCTTTGCTGCTTGTTGAGTAGATGGATACGGGAATTGCGCGGTTGGCGTAGGCGGCGAGGTCGGTGACGATGACTTCAGCACGGTTGTTGGAGAAGATGCCTATATGGTCTTGTTCGCAGATTCCGAGTATTTCCAATGCGGCAGCAGCGTTGTCGACTTGCGTGTGGAGGGAGTGCCATTCGGTGGGTGCCCATTTGTTGTCGGCCACACGTTGCGTCAAGGCTATGCGATTGCCGTATTTAGCGTCCCCTTTCGATGCCAGGGATGTAAGTATATTGGTCATGTTGTGAATGTTCTATTCAATTTCGTTGCCAAAGGTAGTGACATTATTCTATATATCAACGAGTTTTTGCTCGTTTTTGACTTGCAGTTAACATTCGTTAGCATATTCCTGCGGCTTGAG
>JAQXRH010000037.1 GCA_029218425.1 Bacteroidales bacterium | reverse complement strand
AAACAGATGGAACTCCTTTATTTCGATATTTTTATTGTCCACTTATTATGTCAATAAGAAAGATTAATAAATACAAAAACTCCGATGTAGTGCTTGCCGGCTGACCAAAGCCTTTTCGACTACAAGGGAGTTTTCTTATTGTTAAAAACTACGCCGAAGCGTTATATCTTATTCTGGTCTATTTGCAAGCAGTTCATTGAATGTACTCTTTAAGATTGCAAATTTACGATTTTTTTTCTTATATAATGTATTAGAGCATCGTAAGTTTTTAAGTTTTTAAGCAAGTTTAAGGGCATATATAATGCATGTCTGTCGTAAGGGGCCGGCATAACTGTACATGTATCACAAGATGTCTCTCCGAGGCTAAATCTGTGAATGTCAGTTGACTACTCCAGGATGAAGCCTGGGGTTAACCACAATGCCATGTCTCCGACATGCACCCTTCGCCCCACTTCTTCTGTGTGTCAGAGATACTATTAACAATTCAACCGGCTTTTGCAGCTGATCTCAAAAGACGGTTGATTGTTAAAAGATAGAGATGGTGGTTGGTGGCTGCGAGAGGGGCGCAATAATGGGAATAACGGAAATTAACGTTTTAGGTGTATGAATTTGGCGAACTATCGTCATGGCGTCGATGTAACTTTGCGGAAAAGAGGACATTGACATTTTGGGATATCACACAAGACGCCTCTCCGAGGATGGTGCAAATGGTTATAAATCAGTATTGCGATATTGGGGGTGGCGGTGTATATTTGTGGAAAAATTTTGTATCATGAAAAGGTCATATCTACTTACGTTATCATTGTTATTGTGCTTGGGGTGGAATGTGGTTGCCGGACAACGTTTGCATGGGGAGGAGCGACGGAGCTATACAGCGGCCAGCGGGCCACGGTAGAGTCGGGCGCGGTGACCTTCCCGGCCTATAGCAACAAGGTGGCCATTATTAAAGCTGATTGACGGCATCGCCGGCGATGTGGGCGAAAAAATGATGCGTAGCAGCAATGGGGCGTGTTTGCCAGCGCATAAGAAATCGCGACGGTCGGAATGAGCGTTGAGAAAAATTATGCGCTGGAAAGTGTTGAGTATGTGTAGTTCGAGATGAATTTTGGGTGTAAGAGCCGAATTAAATATTGCAGTGGCAAAATATATTTGTTATCTTTGTAAATTGTAATTAAAAACGAATAAGAAAAGAGATAAGATAATGAAAGGTGCTACTGTGTTTCGACTGCTATGTATTGCGGCACTTTGGGTGATAATATGTATATGGTATGTGGATAGATTGGTTAAGACTGGCACGGAGATCAATCTGCGTACGCTTTTCCCCATAGTGGCATCGGGCATTATCATTATCGTACCGTTGTATAAGAAATATTTCAAAAACGCAGATAATGGTAAAAAGAATGGCAAATGATAGTGGTGGACCGTATGCACAGCCGGCCGACATGCCGACTCCGCTACTTGACAAGGTGGAGCTGCCGGAGGATTTGCGAAAGCTGACATTGGAAGAGCTGCCGCAGTTGTGCAGTGAGATACGCCATTTCCTTATCCATAATCTATCGAAGAATCCGGGGCATTTTGCGTCGTCGATGGGGTCGGTAGAGCTAACCGTTGCATTGCATTATGTTTTTAATACGCCATATGATCGCATAGTGTGGGATGTGGGACATCAGGCGTATGCCCACAAGATATTGACTGGAAGGCGGGGTCGGTTTGGGGAGAATCGTCGGCTGAACGGTTTGAGCGGTTTCCCTAATCCACAGGAGAGCGAGTATGACACGTTTACGGCCGGACATGCGTCGAATTCGATATCGGCGGCATTGGGAATGGCGGTGGCGTCGGAGCTTCGGCACGATAATCCACAACGCAAGGTAGTGGCAGTGATAGGGGATGCCTCGATATCGGGCGGCCTGGCCTTTGAGGGGCTCAACAATGCAGCCAATATGCCAAATGATTTGCTTATCATACTGAATGACAATGACATGTCGATAGACCGCAATGTGGGGTCGCTAAATGGGTATTTGGCGCATCTGACCACGTCGCCCGCTTATAATGCGTTGCGCTATAAGACCTATAAGGCGATGCGGAAGATGCATTTGGTGAGCGAGAGAAGGCGCGGGTCGATATTGCGTTTTAATAATTCGCTAAAGTCGCTGATAACGAAGCAGCAGAATATATTCGAGGGGTTGAATATAAGGTATTTCGGGCCGTTTGACGGGCATGACATACGTAGGATAGTGCGTGTGCTAAATGACATAAAAAACATCAAGGGACCAAAGCTGTTGCATCTACGCACAATAAAAGGGAAGGGGTATGCGCCGGCAGAGGCCGATCCGGCCACATGGCACGCGCCGGGGCGGTTTAATCCGCTGACGGGCGAGATATTAAAGGGTGAAGGGGCACGGCCGCCCAAGTGGCAGGAGGTGTTTGGAAAGACCCTTGTCGAGCTTGCTGAAGCCGATAGCCGAGTGGTGGGTATAACGGCCGCCATGCCGTCGGGGACATCGATAAGCGAGCTGCAGGCCGTGTATCCGGAGCGCACATTTGACGTGGGGATATCGGAGGGGCATGCGATGACCTTTGCCGGCGGGTTGTGTAAGGATGGGATGCGGCCATTTGTGGCAATCTATTCGTCGTTTTTGCAGCGGGCGTATGACAATATCATACATGATGTGGCGATAGGGTCGTTGCCTGTGACCATTTGTATTGACCGCGCCGGGCTCGTCGGCGAGGATGGGGTGACGCACCATGGAGCATACGACATGAGTTACCTGAATCCTATCCCGGGCATTACGATAGCGTCGCCGTCGGATGAGAAGATGCTTCGCGACTTGATGTATACGTCGTTGCACCACGACGGTGGGCCTTTTGCCATAAGGTATCCGCGCGGGGAGGCACGGAATATAGAGTGGCGCAGCGCGATGGAGGAGATGCCGATAGGGCGAGGGAGGGAGCTTGCCGATGGGAGCGATGTCGTGGTTATGTCGATAGGGCCAATCGCTGCCGAGGTAGAGAAAGCGATATCTGCATTGTCGGGCCGAGGCGTTAAGGCCGCGCATTATGATATGATATTCCTAAAGCCGATAGATGCCGAGCTACTGCGCAAGGCAGCTGAAAAGGAGTGCATGATAGTGACAGTAGAGGATGGTACGACCAATGGCGGTTTGGGGAGCACAGTGCGCCAGTGGCTTGACGACAACGGGATGCGCAGGCACGTGGTCAATATAGGTATACCAGATAAGTTTGTAGCGCAGGGCACGCCGGAGCAGTTGTATAAGCTGTGTGGCATGGATGCCGAGAGTATCAGTAAAATAATACTTGAGAACTTATGAAGATAGTCATAGTAGGAGCTGGTGAAGTAGGGCAGCATATAGCGAAATTGTTGTCGTCGGAGGAGCAGGATATCGTGCTGATAGACAGCGATGAGACAAAGCTCGAGCGGATAGATGCCAATTACAATCTGATGACGCTGAAAGGGAGTCCGACGTCGTTTGAGACGCTCAAGGCAGCAGGGACGCATAAAGCCGACCTGTTTATAGCGGTGACGCCGTCGGAGGATAAGAACCTGATGGCGTGTACGATAGCAAAAGATTTGGGGGCATCGCGCACGGTAGCCCGCATTGACAATTACGAGTATCTATTGGCCGAAAACCGAGACTTTTTCTTGCAACATGGCATCAACGATATGATATATCCGGAGCAGCTTGCGGCGTTGGAGATAAAGACAGCGTTGAAGCGCTCGTGGGTGCGACAGTGGTTTGAGTTGCATAAGGGAGAGCTCGTGCTGGTAGGGGTGAAGGTGTATGAGAACGCCGCTATAGTAGGCGCCAAATTGCGAGATATGACCTTCACTAACAATAATTTCCATATCAGCGCCATAACACGGCGGCATGAGACAATCATACCGGGAGGAAATGATGAGATACTTGCCGGCGATATCATCTATGTGACCACGACGCCCGAGAATGTAGACGATTTGAGGCAGTTGTGTGGCAAGGATAACCATATAGTGCGCAATGTCATGATAATGGGAGCGTCGCGCATAGCAGTGAGGCTTGCCGCGTTGCTTGGGGCAGATTACAGGATAAAGATTATCGAGAACAATCGCGAAGTGTGCCGCCGCTTGCCGGAGAGATGTCCCAACTGCGAGATAATATATGGGGATGCGCGCGACAATGACATATTGCTTGACGAGGGCATAGAGGATATGGATGCCTTCATAGCGCTGACCGACAGCTCTGAGACCAACATATTGGCGAGCTTGTCGGCCAAAGAGTTCGGAGTGAAAAAGACCATAGCCGAGGTAGAGAATATACAATTCATATCGGAGGCAGAGGGGCTTAACATAGGAACGATAATAAATAAGAAACTGTTGGCGTCGAGCAAGATATTCCAGATATTGCTTGCTGCCGATTCGGAGTCGTCGAAGTTTTTGTCGCTTGCCGATGCCGAAGTGGCAGAGCTGGAGGTGAAACCTGGGTCGAAGATAACTCGATCGCCGGTCAAGGACCTGAAGCTGTCGCGCGACATGACGATAGGCGGGTTGGTGAGAGACGGGCGAGGGATGCTTGTGACTGGCGGCACGCTCATACAGCCAGGGGACCGCGTGGTGGTGTTCTGTTTGTCGGGCGTAATACATAAGATAGAGAAGCTATTTGGATAGCGGAAGGCCGTGGTGACGGAGAAATAACAGAGATGTAGAATGCGAATATATAGCGAGAAAAGATGAGCGCACGAGCGATAATGCGAAGTAGGCATCGCCTTAATATCAACGTGATGGAGTTGGTGAGGATAATCGGCTTCCTAATACTTGTGGAGGCGATGTTCATGCTTGTGCCGTTTTTTTATTCATTGATAACGGACAAGGCAGAGGTAGAAGCGTTTGCTATATCCATAGCGGCGAATGTGGTAGTAGGCTTGTCGATAGTGCTGACGGTGAAGCCGCGAGTGAGAGAGCTTGGCAAGCGAGATGGGATGTTGCTTACGGCGTTGGTGTGGGTAATCTTCTCATTGTTTGGGATGTTGCCGTTTATGTTGAGCGAAATGCGGCTCAGTATAGTAGAGGCCTTTTTTGAGTCGATGTCGGGATTTACTACGACCGGAGTTTCGGTGTTAGAAAATATTGAGGATGTGCCAAGAGGGGTGAACCTGTGGCGATGTCTGATGCAGTGGCTTGGAGGAGTCGGTATCATCATCTTTACAGTGGCATTGCTGCCAATGCTCAATTCATCGGGTGGCATGCAGATGTTTAATGCCGAGGCTACCGGAATCACGCACGATAAGATACGTCCACGAGTGAGCCAGACAGCCAAGCGGTTGTGGGCTATATATGGTGTGCTGACAGCTACGCTTGGGGTGATATTGTGGATAGGCCCGTTGCCGATGTATGAAGCTGTGTGCCAGTCGTTGTCGACGGTGTCGACCGGAGGATTTAATTCCTGCTCAGGCGAGTCGGCGGAGGCGTGGGCGACGTTGGGGGTGAGAATTCCGGTGATAATATTCATGTTTTTGGGGGGCGTGAATTTTGTGCTGATTTATCGAGCCTCGTTGGGCCAGGTAAGGCGAGCGTTGAGCGATGCAATTTTCCGGGGATACGTAGTAGTGATACTGTTGTCGACATTGTTTATCGTGGGAGTGGTGCTAAGTGATGGGGAGACGGATTTGGAGAAGATACTTGTAGAACCGTTGTTCCAGGTGGTATCGGCGATAACGTCGACAGGCTATTCGGTTGACAGCGTATACACTTGGGGCAAGGTGATCGCGCCGGTATTGATGGCGTTGATGCTTATGGGAGCGTGCGCCGGGTCGACATCGGGCGGTTTGAAGATAGACCGAGTTATCTTCTTGCTAAAGAGTGCAAAAAATGAGATAAAGAAGGTGGTGCATCCCAATCGTTACTATCCGTTGACGGTCAATGGGGTGGTGAAGCCGCCGGAGTTGGCGCTCAAGGTCGCGGTCTTTTTCGTGGTTTACTTGGCGTTATTGATGATAAGCGGATTGGTGGTGTCGATATTGGGGATGTCGGTCGACGATGCTTATTTTGCAGTATTTTCATGTCTTGGCAATGCCGGGTTGGGGTTTGGCGAGACGGCATCGTCGTATGCGTCGGTGCCTGATGCCGGGAAGCTCGTGCTGTCGTTCATCATGCTGGTAGGCCGATTGGAGCTATTCACCGTGCTTATACTCTTCACCCGGAGTTTCTGGCGAAGGTAGTGGGGGATGATGCGACCTGTAGATTAGGAAAATTATTGATAGAATGGGCAGAGAATGACACGAGATCTGCGAATGAGAAAAATGAATAGGAAATGACCATATTTGAAGAAGATAAAATATCTATATCGCCGATAGAATCGGAGTCGGAACTCGCAGCAGCAAAGGAGATATACCTTGAGGCGTTTCCACCGGCAGAGCAGCGCAGTTGGGATATGATAGAGGCGCGTTGCGGCGGCAAGTTGACGTTGTGGGGCATATATCTTAATGGCCAAATAGTAGGCATGATGACGACGTGGCAGTTCCCTGAATTTATGTATGTTGAGCATTTTGTCATTGATGCGAGGTTGCGAGGCCGTAGGATAGGTAGCAGTGCGATACGTATACTTGAGCGGCATTGTGCGCCGATGCCCATATTGCTTGAGGTGGAGCCGGAACATCTGTCGGCGCAGGCCCAAAGCCGAATACAGTTTTACCAGCGATTGGGGTTCCACGTCATAGATCGGAGCTATGTGCAGCCGCCCTACGATAGCTATCTACCGCCAGTGCATTTATGGTTGATGGCGACGGATGCGACGATATCGCCCGACAAAGCGTCGACGTTGCTCCACCGCGTAGTCTACGGAGTGATGGAGGAATAGGGCCATGGAGTGGATATTGCCGGCTTTGCTATCAGCGATATGCTTGGGCGTTTACGATATATTCAAGAAGTTGTCGGTCAAGGGTAACAATGTCCTGATGGTGTTGCTGCTGAACACCATATTCGGGGCGCTCTACTTGTCGCCGGTGATTATTGCTAACATAGCTTCGGGTCACATAGGTCTTGGGGATACTTTGCGAGGGCACGGGCTGATATTTGTAAAGGCGGTGATAGTGCTGTCGTCGTGGATATTGGGCTATTTTGCGATAAAACATTTGCCGCTCACGATACAGGGACCTGTGAATGCGACGCGACCGGTGTTGGTGCTTGTCGGTGCATTGTGTGTCTTCGGGGAGCGGTTGAATGTGTTGCAATGGATTGGAATCATCATCGGCTTTTCATCGCTATATTTTATTTCGCGTATCGGAGCGAAAGAGGGTTTTTCGTTGCGTAGGTCGCGATGGCTGTGGATGTCGGTAGGGGCGATGGTGCTTGGAGCTGTCAGTGCGCTATTTGACAAGTACCTATTGCGGAGCTATGCGCCGCTTGAGGTGCAGGCGTGGTATTCGCTATACCAGTGCGTGATAATGGGGGTGTTGCTGATGATGCTGATGCGCAGGCAGCGTAGGAGAGAGGCGACGCCTGCCGACCCATTCCAATGGCGATGGACTATACCATGCATAGCGTTGTTTCTCACCATCGCCGATCTTGCCTATTTCCATTCGTTGTCGGAGGACGGGTCGATGGTGTCGATAGTGTCAATGATACGCCGAGGAAGTGTAATCATACCATTTCTGTATGGCGCAATCATCCTGCGGGAGAAAAACGTAAAGGCAAAAATCGTTGACTTGGGATTGCTGTTGTTGAGCCTTGTATTGCTTGTGCTTGGATCGGGGGCGAAGTAGGAGCCGGCAGTGAGAACGATTGTGAAGCAACTGTGGCGTGAATCGGGGGGCGAAATTATTTGGGGGAAGGCTCGCGCAGGCGGTCGTTAAAGATGCGGCCTTCAAGTTTTTCGCGGTGGCGTCGGTAGTCTTTTGAAGCGAGGTAGTTGTTGATAGCTTCGATGTGGCCACGTCGATGCAAATCGGTGGCGACGAAGTCGACATAATTTTTATCGATGAGCATTTCGGCGATTTTTTTCTGCTCTTTGCCGTAGTGTCCGGCAAGGCTGAGAAGGTTGACTTGGAAGAGTATGCCGTTGTTGTGGAGTTCGTCGTAGCGTTCGCGTTTGTCGTAGTAATAAATGTAGCGTTCGGGGTGGGCGAGAATGGGCCGGAATCCTTTCATGATGATTTGAAAAAGGATTTGGTCGAGGTTGAAAGCTTCTTGTATGTAGGAGTTTTCCACGAGCAGATAGTCGCCATGCAGGCGTCGGACGATGCCCGCTTCGAGTTGCTCGACAAACATTTCGTCGATGCGATATTCGGCCGAGTAGTCCATTTCGATGTCGATGCCGGCTTGCGACAGGCCGGTGCGAAGTTCGCCATAGGCCTCCGTTATGATCTCAGGGGTGTTTTCAAAGGTGTCTTGCGTGACGTGAGGGGTGACGATGAGTTTTTCAAGGCCCCAATCCATCATACGTTTGACAAGTTCGACAGACCGCTCTACGGAAGGGGAACCGTCGTCAATGCCAGGGACGACATGGCTATGGATGTCGGTAGTGAAAAAAAGTTGTTCGGTATTGTCCGATTTTTTATTGAAAAAATTAAACACGCCCATCTAAAAATTGAGTTGCTGTTACAGAAATAATCGGTGCCCAAAAGCCAAGGCGCCGGATATTATAATTAAATCGTAAAGGCCTGCCAAAAAAGGCCTACAAATATAAGAAATAAAACCGGCCACTGCAATAATTTGGCAACGAAGATGGCTAAAAATTACACATCGGCGATAAAGATACCTGCATTATTGGCTTACGGCTGCCTACGCCATAATCCAAAGCTGTGTGCGCAGTTCTTATCGTAAAACTTCCGACATAGTCTTATAATATTGGTTCTATTTTATATCCTAATCGTTCTGACAGCAATACAATATCTTTAAAATCAATCGGACAATTATCGCCAACTTGAGTTGTCACATAGAACGTTACACCGTCACTGCTTACCAACGGACAATCTTTATGCCACCTTTTAGTTTTGCTTCTGTCAAAAGAGCGCCCTTCCTTTCTTTCGACTTCTTCCTTGGATAGCACATAGTTTGGTACATATCCGTTAAATATGGACGCTATAGAATTATAAGTTGATGGATGGTCATTCAGATACACTTTGACTAATTCCAAAGCACTGCCATTCTTATAATATGCACCTTTACCATTAACCGAATATTTCTGTCTCTTTTTTGATGCACTAAATTCATTCCTTATAGTTATTTGGGCTGGATGCTCCCTTGGAATATCAACGAATGATGAAGTAATTATATTACAGTTCTTTCGTTTGAGAGTAATCTCGATTTCATCCAAAATCATTTCCACATCCGTTTCGGAGTACCCTTTTGAAATAAAATGTGATTTTAGTAAGGATAAACATAAATCTACGCCTTCATCGGAAGTCAACTGCTGAATGTCAATCTTCAATTGCTTTTCTTTTTGTATCTCTTTAATTCTATTTGTGCAATATTCAGTAATCCGATTTTTGTCAAAATCCACAAAGTTGAAAAGGTTGACAAATGCAGAACCGTATTGATCCTCCTTATTATATCCCAATGTGAACATCAGCATCGGCAATTCAGCATCAGAAGGCTCATCATAATACAACTGTATTACCTCTCCTATGTATAAGCCAAAATCCACTTTCTTCTGGCGCATATAGGAAAACAGCTGATCTCTATTCCTTTCAGTCTGAATGTGGTTGGGTTCTTTGGATTCTATCACTACTTGTGGCATATCGTCTTTGTATAAAACAAAATCCGGACGAATGGTGTTTGCTGCACCAATAGGAATACATTCTTCTGCAATGATACTGCTTTGCCAACGCAGATAATAACGGAATACGGAATAAATACAATTTTGAAATTCCCGCTCCGAGCATTTCATATTTTTATTGTTCAGAAAGTCTTGATAAATATCTGTCCAACTAAAGTCCATAATGCCCAAATAATTAGGTATGATAAAAAACAATTATAATTAATAATATAGCAATTAATCAATTGCCCTTAATAAATTTGCTGAAATTATAAAAAGGAAGTAGAACTAAGGTTAATAAATGCTACCTTAGTAATATGCTGCCAACTCCTCTACTCCATATGGCAAATTTAACAATTTTTGCGCAAGTAATCTCACAGCTTCCAAAAAAATAAAATGGGCGTCATAATTTTGGCTCAGATATTCAGCTAAATTGGTATCTGCGATATTTCTATGGAGTATATGATAGGGGATGGAGCAGAAAAATTTGATGATTTTGTGGAGAAACAGTTGTAAAATATATAATAATTGCCTAAATTTGCACCGCAAAACAGCAAGGAGTGATGCTCGAGTGGCTGAAGAGGCAAACCTGGAAAGTTTGTATACCCCGAAAGGGTATCGGGAGTTCGAATCTCCCTCACTCCGCAAACAACATTGATAATCAATGATTAAAAAATCGGAGCACAAAATTATGCACACTATGGCGCATTCTCGCTGAGATTTTAAGATTATCAATCAGGTAAAAAACGGACACAAATGCAGTGGCATTTGTGTCCGTTTTTTTTGCATTGCTTTTTACATTGGTTCGTAATTTTGGTAAGTTCGCATTTTCTTGCTATCTTTGGGGGAAGCCGTTATTGAGGCGCTATCATTAGGGCATTAATATGGCAGATAAGTTACTTTGATAATAAACCGATTGATTATGCGTAGGATATTTGCAATGATGAGTTTGCTTTTGACTGTTGGATCGGCATATGGTCAAAAGGTGTTTTCGACAGAACGGGAGTATCAGGCCGATGTCAAAGTGTATGTCGTAGACCGCGAATATAAGGCAGATTTGGTGGTGTATAAAACCGACAGGGAATATCGTGCAAATTCCAATGAGAATAAAGGCATATGGTATTTTACCGACCGGTCATATCAAGCCGACAAAAAGGTGTATTTCGTGGACCGCGAGTATCAAGCCGACCTCAAAGTCTATTTTACAGATAGGGAGTATAATGCCGGGTGGAAGGATAATAGTAAGAAACATCTGATGTATTAGGGCCAATCGTCAAAAAAATACAATGGAATTATTGCGTGGCATTTCAAAATGGGAAATGGCCTTGCGCAAATTCAATGGAAAAAGTAGGGGAATATAAGAAATGCAAGATTTTGTTGCGATAGATTTCGAGACGGCCAATGGCAACAGGTCGAGTGTGTGTAGCGTCGGCATCGTAGTAGTGCGCGGCGGAGAGATAGTCGACAAGTATTATAGCCTGATACAGCCTTCGCCGAATTATTATACGTATTGGACGACGCAGGTGCATGGATTGACGCGTGACGACACCGATGGGATGCCGTTGTTTCCACAAGTGTGGGCAGAGATAGAGCCGCTCATAGGCGGGTTGCCACTTGTGGCGCACAACCGGCCGTTTGATGAAAGTTGCCTCAAGGCAGTGTTTGCCGAATATGGGATGGAATATCCCGGATATAGGTTCTATTGCACGCTTGCGGCGTCGCGCCGTTGTCTGGATATACCCAGCCATCAGTTGCACTTGTCGGCTGCGGCTTGTGGCTACGACATGTCGAACCATCATCATGCGCTATGCGATGCCGAGGCATGTGCTGCCATCGCTATGAAGCTATTGTAGGCCGGCGTTTTTAGCTTTGATAGGGGCGATTTTTTAGCTGGCTACATATTGTGGAGATTGTTGAAGGCTTCTTCAACTTTGCTTACTTCGACTATTTTGATGGAAAATTTGGAGGCATCAATTCCTTTGAGGTTGTGGCGAGGGATTATGATGGTCTCCATGCCGAGTTTGGCAGCTTCGGATATACGTTGCTCGATGCGGGTGACGGGGCGAATTTCGCCGGAGAGACCCACTTCGCCCGTCATGCACACTTTGCGCGGGATTGCAATGTCGATATTGGAAGACAGCACGGCGCAGATGACCGGGAGGTCCATGGCGGGGTCAGCGACTTTCAGTCCGCCCGCGATGTTTAGGAAAACGTCCTTTTGAATAAGTTTGAAGCCGACTCGTTTTTCGAGGACGGCGAGGAGCATGTTCATGCGGCGGGAGTCGAAACCGGTGACCGAGCGTTGCGGAGTGCCATAGGCAGCGGAGCTGACAAGCGCCTGAGTCTCGATGAGGAAAGCGCGAATGCCTTCCACCGCCACGCCGATTGCAGTGCCGGAAAGATTGTCGCCAGTAGGGGAGAGGAGCATCTCCGAGGGGTTGGTCACCTCACGCAACCCACGCCTGCACATTTCATATATGCCTATTTCGTTGGTGTTGCCGAAGCGGTTTTTGATGGCCCGTAGCAGGCGGTAAAGGTGCTGGCGGTCGCCCTCGAAGTGGAGCACCACGTCGACGATGTGCTCAAGCACTTTCGGGCCGGCAATGGCGCCATCTTTGTTTATGTGGCCAATAAGAAGTACGGGCACCCCAGTCTCCTTGGCATATTTGAGTAGCTGGGCTGCACATTCGCGCACCTGGCTTACGCTGCCGGCAGCGCTTTCGATGGCTTCGGAGGCAATGGTCTGGATAGAGTCGACAATGAGTAGTTCGGGCTTTACATCTTCGATGTGGTCAAAAATGTTTTCCAGCGAAGTCTCGCACACGATGTAGCAATTATCTGACAACCTGCCAATACGGTCGGCGCGCATCTTGAGCTGGGTGGCACTCTCTTCGCCCGACACGTAAAGGATGCGTCGAGACTTGATAGACAGGATGTTTTGCAATACGAGTGTTGACTTCCCGATACCCGGTTCGCCGCCAATAAGCACCAGCGATCCGGCAACCAGTCCGCCGCCCAGCACACGGTTTAATTCTTCCGACGGCATGTGGATGCGCGGCTCGTCGAGCGCCTCAATTTCAGATACCTTCCGCGGTTTGCTTTTGGTCATGCGCGCCGGGCCAATTGATTTGGATGCTCCTTTTGCGGTGGCTACGCGTTCCTCTACCATCGTGTTCCAAGCGCCACATTCGGGACAACGTCCTGTCCATTTGGGCGATTCCGCGCCGCATTGCGAGCAAAACCAAGCCGACTTTATCGTTTTTGCCATCAGAGATTATATTTATTGATTTTTGCGAAATTGCGAAAGAATAATAGCCGTCGCCATTGACACGTTGAGCGACTCCACATGTTGCGCATCGATTGGGTAGGGGGGTATGAACAATCGTCGGGTCACCATTTCAGCCACTTGAGGCGAGATGCCTTTCCCCTCGTTGCCCATCACTATAATGCCATTATTGCCAAGCGAGGCGTCGTAGATATTCTCACCGCCGAGAAACGTGCCGTAGACGGCCTTGCCGTCGGGCTGCGTTGCCAACCATTCCGGCAAATCGGTATAGCTGATGCCGACACGGGCAAGAGCGCCCATCGTGGCTTGCACGACCTTGGCATTGTAGACGTCGACCGTGTCGCGTGAGCATACGATTGAGCGAATGCCAAACCAGTCGCATGCACGAATAATGGTGCCCAAATTTCCCGGGTCCTGAACGCCGTCAAGAGCTACCACCAGCCCTTGAGAATCGGGATTGGCGACAACGTCGGGCATCTTCATCACAGCTATCACTTGCGGTGCGGTGCTCATTGACGAGATGCGTTCTAAATCGGCTCGTGTCGCTTTGATGATTTCAGCTTCGCACGGCAAAGGAACGGCATTCTGTTCAAGCCAAGCGGCGGTAGCGACAAGAGTTTGACATTCAAATGCGCCAATCAGTTCGGAGATGCATTTGGCACCTTCGGCGACGAATAGCCTCAGCTGGCGCCGATGCTTGGGCTGCTGCAGCGATGATATTAGTTTGCGTTTCGACGCACTGAGCGTCGGTAAAGAGTCGATGTTCATACCCCCAAAGTTAGTTAAATGTTTGCAACTGCACAAAAAAGTTGCTACCTTTGTGTCAACAACAAGCAGAGGTCCGGCTCGTCGCGGGGAGAGCGCCATTGAAAAATGATGCGCCGCCTGAGGAAAGTCCGGGCAACACAGAGCGCCACACTCTCTAACGGAGAGCTATCGGCGACGGTAGAGGAGCGTGACAGAAAACAACCGCCCCGGTATCAATGCCGAGGTAAGGGTGAAAAGGTGGGGTAAGAGCCCACCGGGCGCCGTAGCGATGCGGCGTGCCGCACGTCTTGTGGGTTGCAAGGTCAAGTATACCGGCATCTAAGGGTTGCTCGCCCATTGCCGGGGGGTAGACTGCTATGGACCGCGCACCCGTGCGCGGCCAAGATAAATGACGAGCCGTTATGCGGGTTGAGGGCGTGAGCCCGCCCCGTGGTAACGACATAACCCGGCTTACAGGATCTCTGCTTTTTTTATTCATTTCCGGCATCGGTAGGATATTATGCTCATCGTAGGCAAAATGCTATCGTGGGAGCGATTTCTCCATGATGTGAATATCCGCCGAATACATTCTTCGCAAAAAAAAATCTTGTAAATAGGTGTAACATTATTGATGCTCTTGCGTATTATTGATACAAGGCCGATGGCATGGTGCCATTTTTGCCAATTTAAGCATGAATATTAATTAAAACATACAAGAAAATATGAAAAAATTAGCTCTCATCACCCTCCTTATCGCAATGGTGGCGGGAATCATGGCCGTTGAAGCTCGTACGCTCATTCAGCCATCCAAGAAGAATGTGACTAAAACTTATAAAGTGAGCAATTTCAATGAATTGAAAGTGGTCAGCGTCTATGATGTCGAGTATGAACAAAGTACTACCAACACATGGAGCCTGGAAATAACGGCGCCTGACAACATCCTGCCATACGTGGAAGTGCGCCGTTCGGGCAGCAGCCTTATCCTTGCGCTCAAGAAGGACCTTTCGACCCGCGGAGATTACAAGCTCAAAGCCAAAATCAAAGCGCCCGCATTAGAAGATGTGACGCTGGGTGGTGCATCATCGTTCAAGGCCGGGAAAATCAACCTTGCCGGACGGGAATTTGAAGTAGGTGCCACGGGAGCGTCGGAAATAGATATTAAGACTATTGTTGCGTCAAAAATTGACGTGGACCTTACGGGTGCGTCAAAGCTAAAAGTCGGCTCGGTATCGGCTAACGAAATAGAGGCGGATGTGACGGGCGCATCGGAGATAGATATGCGAGGCGTGTCGGCTGGCAACGTCGGCCTGAAAGCATCGGGAGCATCCGATATTGACCTTGCAGGAAAGGCCGAAACCCTGTCAATCAAAGCCTCGGGGGCATCAAAAGTGAAAACCGACGGATTGCGTGCGTCGTCGGGCAGGCTTGAAGCAAGCGGAGCTTCCGACATCAAAGCCTCCGTGTCCAACGTGCTATACCAGCGCGCGAGCGGAGCATCGACGATAATAAATAAAAAATAAATTTATTAAAATATTTGGTTAATTAAAACATTATACCTATCTTTGCACTCGCAAAAGAGGGGCAACGACATGAGAAAAACTAACGGATGTCGAGCCTTGGAAAGTGCAAAGTAACGGCGGGATAGCTCAGTTGGTTAGAGCGTCGGATTCATAACCCGGAGGTCTCGAGTTCAATTCTCGATCCCGCTACAAAGACAGAGAGATGCGAATATTCGCATCTCTCTGTCTTTGTAATGTGTGCAAGTGCGTGGGCGGCCGCCAATACCGCGGGGTAGTAGTGTTGGTAGTCCATGGTTGATGAGTTTTAGTTGTCGCAATCTTTGAATAATTCATCGGGGGTGGTATTGAAATGCTTCGCAAGTACATCGCGGGTCAGCGCATCGGGCGCACATGAACCCGAAAGCCACCGCCTAACCGACGCTTCCGACTTCTTAGTCACGTCCATTATGCCTTGAATGAACACATTCGCAGGAGTGTGCCTTTGTTGCTTCTTGGCTTCTTCGTAATGCTCATTGAATGTCATGTCCTATTGTAGTTTTGATTGTTATTTCATATATTTGCGATAGTAATTTTCTATCACGATGCAGATGTAATGCAATTGAATTGATTTGGCAAAACAATTGCACAACAAAAAAAATAAACAATTAAGATTTTTAACGGATAAAGGTATGGCTGAAACTATTAACGACAGAATTGAAATGCTTGTAAATGAGCGTTTTAATGGCAATAAGGCCGCATTTGCCAAATCAATCGGCTTACCACCAACAGGGATGTCAAATTATTTGAGCAAACAACGCAGAAGCAAACCAAGCGTGGACATGGTTGTAAAAATAATAACGACTTTTGACGTAGATGCTCGATGGCTATTGACTGGACAAGATACAGCAAAGAGAGAAGTGCGCACCTCAGGCGATTACTCCCCTGCTTCCGATAGTGGAGACGTGTCGGTAATTGTCGGCGATGCCGTTCTTGCCGAGCGCGTAAGGCTGTTGGAGAAGCTAAACGAAGAAAAGACTGAACGTATCGCTGAACTCAAAGAACGAATTGAGGAACTGAAAGCAAAATGACAAATCAACTGACATTTGAGTTAAGTGAAGAGATAGGATTCTGTAGTGGTGGATTGGCCTCAACTTTGATGCCTTTTTACCAATTCCCCGATTCAAAACTGGATAATGCCATTATTGAAAACTATGCATTCCTCCTTGCTTACTTATGCATGGAGGGCGGAATCGATTTTGATGAAGCTGGGTCTTGCCTCGCCTGCTTTGTTGGTATACATTTGCAAGGCAATCGAGAAAAATACATGTCTCTTGGTAAATCTATGCAGTTCTACCACGAACAACTCTCAATGCTTGGCAAAGATGACTTTTTCGTGAGTTCATGTATTTGCTTTAACCTTTTAAACCCGGGTTCTCTTCGCTCATTTTCTCAGTCAATACCTCTTCAATCTATGAATTGTTTAAAGATTGTTGAGGCATGGATTATGGTAAAGTCATTCTTGAAGGAGCAGCTACCTAAACGAGTTAATCCTATACTTGATAAACTATAAATGAAATCCTTATACGACATCCGTCATAGATTTTGAAATATGGACGAATCCAAATACAACGTATCGGATGAAGAAATGGCTTCCATTGTGGAGGCTCTTGACAATATGCTCAATGAGGAAGAGCCGGACTTCTATGCCGAACTGAAAGAGGCGGCATGGAACGTGCTGCACGAGAACCCAGGCATTGACTTCGGAGAGTGGTCGCAGTCGCTCATCGAGCAATACCCGACGGAAGTTGTCGACGCTCTCGGCGCGACCCCGGATATTTATGCGTCGCTTGCCGATATGTGGGATAGCGACGACTTCACGGATGAGGACACCGGCGAATGTCATACGTTTGGCCGATGGTCGGAATATTTTGCGACCGAGCGCTCAATCGAACTCTTCGATAAGTTGGCGCAAGCAAGGCGGCAAAAATAGAAACGCCGGACACAAATGCTTGGCATTTATATCCGGTGTTTACCTGATTGATAATCTTAAAATCTCAGCGAAAATGCGCCATAGTGTGCGTAATTTTGTGCTCCGACTTTATAATCCTCTGATTATCAATGTTGTTTGCGGAGAGGACGAGATTCGAACTCGTGGTAGGATTAGGTCCTACGTCGGTTTAGCAAACCGGTGGTTTCAGCCACTCACCCACCTCTCCTTTTCTTGTCAAGAGGTAATTTGACAAATAATATGCTGCGCCATTTCTGTCTCAGCGGTGCAAAGGTAGGTCGTTTTTCGCAATTTTGCAAATCTTTTCACAACTTTTTGCGTCGAAATTTTCTTGTTGTGGGCAAAGTGAGGCAAAGATATGGGCAAAGTGATGCGCAAAGAGGGTGCATCGTCATCGCGACGGCTATTTTGGCATCATATTTTCGGCGGGGTTAATACGTCGTTGTTTAAAGAACGCTTTCAATCCGACTGCATATGATTGGCCAATCGGCAAGAGCAGATAGAGGGGATGCGTCCCCGATATATTAGATTAGAAACTTATACGCGTAGCAATTCTCGCATTATGGCATCGGATTTGAGCCAGTATTGTTCGGGTATTGCGAGGAATTGTTCGGAAAGTCGCAGTTGTCCGGCAGCTATCAATTTTGATGCGTCGGCAAGAAGGTCGGCGACGAAAGTTTCAGGAAAACAATTTCGGAGCATAGGCAGAGATAAGCCTTGGGCGGTGCGGAGTCCGGTGATAATGAAGTCGTTGAATAGTTCGTCGATGGTTTCATTGTCGGTTTGTGCAATAATCTTGCCATTGCTGAGGGCTGATAGATAGTTGCGTAGGTCGGGAGGATTGATGCGTCGCACCATGCCGTCGTAGGAATGTGCTGAGGCTCCTATTCCTAAGTAGGGCGTCATATTCCAGTAAGCTGAGTTGTGGCGAGAATGAAAGCCAGGCAGGGCATAATTGGATATCTCGTAATGAGTATACCCATGCCGATGAGCTTCTTCGCTCACGTTTTCTTGCATTGCGGATGCAAGTTGTTCGGATGCTTCGTCCACTTTCCCTGATTGGAGCATGGCATAAAGGCGCGTGCCAGGTTCGTAGGAGAGCAGATAAGCGGAAAAGTGAGGCGGACGAATGGCCATCAATCGTTGCACATCGCTCTGCCAAGCCGATAGCGACTGCCCCGGGAGCCCGAACATCAAGTCGACGCTATAGTTCCAGCCATGTCGGCTGAGCAGTTGTATGGCAAAAAGGGCTTGCTGCGCGTCATGACGTCGGTTGATAGCTTTAAGCATATCGTTGTCAAACGACTGTACACCCATGCTTATGCGGTTTACGCCTATGCTGCGGTAGGCCTCGAGTAGACTGTCGCTGACATCTTCAGGATTAACTTCGATGGTGAATTCTTCAACGGCAGAAGTGTCGAATGTCGAACCGATGGCTTCGGCAAGTTTCGCAATGTCGGCCACCGGGAGCACCGACGGCGTGCCACCTCCTATGTAGATTGTCAGTATCGGCTCTTTGATTTCGTCGCGTCGTAGTGATAGTTCCGCGATTAGGGCTTCGATATAGCCTTCGGCGCTTGACGGGCGCAATCCCGAATAGAAATCGCAGTAACTGCATTTAGAGTGGCAGAATGGGATATGGATGTAGAGGCCGGCCATAAGGGCTTAACTAATACTTAGTTTGCCGAGCAGAGCTCTTGGAATTTGCAATATTTACAGTTGTCTTTGCCGGGGTAAGCCATAAATGGCGTATCGATATCAAACATTTCATCGAGCAAACTACCCAGGCGTTGCATGAAATCCTTGTTTATGTCGCCATAATCAGTGATGGGATTTCTGTTGATGACCAGAGGCTTGAACTCGTCGACGGCAACCCTTCGCAATTTGTAGATGTAGGGCTGTATTGGACCGTCGTAATTATGCTTCTGCGCGTAAGCATTGCAGTAGAGTAGTAGTTGGAAAATAGCTTTTGGCTGGTCGGTGGCCTTCCCGTGCTCAAATAGACGATCGATTGAGGGGGCGCTCATCTTGTCGCTACCCGTTTTATAGTCAATGAGGCGTATGAACGTATCATTAACAGTATTGGCCACGCGGTCCACGCGGTCGATACGGAAGTTGAGGTTGATGGTGTATTTGTCGTTGACTTTGAGCGTGCCGTATTCCGACTCTTCGCCCGACAGAAATTCGATACCCTTCAATTCTTGCTCGCGTTCAAACATTTTGAGCAGGGTGCGTACCATCAGTTTCTTGAATATCTCGGCGTCGCCTTGCAAGGGCGTGGGGTCGTCGGGCGACTTCGCCAAATAATACTTCTTCAGCGATTGCTCTACATATTTGCCAATGTATTCCTCATTTTGTAGCACCTTATACACGTCTTCGGTCAAAGGCAATGATGGGTTGTCGCCTTTGAGGTCGACATACATTTTTTCAGCGGCTTCATGGACAATGGTGCCGTAGGTGCCCTCGTCCATGTAGTCGTGGACCTCATTTTCGGGATAATACCGCTCAATATTGGCAATATAGAATTGCATCGGGCAGTTGATGTAGGTGTTGAGCGAATGGGCAGAAAGATAGCGAGGCTTATCTGACGACGCGCAGTATTTCTGAAGCTCAGCAATTATTCGGGGCGTCTTTTTCACCGTCAATACCTCTGCTCCTGCCGACGAGATGCGATATTGCGACCCGGCAAATGTCACCTTCTCGGTAGGGAACTGGTATTTTATCTGATTGATATATCGCGACATATCTCCGGCGCGTAGGCCCGATGTGCGAGCATCATAGAGCAGGTAGACATGTTTTGCCCGTGCTATCAGACGGTAGAAGTAGTAGGCATACATGCTCTCCTGGTGGTCGATGGTGGCCATGCCATAGCCTCGGCGCAAGGCATCGGGTATGAAAGTCTTGGCATAATGCTTGCGCGGGAATACGCGCTCGTTCATCGACGTCATTATTATGTTGTCGAAGTCGAGACACCGCGCCTCGAGCACGCCCATTATCTGCAATCCTTCCAGCGGCATCCCTTCGTAGGCTACCGATTGGTTGCCCAATATGCGTTCGGCAAGGTGGAACACGGTCTTGTCCTCTAAAAATATTTGACCGTTTTTTAAATATTTATCATTGAGACGGCGCAACTCATCCAATGCCGCACGGTAAGAGCGTATGTATTGCAGCTCCAATTTCGTAGAGTAGTGACCGACATCCTCGCTGTCGGCATCAATCGGGTCGACATCGTTAGCGCCGCTTTCGGGCGATATGACGTGCTCGAGCCAGCGCAAAAGGCCATCGAGGTATTTGATTACCCCATCGGAGTCGTTGAGGTTTTTAACGATACTGAATACGGGCCGTAGCGGTGCGTATTCGGCATTGTCGAAGAATGTCACCGGCAGGTTGAAAATTCGTTCCTGATTGATGGTCGATACTATCGTGTCGCTTATTGATGCATACCGGGCGCGTATCAGCGGATGGGTAAGTAGCGATATCACGTCCTCAAAGAAGAATGTATCGAGCGAACGCAGTTCGCGCGCCCTCAGTTGCATTGATACTATATTCTTGATCAGCGATGCCACCGACGTGTGGTTGAGCTGAAATCCCATCGTCACGTTGACGCTGCTTATCTGCTTGGGCATGGCATTGAGTATCGGTGACACGAGGTTTTCGTCGGGTAGCACGATTGCGGTCTGCTCCAATTCTGAAGTGTCGCCGCCATTGCTGCCGTCGGCAAACAGTTGCGGATACAGCCTCTGCAATATCGGGACTATCGCTTTAGCCTGGCCGAATGTAGATGGCACGGCTAATACGGTGATGTCGGGATAAGTGTCGACAGTCTCAATGCCCACATTGTAGCGTGATTTGTAATCCTTGACATAATGGCTTATAAACCTTGAAGCTCGGTTGCCATTAATATGCATGGCCGGCGATGCATAGTCCCAATAGAAATCGGCTATGCCCAACTTCTGCATTGACGAGAATATCGACTGCTCCGACGTCGACAGCACGCTGAACCCGGTGAAGATATATCGCTCGTGGCTGAATTCTTCGACATCAATCGTCTTCAGCTTTTCGGCCACTTCCCTGTATATCATCCCGCCATAGCCGTAGCCACGCTCGCTGAGACGTTGCCTGAAGCTGTCGTACACTTCGTGCATCACTTGCCATAATTTCACAAACCCCGCAACGTTCTTGTTGTTGGCCTTGCCTTGGCCATGTTTTGTGGTGTGCACGGCATGCTTCCAAAATTCTTTCACCGGTTCGGGTACTAAGTCCTCGTTCCAATATTTGCGTATCACCTCTATCTGCTCGTCTGTCAGATAATTGGCGCTTATCTCCCTGAGCCCCTCGATGTTGCGGAACAGTTGGCTGGCATCGACCATGTAGCGGTCTACATCTCCGAAGTCGTTGATGAGGATGTCGCCCCAATACTGGAAGCGGTTGAAGTCCACGAGCCCTTTGCCATTGGCAATGTCAGTCTCCGACAAATGCTCCTTCACAATGCCGGCATATACATCATAGAGTATAAATAGCATCTCTATGCGTGAAATCTCCACCTTGTCGCTCAGGTCGGAAATGAAATCGGAAATGGTGATTACCGATGGGGCCAAGGCTGCTTTGTTCTCGCCACTCGTCAATGCCTCACTGAAATATTTCGATAAGAATACTGCGCTGCGTTTATTGGGCACTACGAAACAGTAGTTGGCTACGTTTTCACGCTCATTGTCGGTGTAGATTTGCGCTACTTGTTGAAGAAACGGCCGACGTGTCATGCCGGTTCCATTGGTGGTCTCATGGCTCATAGTGTGGGTGATACTTATATTGTGGTGCTCTTTTATTATTTAAGACAAAGTATTATGCTTACGGCTATGTCAAATAGCACGATTTTGGCATTGCCATTGCCTGCAATGTCGCGCCGTGCTTCGATAAATAGCTTGCGTAGTTTTTCGACATTTCGCTCGTTGATAAACCGAGCGAAATTCACGCTGAAACGGCTCTCGTCATTGTCGAGCATCACAAGCCGGTTGTCGTGCAGGTTGTAGATGTAGTTTTCTCCTGTCAGACGTTCGCAATACTCCAAAAAACGGCAACATTTCTCTCGTCCGAAATCGGCAACGTCTACGCTCCACTTGCGCAATGCTCCCACCTTCTTTTGGTAGGAAAGGCGCATCAGCGATATGTACATGTCAAGAAATTGCTTCGACTCGTCCGACGTCGACAATCGCCTGAGGGCTTCGAGAATGCTACCCTCGGCAAGCCGTGCGATACCTATGGCATAATCGCGGTCAATGCCATTATGCTCTTCAAGATATTGCGCCACAGTGCTGTCGTCAAACCGCTTTATTTCTATACGCCTCAATCGCGAATATATCGTGGGAAGTATCTTGGCTGGCTCGTTGCTTACAAGAATGAACAACGTGTCGTCGTGGGGCTCTTCAAGCAGCTTGAGCATCTTGTTGGCGCATGCTTCGTTCATCCTTTCCGGAAGCCACATCAGCACTATCTTAAATCGTGCTGCATGCGAGGTGTAATTGAGCTTGCGTATCAGCTCGCTACTCTCCGTGGCATATATCATTGGCTGCGCATTGGCATTGCCGAGCAGCTCTACCCATGCGTTCATGTCCATATATGGCGAATCAGTGAGCAATTGACGCCATTGGCCTATCCAGTCATCGGATATGGGACCCTCGGTCTTCCCCTTTAATTTGATTGCCGGAAAAGAAAAAAATGTGTCAATATGGTTGAACGACTGATGCTGGCGGCACGACGGACATTGGCCGCAGCTATCACCATCGTGGCGGTTGGTGCAGTGGATGTATTGCGCAAGTGCTCGCGCTATCATCATCTTGCCTATGCCGCTCTTCCCCTCAAGTAAAAGCGCATGGGGTATTTGGTCGCTGTCGACCATGTCGACGAGCTGCTGCTTTACTGCTTCATGTGCCGGTATGTCGCTGAATTTCATGCCGTTTATACCTTTGTGTTGTGGCTATAATGTGTTCCTTACTATCTCGCGCACGGAGTCAACGGCATTGAGCGAATAGTAGTGGATCGACGGTGCCCCGCTATCATACAATTCGTTCACCTGCTTGATGCCCCATTCCACGCCTACTGCCTTGCGCTCTTCGTCGGTCGCACATGCCATAAGCTTGTTGGTCAGCTCGCTCGGTATGTCCACCTTGAATATCTTAGGCAATATCGACAGCTGGTTGATATTGGTGATTGGCTTTATACCGGGTATGATGGGCACGTTGATGCCTATTGCTCGGCAACGCTCCACAAAGTTGAAATACTTGGCATTGTCGTAAAACAATTGCGTCACTATGTACTCTGCGCCATTGTCGACCTTAGCTTTCAGGAACTGAAGGTCCATGTCGAAATTGGGCGATTCCTCATGCTTCTCAGGGTAACCGGCTACTCCGCATGAGAAGGGGGTGCCTCTCCCGGTGTCCATCGTTGTCCCGTCAATGAAATAGCCTTTGTTGAACTCGTTGATTTGCTGCTGGAGCTCGGAGGCATGTAGGTAGCCGTTCTCGTTAGGTATATATTTGCTATCGTGCTTTGCTTTGTCGCCTCGCAACACCAGCACGTTGGTTATGCCAAGGAACGACAGGTCTATAAGCGCATATTCGGTCTCCATCTTCGAGAAGCCGCTGCATATAAGGTGGGGCACAACCGGTATCTTGTAACGGTTCAAAATGGCTGCCGCCACCGCCACTGTGCCTGGACGTGCTCGTTGGGCTACACGTTGATACAGCCCGCCGTCGGTCTGCTTGAATACGAGCTCGCTACGGTGGGTGGTGATGTTGATATATCGGGGATTGAATTCCGTAAGTTTGTCAATGCCGCGAAACAGTGTCTCAATGCTTTTCCCTTTAAGCGGAGGGAGCACTTCAAATGAGAATCCGCGGCCCGGAGTTGCTGCTATTATCTCTGGTATTGTCATTGCAATTTTTTTATAGTCTTAATGGTTTTATATATAGTCTTAATGGTCGGATTGCTTCCGCTTCATTTTTTTTGTATGCCTGATTATGCGCGTGGTGATGTAATCGCTATTTGCCGGTGTTCTCTACGCCGCTGTTGCCGTTGTTGCCGATTTGCTGCTGTAGCTTGTCGGCACGTGCGTTAAGTCGCTCGCGGTCGATGGTGGCATCGCGCATGTCGTTGACGGCTTTGGCGTAGCGGTAGGCTGTGGCTATGCCGTTGATGAGCTTGGCGTTGAGTGTTATGCTTTTCGAGCCTCCGTTCTGCCCGTTAAACAGTATCTTTACCGGAAGCCCTTCATTGGATGCAACCAGTTCGCCTATCTCCTTGCTCCCTGCTGGAGTAAAGGTGATTACCTCTGAATTGTTGACGCGGAAGTTGAGCGCACCATCGCATGCCACAGTGTCGGTAGTCGCTATCTTGTCGCCCACCACTGCCGATACCGACCAGTGCTTCAGTCCTCCTGCCGGATTGACCGACGATACCAGATAAAATTCGCCTATCTCCGATACGCGTGCCGACACTCCGGTCTTGTTCATGAAATTGGCGTCGACCATGCTGTTGCATACGCTGTATCCTTCGGTGCCGGGCACATCGATATGCGTCATCAGCGGGCGCAGGCTGTCGATGCGCTCTTTGTTGGCATTGATTATAGAGTCGGCAGCTGCGATATCCTCGACGGCAATTTGCAGCAAGGCTTTGGGACGCAGCCCCATGCTCTGTTTCATTACGTCCATGTCTTTGGCATATTTGCTGTCGAGCGAGTCGAGAAGGGCTATGCATTGGCGCGCATCGCCGTTGTCATATTCGCGCTGAGCTTCGTCAAATGCCACTTGGGCTTCGCTGCCCTTATTGTCGGTTGAACCTCCACACGAGGACAGTGATATGGCGGCTATCGTGCATGCCGCCAATGCTATGTGTCTATACACGTTGTACATCTTTTACCCCTTTTACTTCCTTGATTTTCTTGATTAATACTTTCAGTGCGCCCACATCATTGACTCCAACCGACAGATGCCCTTGAAATAGCCCATCGTTGGAATCGATTGATATGGCTCGCAATGCGATATCTTTCTCTTTGTTGATTATCGACGTGATTTTGGTCACGATGCCTATGTCATCATGCCCTACCACTCGCAGCGTGGTGGCAAATTGTCCACCTACTTTCCCCGACCATCGTGTTGCCACCTCGCGATACGGGTAGCGCTGGCGCATGTGTATGGCATTGGGACAGTCGGCCTTGTGGATGCTTACTACCCCCTCCGACGATATGAACCCAAACACTTCGTCACCATGTATAGGGTTGCAGCATCGTGCCAAGCGGTAGTTGATACCCTTGATGTTGTCGCCGATCTCCAGCACATCGCTCGACTTACTGCCATTGCTGTCGTCGTTGGTGGCAAGGATGAAATCGCCGGCCGAGCGTGTCTCTGCTTCCTGGACATTACGCCCCGATGCCTGCTCGTAGGCGTCGATTACGGTGTTGATGTCGAGCGTCTCATTGGCTATGTCGTTGTAGAACTCGGTGACGGTCTTAAATCCGAGCTTCTTTATCGTGCGCATCATCGTGGCTTCGTCAAACTCTATCTTGCGGTTCTTGAAGCGACGTTGTATCATCTCTCGCGCAAGCTCCGATGCTTGGTTCGACCGCTCATTAATGGTCTGGCGTATCTTGGTGCGTGCCTTCGACGTGACCACGAAGTTGAGCCAGTCCTGCTTGGGCGTTTGTGCCGCCGATGTCAATATTTCTACTGTGTCGCCACTATGTAGCTTGTAGTTGATTTTCTGGTTCTTGCCGTTGACGCGCGCTCCGGTGCACTGGCATCCCAGCCGCGAGTGGATATTAAATGCGAAGTCGAGCACCGTGGCTCCCAATGGCAGCTTATAAAGGTCGCCTTTGGGCGTGAAGACAAACACTTCCTTGTCGTAGAAATCCATCTTGAAGTTGCGCATCAGCTCCATTGGGCCCTCTGCTCCTCCTTCGAGTATGTTCCTCACTTTGTTCATCCATGTGTCCATCTCACCCTCGCTCTTTATCCCTTTGTAACGCCAGTGGGCTGCCACACCTTTCTCCGCCACTAAGTCCATGCAGCGTGTGCGTATCTGCACCTCCACCCATCGGCCATCGGGCCCCGACACGGTGATGTGCAGCGACTCGTATCCATTCGACTTGGGTATGCTTATCCAGTCTTTCATGCGTGCCGGGTTAGGCTGATACATGTCGGTGACTATCGAATAGGCGAGCCAGCATTCGGCCTTCTCTCGCTCGCGGGGCGTGTCTATGATGATGCGTATGGCAAAGAGGTCGTAGATGTGGTCTATGTCGTTCTTCTGCTTTATCAGCTTGTTCCAAATGGAATAAATCGACTTGGTGCGCCCCTTGATTTCATACTTGATGCCCGACGCGTCGAGTTTCTCTCTCACCGGCCGTATGAAGTCGGCTATATAAGCGTCGCGTTTGGCCTTCGTCTCGTTGAGGTGCTGCGCTATGTCGTCAAACGCTTTGCGGTTGGTGTACTTCAGCGACATGTCCTCTATTTCCCCCTTGATGGCATAGAGACCCAATCGGTGGGCGAGCGGCGCATAGAGGAAGTTGGCTTCGTAGGCCACCTCTCTCACCAATCGTTCGTTGGGGTGGTGGTTGATAAGCCGCATCAATTCAAGCCTGTCAACTATCATGATGATAATCACGCGTATATCCTCGGCAAATATCATCAGCAACCGGCGGAAGTTGTCGCTCTCCACAGCTACTTGCTTGGAGTATAACTGCGTGATGTTTCGCAATCCGCCCAGCAGTTTTGCCACATCTTCGCCCCATTGCGCTTTCACATCGTCTAAGGTTATGAACTCACATTCCACAAGGTTGCGGAGCATTATGGCCGCCACCATGTTCATGTCGGGACTGATACGGTTGCACAGCGCATATGCGGTGTGCAGATTGTGGACTACAGGACTGATTCCGAATCGGTCGGGACGCAAATGACCTCCCTTTGCCCCATCTCGCAACAGTTTGGTGAGATGGCGCAACTTGTCCGTGCCAATGCCCTGCGACTCCATATGCCGGAACAGCCCGCGGCAGAGGCTGAGCATTGTGGCTTTGCCTTCATGATGTGTTAGAGTGGTTGACATGTGCGTTTGCTTTTTATCACAAAGTTAACAAAAAAAACATAAATGCGAACCGCCTGTCATATAAATACTCTCTCCGGTTCGCATTTTTTTATCATTGCAGTAATTTTGGTCACTTGCCTATCTATGCTTTTCAACCTTCATCGATGGGTAGCTTGTTGAGCTGCTCTATGTAGTCGAGTATTTCTTCGCGGCCGCGGCGGTCTTCACTCGAGGTGGCGAATATCGGCGGCAATTCTTCCCATTCTTTCAATAGCTCTTTTTGGTAGTCGGCAATTGATTTTTTAGCCATCGTTGCCGATAGCTTGTCCAATTTCGTAAATACTATGGAAAACGGAACGCCGTTCTCGCCAAGCCACGTCATAAACTCAAGGTCGATTTTCTGAGGCTTATGTCTGACATCTATCAGCAGAAACAGTGTGGTCATCTGCATCCGCTTGAGTATGTAGCCTCGTATTATTTTTTCGATTGCTTGCCGGCTTTCTTTGCTGCGTTGGGCATATCCATACCCGGGCAGGTCGACTATGTACCATGAGTCGTTGACTATGAAATGGTTGATCAGCATTGTCTTCCCTGGCTTAGACGACGTCTGTGCCAGCGATTTATGCCCGGTCAGCATGTTTATGAGCGACGACTTCCCCACGTTCGACCGCCCTATGAATGCATATTCGTGGCGATTGTCGCTCGGGCATTTGTCCACCGTGCTGTTTGATATTACAAATCTTGCACTATTGATTATCATATCGTTATATTGCGTTATTCTTGTTTCTTTATGCAAAGATAACCAATTTGGCGGTAAATACTTGTGCGAAGGTGCGAAAAATTGTAAATTTGCAATCATGAACAAAAATCGGGAGTCGACTTTTCGCTTCAAGCATTTCTCGCTTTCCAATAGCATCAGCGCTATGAAGGTGGGTACCGATGGCGTGCTGCTCGGCGCATGGGCTTCGTTGCCTCGTTGGGTTACCAATGCCAATGTGCTCGATGTGGGCTGTGGCACCGGAGTCATTGGCTTGATGATTGCTCAACGCTATCCCGGTGCGTTTGTCTCCTGCATCGACATTAGCGAGGATGCGGTAGGGGAGTGCGATGCCAATGTCAAGGCTTCTCCTTTTGCTGAAAGAATTGTGACCCAACTTGCCGATTTTAAACAGTTTGCCTGCGATAAAAGGTTCGACCTTATCGTGAGCAACCCGCCATTCTTTACCGAACGGGTACTGTCGCCCGACGATCTGCGGGCCACGGCTCGTCACGACGACAGCCTGCCACTCCCTGAGCTTATGCGGCGGGCCAAATCTTTGCTTGCCGATGGCGGCATCCTGGCTTTGGTGCTTCCAGCCTCTCGCGATAATGAGGCGCTACTCGAGGCTTCTTTGGCCGGTCTTGCCCCTTCGCGATGTTGCAGGGTGTTTACTCGCGTGGGCAAACCATCGCGCCGCACTCTATGGGAGTTTGCTGCATCGCCCGATAACCCATGCGTGGAGCATGATTTGGTAATACAAAACAGCACAGGTGATTATGCCGATGAATATAAAGAATTACTAAAAGATTTTTATCTCGCCTTTTAAAATTTCCTACTGTTAACTTAATAATTTGTAACATATAAAATGGATATAAAAGAAATCAATTCCACGTCATTTAATTCGCAAAAATGCAGCGGTTGGCTCCCGGCCGTCAATATGCCCGGTCGAGCCGTCGGCGTCTTGTTCGGCGTCTTCTTTATAATGCTTATCTTGGTGTCGGTTGTATCGGCTTTGCTTATGGGGCAAGATAATACCTTTTCAGTCAAAGGTATTCGCATATTGACCATCGTCCAGGATATCCTCGTGTTCATCCTCCCCGCCATATTGGCGGCTTTTGTGGCTACGCGCCTGCCTGCCTCATTGCTCACCGTCAACGTAAGGCCGCGTCTATTCTCTGTAGCGATGGCTATCATCATATTGGTGACATCAATGCCCGCAATGGAATTGATTATACAGTGGAACAACGATATCCATCTCCCCGAGTCGTTGCGCGGCATTGAAGAGGCGCTCCGTGGCATGGAGGAGGCCGCATCGTCGAGCATCAGCGCTCTTTCAGGCGATAACTCGGTCGGCGACCTCATTGTTAGCATACTTATTATCGGCATTCTCACTGGTATTGCCGAAGAGCTTTTCTTCCGTGGCGCCTTGCAGAATCTCTTTATGACAATGCCAAAAGTCAAAAAACACTTTGTCATCTGGGCTGTCGCTGTCATCTTTAGTTTCATGCACTTCCAATTTTTCGGCTTTGTCCCCCGCGTCTTGCTCGGTGCCTATTTCGGCTATCTGATTTGGTGGACCGGCTCCGTTTGGGTGCCCATCATAGCCCATGCTTTCAACAACTCTATGGTCGTATTGGTGTCATGGTTAGCCGTAGGAGATGGCTCTGCCGATGCAATCGACGGCACGGCGTCTCTCACTATTGGCAACGACTGGATTACGATACTGTTAAGCGTATTCGTCACCATCCTCGGCATCATTATCATCCGTCGCGATGCTCTCCGCCACCGCTCTCACCCTCTCTAAGCCTCTCGCCCGACATCTCTCCGTCTTTACTTGACTACCACCGCACATTCATGGCGTAATGCCTGATGTAGCAGCAACCGGGTCCACCTTTGCTTCGGTGGACCCGGTTGCTGTTTCCAGCCACGCCCACACACGTCCGATAAGGCCGACCTCTCATCAGCGCATCGCCTCCGTCCCACCTGCCTATTTTTATTACTAAATACAATTCTCAAACCCCACATTCGCCACATCCCTCGGTAAATAAATTTATAAAATATAATAGGTTTATAAAATAAATATATTATATTTGCAGCGAATAAACTAATCGATTATATCAACCGACAATGCATATCATTAATAATAAGGCAAATAGGGTAGTGCGCCCCATCATCGCAGGTCTATTCCTATCTGCGTCGCTATCCTCAATGGCCCAGGGCGCTGATGCTGATACCACTGCAATGGCTAAACAGCTCGACGAAATTGTGGTTCAAGCTCCGGCAAACATCGTGGTTGGAAACAAACACATTTTCTATCCCGTAAAAGAGCTCAAAAGTGCCACCAACAATTGCGTTCAGCTCCTCGCTGGTTTGCAAATCCCCGAACTGATAGTCAACCCCGCCACCGGCTCTGTATCTCTATCCGGCGACAACAAACTGTCAATCCGCATCAACGGCCGCCAAGTCTCCGAGGCCGAATTGGCTTCCATATCTTCCAAAGATATCACCAAAGTTGAATACATCGACAATCCCGGCGTGCGCTACGGTGATGCCAACGGCGTTCTCGACATCTCGGTGAAACGGCACGATGGCGGCTACGGGGTCATGCTCAATATCTTGCAGTCGCCCAACCGCGGTTGGGGTAACTACTCCGCTGCTTTCAAATACTATCTCGGCAAAAGCGAATGGATGGTCGACTACTCTTCCAACCCTATGTGGAACATGGACTGCTATCGCGACAACTACGAACATATCATAAGCTCCGACGGCATTAGTATCTCCCGTTTTGAAGCCGGGAAAAAAGTGCCCAACCGCATGGTCACCCACCACGCCTCGGTGCAATATTCCTATGCCTATGCCGGCAATCTGCTCCTCAACGTCCAAGCTAGACTCCTTCGCCGAAACGACAAAAACATCTCTGAAGGCGACATCACTACCGACGTCGACAGCACAAGCGTCATAGGCTTCGAACGTGAATCTTCGCTCATCAAGTCATGGCAAGCCGACCTCGACTTATATTGCTTTTACAAAATCAACAATCGCAATAAGCTTTATCTCAACATCGTCCCAACTATTATCGACGGCTCCAACTCTCGCTCTTACCTCTCTTCGGCCACTACCATTGACTCCGAAATCGACAATAGCGGCTCTCGACTCCTCGCCGAAGCTATATGGGAAACGCGATTTGCCGGTGGCTCTCTATCTTCGGGACTACGTTCTTCCTATAGCTACGACAAGGCTCGCTACGTCCTATCCGATGCCATAGTCAAGGAGGTGACCCTCAACAACTACATCTTTTCCGAATGGTCGCAATCGATCAATAATTGGCAATATGCCGTCGGCTTAGGCGCAACTCTCTTCTCCATCTCTCATCCTGTTTCCTACTCGGCTTCGTTCCTCAACCCCCGCATCTCCCTCCGTTACAAACCCGCCGATTCGAGCACTCTGTTATTGTCGCTCTCCACCACAACAGTGCCCCCTTCTATCAATCAGCTAAACCCCGTTCTCCAACAAGTCGACGCCTACCAATTCTCTAAAGGGAATATCGACTTGCGCCCATTCCAACGCTACGAACAGCAGCTCGCCTACGACTTCTCCTATCGCAACATCTACATCAAAGGCCGGCTTTCCAATCGCTATGCCAACAATCCCGTAATGGGCGAAAAACACTACGAAGCCGGCGATATCGTTGGCTCTTTTGCCAACGCCGGGTTCAACAACGATTTCGAAATCAACGCTATGCTCCGCATGCCGCTTTTCTTGACCCAACTCACTCTCTCCGTCGACGGCGGTTGGCACTCCACTGTAAGCAAAGGCCTCAACTACCGCCACACATATTCCCAACCTTTCATCAACGCACAATTGATGTACATGTCGGGTCCATGGTGGGTAATGGTGAAATACAATAGCTCCTACAATAGCCTGTGGGGCGAAATGATTTCATCCACCAACCAAAACCTGCTCAACATCGGCGTCGGTTACACCTACCGTAAAGCCACTTTCATGGCTGGTATCGTCAACCCTTTTGGCAACGTCGCTCTTCACTCCGAAAACCTAAACGCTATCGCAGGTTTCGACCGCACTTACCAAGCCTCCGGCTCCAACCAGCTCGTGTGGGTAGGCTTCACGCTCAATCTCCAACAAGGCAAACGCCGTGCCAAGATGCAAAAGAAATTAGATAACTCCACTATTTACGAATCAATTAACAATACAATGAAATGAAAAAGTCACTATTCCCCATCCTCTTCTCCGCTATGGCAATAGCTGCCACCGCCGAGTCTTCCACTCCTGCATTCTCCATCGTGTTCGAACAACTCCCTTATGCCGAAGGCACGCTCTACGTGTCGGTATCCGATGCCGACGAGGCTATTCTCCTCGATGCCGTCGAAGTGCAATCCGACTCCGTAGCTATACCAATCTGCCTTTGTAATTATTTCGGTAAACAACTCTCCGTGCAAGCATTCCAGGACCTCAACGACAACAGCCAGCTCGACTTCGACAACTATGGCCGCCCCACTGAGCCATGCCTGCAAACTACCATACCCCCATCGCCCGACGTCAACGTCTACCCACTCAACCTCGTCGAATATTAACACTGCCATTGCATCATGCTCCGGAGTAGGGGATTAGCCTCCCTCCTCCTGACAATCAGGCCGTACATCCTCGCCACTTTAGCAACCGTAGGTCGCCGTTTATCCCCGATTTTCCGCCATTTTTCATGAACCTTTTTTACTGCATAAATAACTTTACTATTTCAACTATTTTCGTAACTTTGTGGCATGAACCCCGAGGAAAGCCTTGATATTATTACTCGTATGGTGTCCGACACGCGCCGGAGCATCCTTCAGCAATCCTACGTCCCATTTATCACATGGGGCACGGTCACCATTGTCGTCGGCATGCTGGTATATTTCCTCGTCAAATCCACTGGCGACTTCCGTTGCTACTACTGCTGGCTACTATTGCCCTTGATTGGCGCCCCATTGACCAAACGGTTCCAACCGTCAACCAAGCTCCCTCGCACCGGCATCACCACCTCCTTGAAAAGCATCTGGGCTATGCTCGCCGTGTTGCTCGCCGCTTTCACCGTGGCTTCATTTATCATAAGCTTCAACATCATGTTCATCATATTGCTGCTGCTCTCAATCGGCTCTTATGTGACAGGGGCGATTATCTCTTATCCTTTCCTCAAATATAGCTCGATTGTCGGTTTTGTCGGTGCATTGATTTTGATGTTTTTCGTCTGGGGCGTCGACCAATTGCCCATTTTCTCGGCTGCCGTCTCAGTCATGATGATTATTCCCGGTATAAAAATGAAACGTGATTTAAATATCTGATATGGTAGAACTCAATCCTATTATACACTCTCAGCTGCGTCTTTCTATCATCTCTCTCCTCATGAGCGTTGATGAAGCCGACTTCATGTACCTTAAACAGAAAACTAATGCCACCATGGGCAACCTCAGCGTGCAAATCACCAAGCTACAAGAGTGCGGATATATCGACGTCGAAAAAACATTCCACGACAAACGCCCTCGCACCGTGTGCCGCATGACCGATACCGGCAGAACTGCCTTTATTGAATACGTCAACGCTCTCAAAGGCTATATCTCTCCGGCCATCGCCAGCAATACCGACACCGACACCAAACCATTACCCGACGACACGACACTCGCCCTCTCTTAGCTTCTGCTTAATGGCCACGCCATGTCGCCACCTCTTCACGCTTGGCTCAACACCATGCCGTGCCCGATACGACACGCATGGCACTGCCTTACATTACTTCTCCAAAGCTATCTCAAACACCTCGCTTACTGTGTCGACATAGTGGAACGTCAACCCTCCGCGGTACTTTTCCGCTATATCTTCTACATCCTTGCGGTTCTCGCTCGACAAAACTATATCGGTGATCCCCGCCCTTTTTGCAGCTAAGATTTTCTCCTTGATGCCTCCTACCGGTAGCACCTTGCCTCGCAACGTTATCTCCCCGGTCATCGCAAGCCTTTCCACTACCTTGCGCCCCGTGAAAGCCGATGCTATCGACGTAGCCATCGTAATTCCTGCCGATGGCCCATCCTTCGGTATAGCTCCCTCTGGCACGTGGATATGCAAATCGGTCTTCTCAAAACGCTCATTCCCTATACCGAGCTTATCGGCATGCGACTTTACATATTGCAACGCTATCATCGCCGACTCCTTCATGACGTCGCCAAGGTTGCCCGTAAGTGTCAATTTCTCTCCCTTCCCCTCGCTCAGCGACGTCTCTATGAACAGTATCTCGCCACCTACTGCTGTCCATGCCAAACCGGTTACTACGCCCGCAAACGAATTCCCCTCATATCTATCCTTGCTGTATTTCGCTATGCCGAGATACTCTTTCACATCCTCGCGTCCTATCGGCATTGACGCCCGCTTTCCGCCTATGGCGCGGTACACCACCTTGCGCGCTATCGACGCAAGCGATTTCTCCAACTGCCTTACTCCGCTCTCTGCCGTATAGCTCTCCACTATCAGCGCAAGTGATTCATCGCTCAGCTGTAGATCGCTTTCTTCAAGCTTGTACTCCTTGCGCAATCGCGGCAATAGATAATCACGTGCTATCGCAACCTTCTCCTCAAGTATGTACCCCGACAAATCTATCACCTCCATTCGGTCGATAAGGGGCCGCTGTACGGTCTCAAGCGTGTTGGCTGTTGCTATGAACAACACCTTCGACAAGTCAAAATCGGCATCTATATAGTTGTCGTGGAAGCGATAGTTCTGCTCCGGATCAAGCACCTCAAGCAACGCCGCTGCCGGATCCCCCTTATAGTCATTGCCTATCTTATCTATCTCGTCGAGCATCAGCACCGGATTCATGCTGCCGGCCCTGCGCATCGCCTCTATGATGCGACCGGGCATCGCTCCGATATACGTGCGTCGGTGGCCGCGTATCTCTGCCTCGTCGTGCAGACCGCCCAACGATATCCGCTGGAATTTTCGCCCAAGGGCATCGGCTATCGATTGCCCCAACGATGTCTTCCCTACTCCAGGAGGGCCTACAAGACACAATATCGGCGACTTCCCCTTCGGATTGTGCATCAATACCGCTATCTGCTCCAATATTCGCTCTTTCACCTTCTCAAGCCCATAGTGGCACGAATTTAGCGCCTCCTCTGCCTTGGCAAAATCGCTGTTTAACTTGCTGCTCTTCCCCCACGGCAATGCCAAAAAGGTCTCCAAATACTCATATTGTACGCTGTACTCCGGCGACTGCGGATTTAACCGCTCCAGCTTGTCAAGCTCCTTGATAAAATGCTCGCTCGCCTTTTGCGGCAAATTCCTCTTGGAAGCCTGCTCACTGAAATCGGCCACATCGTTTGCTTCCCCATTCAGCTCTTTGCTTATGGCTTCCATCTGCCGCTGTAGAAACACGCGACGCTGCTGCTCATCAAACGACTCTCGTGCCCGTTGATGCACCGACTGCGCTATGTTCAACATCTCCTCGTGCTTTACAAGCTCGTTGAATAGCTCCAGCGCTCGCTCCTTCACCCTATACTTCGACAGCAACGACATCTTCACCTTGATGTCGATAGGCACATGCGTCGCCGTCATATTCACAAGCTCATCTCGGCCTATGTTGCCATTGCTCAGATTGAATATCAAGTCCATCTCCGACGGCGACTCCGTATTCGCCGACGCCAGCTTCGACGCCGTGCTGCGTATCTCATCACACAAGGCCGCATATTCCTTGTCATCTTCCTTAGGCGCTATCTCATGTATCAGCTTAATAGTAGCGCTTATCTTTGACTCGCGCATTCGCAAGTTCATCCCTTTGCCCGTTATCTTGAATTTCATTATGCCGCGCACTATCGCAGTGCTCGTATTGTCCGGAAGCTGGATCACCTGCAACACTTCGCCTATTACACCATAGTTGAACAACGAACCCAATTTCGGATCTTCTTCCGTTGGATCAAGCTGGCATACTATGCCTATCGGCATCGTCTTCTCCTTCGCCTCCTCTGCTATTCGACGCGAACTCTCCCGCCCAAGCTTTATCGGTATCGTGACATTAGGAAATAACACCACATTGCGCGTCGGCAATATGGCCAAATCGGTCGTGTCTATAATGGCACTCATTTTTTTCGGCTCGCCTAATTCGATATGCCCAATGGATACTATGGGGTAATCATCGCTTGTTTCCTTGAATTTCATTGCTTTATGACTTGTGTGTTGAGGATGAGACTTCTCGTTCTATTGGGCCATGACTCCTTTTTGCCGTCAATGACAGCATGTCAGCCATTCGCCGGGCTATTACCCAAAACAACCCTTCCGCTTTTTTATATGCAAATACCGTGCCAAATTTCCAAAATTGCCCCCAATCTGCCATTACGTCGCATTCTTCCATCCACCATCTGCCAACTACCCCCTCACCATCCCCCCTCCTCCACGCTCCCATCTACGGCCTCACAAAAGCCGCCCTACAGCCATGTCTATTTGCTCCCTTCTATATTGTATCGCCCACAGTAATACCCGTTTTACATTGCCTCTGCGCCTTTTTATGTTTTCAAACATATTTCTTCCGCTTTGTTTTCTCAAAAATTATTACTACTTTGCGCTCCGTTAATCCCCTCCATCGGTGATTAGCCCTAATCCATTTTAAGTCTAAACCATTAAAAAAACTTCTAATAACATGAAGGTTTATCAAACTAACGAAATCAAAAACATCGCCTTGCTTGGTAGCAAAGGCTCCGGTAAAACCACACTCGCTGAAGCTATGCTTTACGAGTGTGGAGTTATAAAACGTCGCGGCACCATTGAAGCCAAAAACACTGTCTGCGACTATTTCCCTGTTGAAAAAGAATACGGATACTCCGTCTTTTCAACAGTTTTTTATGCCGAATTCCTCGGTAAAAAACTCAACGTCATCGACTGCCCCGGCGCCGACGACTTCGTCGGTAACGCTATTACAGCCCTCAATATGACCGACACCGGCGTCATTCTCATCGACTCCCAATACGGTGTGGAAGTCGGAACTCAAAACATTTTCCGTACTACCGCCTCCCTCAAAAAACCAGTTATTTTCGCCCTTAACCAGCTCGACGGCGAAAAAGCCGACTACGACAACGTAATCGAGCAAATGCGCGAAATTTTCGGCCCTAAAGTCACCCCTATTCAATATCCCCTGGCTTGCGGACCAAACTTCAACGCCATGATCGACGTCCTCCTCATGAAAAAATACTCATGGGGCCCCGATGGCGGTGTTCCTACCATTGAAGAAATCCCCGAATCCGAAATGGAACGCGCCAAAGAGCTTCACCAACAACTCGTTGAAGCTGCCGCCGAAAACGACGAAACACTCATGGAAAAATTCTTCGACCAAGGCCACCTCTCCGAAGACGAAATGCGCGAAGGCATCCGTAAAGGACTTGTCGACCGCTCTATTTTCCCCGTTTTCTGCGTCAGCGCTCTCAAAGACATGGGCGTCCGTCGTATGATGGAATTCCTCGGCAACGTCGTTCCTTTCGTCAACGACATGCCAGCTCCCGTCGACACGCAAGGCAACGATATTGCCCCCGACGCCAACGGCCCGCTGTCTATTTTCATGTTCAAAACTACTGTCGAACCACACATCGGCGAAGTCCAATACTTCAAAGTAATGTCGGGTACTCTCACCCCAGGTGTCGACCTCGACAACATCACTCGTGGCACTAAAGAACGCATCGCTCAAATCTACTGCGTGTGCGGCCAAATAAAAACCCAAGTCGACAAACTATGCGCCGGCGACATCGGTGCTACCGTCAAACTTAAAGACGTGCGCACCGGAAACACCCTCAACGAGAAAGGTTGCGAAATCGCTTTCGACTTCATCAAATATCCCGCTCCTAAATATCAGCGCGCAATACGACCTGTCACCGAAAGCGACGCCGAAAAACTTAGCGCTATCCTCAGCCGTATGCACGAAGAAGACCCCACCTGGGAAATCGTACAGTCTAAAGAACTCAAGCAGACTATCCTCTCCGGTCAAGGCGAATTCCACCTCCGCACCCTCAAATGGCGCGTCGAAAACAACGACAAGCTACCAATCATTTTCGAAGAACCCAAAATCCCTTATCGCGAAACTATCACCAAAGCTGCTCGCGCCGACTATCGCCACAAAAAGCAATCGGGTGGCGCCGGACAATTTGGCGAAGTGCACCTTATCATCGAGCCATACGTCGAAGGTTCTCCTGTGCCCGATACCTATAAATTCGGCAACCAGGAATTCAAAATGAGTGTCCGCGACACTCAAGAAATCCCCCTCAGCTGGGGCGGAAAACTTGTCGTGCACAACTGTATCGTCGGCGGTGCCATCGACGCCCGTTTCATCCCCGCTATCGTTAAAGGCCTTATGGACCGAATGGAGCAAGGTCCATTGACCGGCTCCTATGCCCGCGACGTGCGCGTTTGCATCTACGACGGTAAAATGCACCCCGTTGACTCCAACGAAATTTCATTCCGCCTCGCAGGCCGTAACGCTTTCTCCGAAGCTTTCCGTAACGCCAACCCCAAAGTCCTCGAACCTATCTACGACGTAGAAGTTATGGTACCCTCCGACGTAATGGGCGACGTAATGTCCGACCTTCAGGGACGACGTGCTATTATCATGGGCATGTCAAGCGAAAACGGCTTCGAGAAAATTTCCGCCAAAGTCCCCCTCAAAGAAATGTCGAGCTATTCTACTGCCCTCAGCTCTATCACGGGCGGACGCTCATCATTCACAATGAAATTCGCTTCCTACGAGCTCGTGCCCGGCGACGTCCAGGAAAAACTCCTCAAAGAATACGCCGAGCAGAACACCGAAGAATAATCCTTCCGTCCCCTCGACGATAGCTCATCCAACCCAAGCGATACATTTCTATTCGTTATTCATATTTCTAAAGGCGGTGTGTCAAACAAATCATGACACACCGCCTTTATTTTCGCATCCCTACTGTCATCTAAATCTCCAGAGCACCATCACCGCAAGCCTCGACCACCGGTGTGTAACCACCACCGGGGCCAGAACCACTCATCCACCCCGCCCCGACATCTTGGTTCCGTGTAGAGGCTTTAGCCTCGCCACCCTCGCCCCGGCTCGCCCCCACCGCGCCATCAGCCCGCCACATGGCACGCAGCTCCCTGCTATTCGCAACTTATTTACCGAGCTATTCCCCCTATCCCCTAAGCTTGTAACCCGCATCGCACAAAAGCAATGGAGGCCTCGCACATGCGAAGCCTCCATCTCATGTAGAAGTTAGAATTGGAATTTTTCCTTATTTTGACAAGCGTACTATCTTGCATCCATGGCTCGGTACAGTTGCCGATATCGACGTTACTGTCCCTTCATCGGCATGCTTCCACAAGTCGCGCATCTTCCATTCTCCGCTTATGCCAAAGGTGCTCAAGCTCAAATTGTAGGAGCGCGATGCATCATCGCGGTTGAACAAACCGATTACCCAGTCGCCATTCGACATCTGTCCGTACCACACCTCGTTGTTCTTGTCCGACAGCTTGTCGCTGAGCGGTTTGCCCACGAAGCGGTCCTTGTTGAGCTCCAAAAGCTCGGAGTTGGTGTAATACTTCATGTTGTCCCCTATGGTGCTGTATTGGTCAGCTACCGTTACAGGTCCGCCGGCCATCAGCTGTAGCGATACCACTGTCTGCTTCTCTGCTTCCGACCCAAATGTGTTCAGGCGGATAAAGTCGCCATCAAGTATCACCTTCTCCTTGCCTGCTATGTGCGACCAATAGGTGAAGCCGTCAAACATGTTCATGCAGTTGGGCCAGCTGGTGTACGACTTGCCTTTGTCGGATGCCGAGCAATGCCACCAACCACCGCCGCCGGTATCAGCCACGATACGTACCATATTCCCGTATTTGGCCTCTACTTCTGCGTCATTATTCAAGTGGGGCATTACCAACGATGTGAAGATACCATATTTCTTGGCAGACTCTGCTATGTAGGCAAGTGCTCGTGCATACGACTCACGCCCGTATCCGCGACCTACTATGCCCATATTGCGGTCCTTGCCATCCTCATACCACGACAGGAAGTCCATGCGGATGTATTCAACGCCAAGCTCCTTGTAGTGCTTGAAGAATCCGTCGATATACTCTCTCGCTCCCGGATTTTCAGCTACTGCCCACCAGAACCATTGGTCCTCGGCTTTCGGATTCACCACTTCGGTGCTTCCGTTGTAGAACAGGCTGTTGAACGTATATTCCGTGCCTTCTATCGGCGTATCTTTCGACCCATGTATCCACAGCGGGTTGTCATATACACCTAATTTCAAGCCTTTTGCCGCACATTTCTCCACCAATGTCTTCAGTGGCATCGACCCATAGTGGGTCATATACCCGCTTTTGTCCTGTGCAAGCATCGGGATAAAGCCATCGGTGCATATCATATCGTAGCCGTAGGGCTTCAGCTCTGTGGCCACCCAGTCTATTATCTTATCCCACTCCGAGGCTGAAATATCCATCGCTGAGCCTGTGATACCGTTACGCTCCATATTGTAGCAGTATTCATACACGCTCCAGTAAAGCGGTGCCTTGAACTGGTGGATTCCTTCGATGTCGGGCAGGTCGGGTAGCTCATGTTTCGGAGGATACCGCATTTCGATATCATCGGTGCAGCCTGCCAGCAAAGTGGCTGTTATTCCGGCTGCAAGTATACTTAACTTATTCATATTGCTGTTTTATGTTTGTTTTATCAGTCAAGATATTTTACATCGATTGTCATCGCCTTGGTGTTGAGCGTCAAAGTGTAATTGCCAGCGGTCACCACTTTCCACTTGTCGTCGGGGGCGGTAGTATAGACCATATCGTTGGCTGCTACCCCGTTCTCCGACACTTCGCAGTTCGGCGACGACGGACGGTAGAACGACGCTCCGAAATCTTTTACCGAGGAGGCCTTGAACTCGCCTGTTTTCAGCGCGCCTGTCCAAGTATATTCGCCTTCATTGCCTGTCGGAGTCATCTCTGTAGCTGCATCCCAGCTCCATCCGCCGGGTGTGGCATCGCCGATCAGATACAACGGCGGTATTATTGTCGCATCTTCAAGGTACTCGGCATTGAATGTCATCGCGGCAAGGTCAAATGTCAAACGATACTTCGCTGCATATGTCACTTTCCACTTGTCGTCGGGGGCGGTGCTCAGGGTCATTGCTGTCGAAGCTACTCCCGATTTCGATATCTCACAGTCGGCTATTGTCGGACGATAGAACTCTGCACCAAAATCCTTGGTGAACGACGCCTTCATCTCCCCTGTCCCTAATACGCCTTCCCACACATACAGGTTCTCTGTCGTCGTAGTGATTGCCGTGGCATCATCCAAGCTCCAGCCTCCGGCTGTCGCTCCGCCTATCATATAAAGCGTCGGTAGGGTAGTGCTCTCGCCGATATACTTGGCATCAAATGTCATGTCGGCGGTGTTGAAGGTCAAGCGGTATTTGCCTGCAAAGGTTACAAGCCACTGGTCGTCGGGACTCGTAGTGAATACCATCTCGTTGGATGCTACGCCCGATTGCGAAATCTCGCAGTCGGCTGTTGCCGGACGGTAGAACGGTGCGTCATAATTCTTCTCCAACGCTGCCTTCAACGAGCCGCGATACAACTCGCCTTCCCACACGAACATGTCGTGATTGTCGGCATTGGCCTCGATGACTGTCGCTGCATCCCAGCCCCAGCCTCCTTCGGTTGCGGTGCCTATCATATACAGCTTGGGAGTCGGGGTAAATTCGCCGATCAATTCTGCTGCTATTGTCCAGTGCTCAAGGTCGAACGTGATGCGGTAGATTCCCGATTCCTCTACTACCCACTTGTTGTCGGGGCTTGTGGAGTATACAAACGATTCGTTCTCTACGCCATTGCTGTTGATCTTGACTCCATTGCTTGTCGGACGGATAAACGGCGCATCCCAGCTGCCCGTAGTGGTGCATGCCTTAAGCTCACCGGTGCCGAGCGGACCCTCGTATACGAAGATGTACTGCGACTTCTTCTCCGTGGTGTTAGGATTGTCTATATCCCAGCCATTGGGTGTGGCATCTCCTACCAAGTACACCATTTCGGCTTCGATAGGCGTTATCTCCGGAGCATCTTGCTCGCGTACAAACTTTGCACTCATCTTCCAGTTGCGCAGGTCGAACATCAAGCTGTAGATGCCCGCATCGGCTATTACCCATTTGTCATCGGGATCGCCGGCATGCATTGCGAAGGTTTCATTCTCGAGCCCCTCGCGAGTGATTTTCGTTCCCCCGGCAAGCGGTCGTATGAACGCCGCATCCCAGCTGCCTGTCGTCAAGCATAATTTCATCTCGCCCTGGTTGAGCGGACCTTCCCAGGTGAACACCAACGGGTCCTCTCCGACGGCCTCGAGAGGCGTTGGCGCGTCTATGCTCCAGCCGTTGGGTGTCGCATCGCCCACCATATAAAGCGTTGACGTCTTTATTGGCAGTTCGCCGTCGATTATTATCAGGTCTTTTTCTCCGTCACATCCGGTAAGCCCCGCCATGAGGAACAAGCCTGAAAGCATTGAGATTATATTCTTTATTTTCATAATTGCTGTTTTATTGGATTAGATTATCTGCCGTAACCGTCATTCTGGTTCAATATCGGGTTAGCATTAAGTATTGTACGGGTCAATGGGAAGATTGCCGTGTGATTGTCGGTATCGGGCGTCTTGTCCCACCATCTGCCGCTATTGAACTTGCCGAATCTTATCAAGTCGATACGGCGGCGGCTTTCTGCAAAGAATTCACGGCCCCATTCGGCAAGCATCTCATTCTCGTCCAGACGCACATTGCCCTCGGGAGAGTAGAGCACTTCATCATAGTTCTCTGCCGGATAGTTGCGGCGACGCACGCTGTTGAGCAATTGCGCTGCTTCGTTGCGCTTGTTTGCACGCAATTTACATTCGGCAAGTGAATAGACGATTTCGGCCAAGCGTATCTCGGTAAAGTCGCTCTCAAGCTGGTTCTCGTCGTCGTCGCCGTAAAGCGGATATTTCACGAAATGCCATCCTGAATTGTGGTCGCCGTTGCGCAGTGTGCTGGTCTTATCTGATGGCCATTTTTCAGGATCAATCGAATGGAACGTGCCTACTGCATCGCGGATATAGAGGTCGTACGGTGGTAGCTCGGGCGCTCCTATGCGCTTGGTCGCACCGGTCGACTTGTCGGTGTATTCAAGATAACCGTAGAGGAAGAGGCCTTCGCGCTTGCTATTGCCAAGATTGCGGTAGCACTTCATCCTGTAATCGCCGGGATACTTGCGGAAGTTCTGCACCGGCATCCCAAGTTCATAATCATAGAGATTGCCATCCAAATCGTAGCTCGGCGATGCTGCATATTTGCAGTTGTGCCCTACGCCCGATTTGTTGTCGTCAAAGAAGTTGGCTGCCTTGGCGGGTACTGTCCATGCGTATGTGTCGCCGTCGTAGTGCCAGTGTGAGTAGCCTTTCGACCCGGGGAACCCGAAAATCACCTCGTCGCAATTGTCATTGTTCCAATCAAAGGGGGCATCCCATCTGTCGGCCAATGCATAGTCGCCGTATACTCCCGATAAGATATCTTCTGCCACTTTCTCGCAATCGCTGTAACGATCCTCGCCGATGTATACCTCTGAATTAAGATACAGACGTACCAATAGCGATGCGGCAGCTGCCTGTGTCCATTGCCCTTGCAATGTAGCGTTGGTCCCAAGCCCGGTCTTCTTCACAAGAAGTGTAGTGCAATCTTTTAGCTCGCTCTCTATGAAGGCATACAGCTCCTTCGGGTCTACCTGTGGCGTCTTAGGCTTGTCGCTGTAGGTGGTCACCAACGGCACGTTGCGGAACGCATCCAGCAATCGTAGATAGAACCATGCCCTCAGTGTTCGGCACTGGGCCTTGAGGTTGTTGAACTCTGACTCCGAAAATCCGAAATCCTCCGGCTTAAATTTGCTCAAATCCTCAATTACGAGGTTACACTGCATGATCCCCTGGAAGCAACCGTTCCACTCGGTCTGCGCTTCTACGAAATCATCTACTGTCCATGTGTGGTAGTGCATGCGCTCCCACTTGCCGCCGTCATACCACCATCCATCGCGCGTCGGCGTTATCAGCTGGTCGGCGGTTAGCTCATTCAGTACATGGCGGCTGCCTATGCTCCAGAACGCATGTTCAAACGGACGGAATGTGGCACGTATCACGTCCATCTTCGTGTTATAATAGTTGTCTGACCCGACTTGGTCGTATAGTGTCTCGTCGAGGTCGGTGCAGCTCCCTAATGCCAGTAACGAGATGGCTGCAACGGCTATGTTGTTAATAAATTTCATTTCTTCGGTTTTACTGGTTTAGAAATCGATTTGTACGCCGGCTATGAACTGTCGCGTTGCCGGATAATATGAACGGCTCCCCTTTGCTCCAGGCTCCAATCCGTTCACGTCATACGATTGCGGATCTACTCCGGTGAATTTTGTAAGTGTCAGCACGTTCTTTACCGACCCATATATCCTTATGCGGTCTAAGAAACGACACTGCGGCAATTTCAACGTGTAGCCCAATGTCACCATGTCAAGCTTAAAGTAATCGCCTCTTTCAAGGAAGTAGTCGGTGACAACGGTGGTCGAGTTCGGCGAAATGTCAAAATTCTTGCCGTAGGCTTTCTTCAACGTGTTGCCCGAGAAGTTGCGCGTGCCGTAATAGAAATCGTGGATGTTGAATATGTCATAGTCAAACGCTCCGCGGAAGAACAACGACAGGTCGAAGTTGCGGTAACGGAAATTATGTGTCATTGACATCGTGAACTTAGGCATACCGTTGCCCACTATCTGGCGGTCATCTTCAGTCGCCTGCGATGCACGTATGATGTCACCATCTTTGTCATATACAAGCCATTCGCCTTCCGAGGTGATACCGGCATATTTCCACATGAAGAAATTACCTACCGATTCGCCTTTCTCTATGCGCTGCAATGTGTAGAATGGATACGGGTCCTCTGTCGATACGCGGTTGTCGTAATCGCGCCCTACGTATTCCGAATTGCTGAAGTCGACAAACTTGTTGCTCATTATTGTGCCCACTACGCCAAAGTTGTACCCGAAATCTTTCGTGTCAACTACGTTGAAGTTGGCGTCAAACTCAAATCCATAGTTCTTCATCGTGCCCACGTTGACAAAGGTCTCATTGTGGATGTTTGGCGGTACGGGAACTGTGTACAAGCCAAGCAAATCTTGCTGTCGGCGGTTGAAGTAGTTGAATGAACCATATACGCGGTTGCCAAACAATGAGTAGTCAAGACCTACGTTCCAGTTCTTGCCTTTCTCCCACTTCAGATCGGGGTTGACGTTGACGCCGGGACCCCACACCTGGAAGTACTTGCCATTGTAATAATAGTAGCCGAAGCCTTTCATCGTGTTGATCGACATGTAGCTGCCGAAGTCCTGGTTACCGGTTACACCATAGTCACCACGTATCTTCAAATCGTCAATCCAGCTGATATCTTTCATGAAGTTCTCTTCCGATATACGCCATCCTGCTGATACGGCGGGGAAGTCGCCCCACTTATGGTTCTTACCGAATTTCGACGATCCCTCGTGGCGCAATGATGCCGTGAACAAGTATTTGCCATCATAATCGTAGCTTACGCGGCCGAAGAAGGCTATGAGCTTGCTGTCGTTCTTATTGCTGCCCATCATCACCTGGCCTTCTTCCATCGCCCATTCGCCCGATCCGAGGCTGTCGGCCCCAAGTCCGTCGTTGGGGAAGTCCTGGTTTTCAGCGTAATGGCTTGAGTAACGGCTGTACTGGTAGGAGTAGCCTGCCATTGCTTTGACATTGTGCTTGTCGGCAAAACGTGCGCTATAGTTGGTGAGCCATTCTACCATGAACTGTCGGCTCGACTCATAGCTGCGGCGTCCATAACCGTCATGACCGCTGTTGATCGACTGCGTGCTCGTCGACGGCTGGAAGTAGGTGTAATCATGCGACGTCTGGTGGTCGGCAAACATGATTTGGGTCGTCAAATGGTGGATGCTGCTCGCATTCTTTGCAAGAAGTGGGAGCAGATTGAGTTTTACTGTTCCGTCCCAGTCAAGTAGCTTGGTGTCGGCATGGTCGGTGTTGAGCAACTGACGCTCTACCGGGTTGCTGTCTGCTACCTGTCCGAAGAAGTTGTAGTATTGCGCTGCATTGTCGGGATCCATCAATGGCGTCGTCGGGTTGGCCTCGATTGCATCCTTGAATACGCTCCAGTCTGATGCATCGCGATAGATGATACGTGGAGCTACATTCAAACTGAAGGTCATCAGGCCACCTTTGGTAGTATGGTTAACCGATGCACGTGCTCCATATTCCTCACGCTGCGAACGTAGATCGATACCGTTGGCATCGCGGTAGTCTGCTGTCACGCGATAATTGCTCTTCTCGTTTCCTCCGCTCACTGTCAACGTGTGCTGCATGGAAAATCCGGTGCGGCTTACTGCGTCAAACCAGTCCAAATTGCCGCCCAAGTCTACTCCGTTGTCGCCCCATCCGAGTCGCACGTCGCGATAGTCCTGCGCGCTTAGCATGTCAAGGTCGCGCTTGGCTACGTCCCACGACAAGGTGGCCGAATACGACGTATGGGTCGCTCCGTCTTTGCTGCCTTTCTTCGTCGTTACAACTACTACACCATTTGATCCGCGCGTACCATATATTGCTGATGCAGCTCCGTCTTTCAATATGTCAAACGATGCGATATCGTTGACATTCACGTTCGACAGGTCGCCGCCAGGTACTCCGTCGATCACAATCAACGGGCCAAGGCCTGCCTCGCGCGACGACACACCACGTATCTGGATGCCTCCCATGTTGTTGGGGTCGCCAGCTCCGGTATTCGTGATTGATACGCCCGGCACCTTGCCCTGGATTAACATCTTCGGGTCCGGTGAGCTGATCGTGAGGAAGTCTTTATCACTGACGTGCGAGATTGCCGATGTCAACTCTTTCTTGTCCATAGTTCCGTAACCGATTACTACGACCTCATCGAGTACCTCTGCATTCTCTTTCATTACCACATCGATCACTTTGCGGTTGTTGATTGACTCCTCAACGGCTTCATATCCGATATAGGTGAATTTCAACTTCCCCTTTGCATCGGCATTAATACTGAATTTGCCATCAAGGTCGGTGGATACACCTGTCGGTGTCCCAGGCACGGTCACACTTACTCCAAGGAGTGGCTCTCCCAATGGATCGGTGACGGTTCCCGTGATGCTTATTTGTTGGGCCGACATAACGTGTATGCCGGTTACCATAAACAACAACAGGAACAAACTTTTAATTTTACTGTTAGTTTTTACCATTGTTTTATGATATTAGGATTTATCAAAATGCAGGTTAAAGAATCAACTGTTATGCAAATATAAATATAGATTTAAGGCGTCGCAACGTGAGTTAATGAAAATGTAGTTGCTGCATTTGGTTATTAGTCTGTAAATCAGGGTTATGACCTATTCTCAATAGGCATTTTAAGTAGTGATTAATAAACCAGTTTTAAATAAAAATTAACCCATTTTTACCATTTTTTTACGCTAATCACTCCCTCTCATCCCTCTCATCCCTCTCTCTCTACCCTATAAATAAGGCAATGTAAAAAGTAGCTTGTGAAATATGGACCCGGCTGCAAAAGCCGGTTGAATTGTTAAAATATCTCTGGCGCACTGAAGGGTTGGGGTGAAGGGGCCATGTCGGAGACATGGTATTGTGGTTAACCCCGGGCTTCAGCCTGGAGGCAGGCGTGCCCCCAAAAGTTAGCCTCGGAGAGGCGTCTTGTGAACGACCCACGGCCAATCATCAGCGAGGCGCATCGCCCACCCATCACATCACACATGTCGAGCGGCTTTGCCGCTTCGATTAACGTATGTATCATTTCGGAGATATTATGCTCCTATGGGCTTATGGTCGCCACGTCACGCCGCACATCGCCCACTACCTGGCCATCATGCCATCTATTCCGTGCCCTTTTCGCTTTGCCTATTGGTCCTACCTATCTTCATCACGTCGGCGTCAAGCATATTCCTGTCGCCCCTCGCTTTGTTGCGCACCTTGGTGCGGTAGTTGTATATGGTTGTCAGCGAGTATCTTAGGAAATTAGCTATCTTGTCGCTATCCGTGATGCCCAATCTTATCAGTGCATAGATGCGCAGCTCGGTGTTAAGCGTTCCCTCTTTCTTCGGTATTATGGCCTCTTCGGGCAGTAGCAGATTGTTGAAGTCTTCCACAAACGTCGGAAACAGATTCAAGAACGTCTTGTCAAACTGGTCGTAGAACGACTTCAGCTCATTATCAACTGCCGACGACGACTTTAGCATCGTCTTCAGCTCGTTGACTTTCCCTGAGTTGACAAGCTTCACTATGTTCTTGCGGAACGAATCAATCTTCTCTATGTATACCAGGCACTGGTCCATATACCGGCCTATGTACACCTCCTTCAGCTCCGATATCTCTGCTATGTCGTTATACGCCTCCATCAATTTATCATTCGACGTGCGCAACTCTTCAGTAAGCTTGTTCTGCCGCTGGTAGGCCTCCTCTACCTCCTTGCGGGCTTTGGCTATCTTCACCATCTGGCGGCGCATGTAGAACAATGACCCCAACAATACCAACGCCATCACTGTGATTATCGCAATATACTGCTCAAGTGACTTCTTCTGCTTCTTTATCGTCTCTATGTATATGTCGGTTATCTCGGGCGATATGTCGTTTATCTCTATGATGCGTTGGCGCGCATTGCATTTCACCGCATCCTCCACCGATATAGCCATGAACTCGTATGCTCGGTCAAGGTCACCCTCGGCATACAGCATCCTCGCAAGCTCCCTCAGCGACACATATTCGCGCACCGATGCCTTGATGTCGGATATAGCTGATATTATTAAGCTCTCTTTCTGCTTTGCCTTGTCGCCGGTGCGTGCATAGGCATCCGAAAGCGTACACGCGCATATCGCATTCTCGTGCTCCGACAAGTCATGAGTGTCCATGTAGTCGCGCATCAGCTTGATTGCCTGGGTCGGCGACCCGTTGACATTCATATAGTCGGCTTTGGTGATGATATAGGCCAATGAGTTAGAATCATTGGATGCTATTATTGAGTCGCGGTAACTATTGGTGATGTTGAAATACTTATGCTTGTCGGCTTGGAACGCCGCATGGTCTGCCATCTGGCCATATAGCGTTCGCTTGATATGGTAATAGTAGGCGCGCAGATAATCGGGCACTTCCCCAGGCCCTAACGTGTTCAATAGACTCATGCATTCAAGATACATGGCGGTGGCTTGGTAGATACTCGCAAGGTTTAGCTTCGCCTGAACCATGAAATTCGCATCCCCCATCCGCTGCGCTATCGCATATTGACGCAAACTGATACTGTAGGCCGAGTCGGTGTTAAACGGATGATACTCGTCATATAAATGGTTCAACTCATTAAACCGTTCCTCATCACTCTCAGCATTCAACAGCTTGTTGTGAAGTTCCGACAATCGCTCCTCCTTTTGGCGTAAATATTTGGACCGATTGGCTATCACACTGTCCAATTGCTCCATCAATTTTTCCGTATTATCCCCATATACATTTATGTTGATAATACAAAATATGAGTAGTATTATAGATTTAAAGCGTGTGCTATTGTAATTCATATAAATGTTATAGTTTTCATGCCTAAATACAAAATTACAATTTTATTTTGACGCAAACAAGCTAAATTCATACATTGTTCCGAAAAATTTGCATGTTTTTTAGCAGTCCCTTTGCATGCCTTCCACCTCGTTTTCCCCCCCCCCACCCATGCCCCAGCCCTTGAGATGTGGTTGGAAAAATATTTGTGATTACTTTGTAACTCGCCTGCCTTTCCTGTCCATGCCCATCGCCTCGAGGGTAGCCCGGTTGACACGGCGGCGTTCCTTATCTATCCACCATCCCCATTTGTTGAAATACTTTATCATATTCCGGCAGTGCACCCACAGCATCTTCATGCTCCGGTAACTCGACGCTCGATGATCATGCACTACGCTCACCCCTGGATAATATATTGTCTTATACTTGCTATGTATACGCCGGGTGATGTCTATATCCTCTGGGTACATGAAATACCGTTCGTCAAATCCGCCTACTTCGCGCAGCGCCTCCATCCTGAGCAGCATGAAGCTCCCCTGATGGTAGGGGATATCTGCCACTTGGGCGTCATCACGCTCTGTCAGCATATACCTCCGGTTGCGCCCAGCCATCATTTTTCTCGGCAGAAATCGCCTGCCAAACACGTCATACGGCGTCGGCAACAACCGTTGTGCATACTGCTGTGTCCCGTCGGGCGATATTATTCGTGGCGAAATCTGTCCTATCTCGCTGTCCCGCTCAAGCTGTTCCACAAGACGGCCTACCACGCCTGGCTCAAAGGCGATGTCGGTATTCAACGCCAAGTGCGCCTCAAATCCTTCTGCTTCAGCCTCTCTTATTGCGCAATTGTGGGCCGCGCCATATCCCGGATTATCCCCCCTATGTATATAACGCAAGTTCCCCTCCGCAAGCTCCGGCTTCGCTCCCACTATGCCATGTATGTCGGTCGCTTTGGGCGAATTATCCACCACCCATATGTCATATACACCGTTGCGCAATAGGCATTCTACGCAATGCGCCACCTCTCCCATGTCGGTATTGTATATGACCATCGACGCCGATACTCTCATCGCTTTTCTCCTGATTTCCAATTTCTTAAAACTACAGGCTACGCATTATTGGCCCATCTCACCTCCTACACATACCAGCCACGCGTTGCCATCTCAGCCTCACCCATCTATCCGCCAATCCCCAAGCCGGCTACGCCAACCCGCCATCCCCATGCCGGCTACGCCAACCCGCCATCCCATGCCGGCTACGCCTTATTGCCCTGCCTACCAGTCATTATGTATTGCTTTACCTCCTTAAACAACTTGTTGGCAAAAACGAAGTCGTTGAGCGCGGCGTTGTCGGTGTCAAACAATGTATCTTTGTCGCCTACCCATTCGCAACGCCCCTTGTTGATGAACACTATGTTCTCGCCTATGCCCAACACGGAGTTCATGTCGTGGGTGTTGATGATGGTGGTGATATTATACTCCTTCGTGATGTCGTGAAGCAGCTCATCGATAAGTATCGACGTGCGCGGGTCAAGCCCCGAGTTGGGCTCATCGCAAAACAGGTACTTGGGGTTGAGCGCTATTGCTCGGGCTATCGCTACGCGTTTCTGCATGCCGCCCGATATCTCCGACGGATATTTGCTATCTGCCCCCTTGAGGTTGACGCGCTCCAGACAGAACAACGCCCTGTCGCGCATCTCTCCTACACTCATCTTGGTAAACATCGTCAACGGGAACATCACATTCCCAAGCACCGTCTCGGAGTCAAACAGTGCCGACCCCTGAAACAGCATCCCTATCTCCTTGCGCAGATTGTGTATCTCTCCCGAACCCATCTCCATCACATTGCGCCCATCGAAGAGTATCTCCCCGGTCTCCGGCCGAATTAACCCTACTGTGGATTTCATCAACACTGTCTTGCCCGACCCGCTCTGTCCGATGATCAGGTTGGTCTTGCCAGTGTGAAACGTCGCCGATACGTCATAGAGTATCTGCTTGTCGTCAAATGTCTTGTTGATTGACTTTACCTCGATCATTGCAGTAACAATTTAGTGAGCAACACGTCAAAAAGTAGTATCAATATCGAACTCGTCACCACGGCGTTGGTGCTCGCCTTGCCTACCTCCAGCGCTCCGCCTTTCACATGGTAGCCGAAAAACGATGCCACCGACGCTATGATATAGGCGAAGAAGAACGACTTGATGATGCCATACCATACATACCATTCGCTGAACATCGCCTGCAACCCGTAGGTGAACTTCGATATCGATATGATGTCGGTGAAATATGCCACACACATGCCGCCAAGCATCGCTGTGCCCATACAGAATACCACCAACACCGGGATGAACAACACAAACGCCACAACCTTCGGCAGCACTAAATAACATGCCGAATTTACTCCCATGATCTCCAACGCGTCAATCTGCTCGGTCACTCGCATCGTCCCTATCTCCGACGCTATGTTCGACCCCACTTTGCCCGCAAGTATCAAACACAATATGGAGTTGGAAAACTCAAGCAACACGATATCGCGTGTCGCAAGACCCACCGAATAGGCTGGTATCAACGGCGACGACGTGTTAAGCTCCATCTGTATGGCGATAACCGCTCCGATAAAGATCGATACTATCACCACCAACGGTATTGAATCCACACCCAGCTTCGACATCTCCGCTACAGTGCGCTTGAAAAACATCCGCCATTTGTCGGGCAGCGAAAACACCTTGCTCATAAACATGCAGTAGCGCCCGAATATGGCTATCGAATTGATGAATGCCATGGTCGTTTCTTAATTATTTTTTGCTTCCGTCGCCTTCTGCCTTCCTCTCCCGGCACGATATGCCCGCATTCCGGCTTTAGGCCCGTTTCTCGTTACAAAGTTACGATTTTTTTCGATTTATCCACATCCATCCATTTTCTTTATGCCTTTTTTCTACTCTATTGCTAATTTTGAAGAAAAATTTGTAATTTTGTGGCTAATGGGCAAATTCCCTGCGAGCCTCTTGAACGTCGCTCGCCTATTCTTTGGTCATAATCATCTCATTTCTATTAATATGTTAATTATTGGTATCGCCGGGGGCACCGGTTCGGGCAAAACTACCGTCGTAAACAAAATCATTGACAGCTTCCCTGCCGGTGAAGTCGCCGTGCTTCCTCAGGACAACTACTACAAGGACTCCAGCCATGTGCCCGTCGAAGAACGCTCTAAAATCAATTTCGACGAGCCCGCTGCCATCGAATGGTCCCTCCTCGTGAAGCATCTCAAACAACTCAAAGAGGGCAAATCCATCGAAATGCCTACCTATTCCTACCTCACCTGCACACGTCAAGCTGAAACCATCACCGTCGAACCACGCGACGTCGTCATCGTCGAAGGTATCCTCGTGCTCACCGACCCTGTCCTCCGCGACATGCTCGACGTAAAATGCTTCGTCGACGCCGACCCCGACGAACGACTCATCCGCGTCATCTCACGCGACTGTGTCGAACGCGGCCGTACCCCCATCATGGTCATCAACCGTTATCAAGAGGTGCTCAAACCGATGCATTGCCAATATATCGAACCTTCAAAACGGTTCGCCGACCTCATCATCCCTCAAGGCGGCACCAACACCGTGGCTATCGGCTTGCTCACCGACTACATCGAAGGTCGTCTCAAACATTTCAACAACCTATGCCGTTAAGCTATCCATATAAGCAAAACGAAGAAGACAAAGAGATACCCACCCTCTCTTTCTTCGACCAGTCTCTGACTCCCTTCGAGCAACTGCCCGATGACGACGACGACAATCAGTCGCCTCTTAACGACGACTCCGATCTTCCCATTTCTAACACTCCTTCACAAAATGGCAAGCAACCCCAATAGCAACATAGCCCCCGAAGATATCCCCGTGGCCACCGACATCGACCCCTCTACTCAAGTCATTACCATCAATGACACCGCCGACGCTCCCGCTGTCGAACAACTTTATGCCGACAAAATGGTGCTCCGAACCGACAACCTGGTGAAAATCTACCGTCAGCGCACCGTCGTCAACCACGTCTCTATCAACGTCACTCAAGGCGAAATCGTAGGCCTCCTCGGCCCTAACGGCGCCGGCAAAACTACCACTTTCTATATGACTGTGGGACTCGTCCGTCCCAACGAAGGCCAAATTTTCCTCAACGACCTAAACGTCACAAAATTCCCGGTCTACAAACGCGCCCAAAACGGCATCGGATACCTCGCTCAAGAGCCCTCCGTGTTCCGAAAACTAACCGTCGAAGACAATATCCGTGCCGTCCTCGAAATGACCAACATGTCGCGCGAGCAACAGAAAGACAAGCTCGAAAGCCTTATCGCCGAATTCAACCTCGGCAAAGTTCGCAAAAACCTCGGCGACCAGCTCTCAGGTGGCGAACGCCGTCGCACCGAAATCGCCCGCTGCCTCGCCATCAACCCGCGCTTCATCATGCTCGACGAACCTTTCGCCGGCGTCGACCCTATCGCCGTCGAAGATATCCAATCGGTCGTGTATAAACTTAAAGAAAAAAACATCGGCATCCTCATCACCGACCACAACGCCCCCGAAACGCTCTCCATCACCGACCGTGCCTACCTCCTCTTCGAAGGCAAAATCCTGTTCCAAGGCACATCCGAAGAGCTCGCCGAAAACCCCGTAGTCCGCGAAAAATACCTCGGTCGCAACTTCGTCTTCCACCGCAAAAAATTCTCATAATCCCCCCGATCACCACCGCCTCCACCCATCCACCGCCCCCGCCCTTCGCCACGCCTTGACATCTTGGTTCCGTGTAGAGGCTTTAGCCTCGCCCTCCGCCCGCTCTATCTACCCCCCCCACCGCCATCATTCCCGCAGGTTCCGCCATCCTCCATGTCGGAGACATACCACCCATTTCCCGCACTGCCATCCAGCCCGGGGAAGGCGTCCGCGTAGGACGCCGATTATTAGTAGCCCCGTACGCCGAGCGTAGCGAGGTGTGCGGGGTTCTCGTCGCATCCCACACCATGGCGTCCGGAGTGACGCCGATTTACACCACCATCGCAGGCTACTGACTTCCACCGCTTAGCCTCGGAGAGGCGTCTCGTGGATAATAGAATAGGGGAGAGGTAGTTACGCCCTCCCCACATAGTATTCACTGCGGGCGCAGCCATCATTTGACTCGCCCACGCCGATTACCTCAATCAGGCTGTTGCCCGTCATGCGCTTTCCACGCACATTCCGTCAGCCTCATGTCGGTAAACACGGCCTTAAACGATGACTGCTCCGGCGAACAGGCATAAATCCCAAACTTTATCTTGCCGCCCCCGCGGTTCATGTGGCACACCCGCATCTGTGTGAAACGCTCACCGTCAGTCGAACACTCTATGCAATAGTCATCTTCTCGTCGCGACAGACGATACCACATTGTCTTCACCTTCGCGTCTATGGCCGTCGTCGCCCAATCCGAATAACCATTATTGGTGACAACGCTCCCTAAATGCTGAAACTCCTCATTCTCATATTCCACACTCCCCTTAAGCCAGTTCTCGCTGTCAAGATACATCACTATCCCGCATTGGTCAAACCGATGGTGGCTCTCGCTGAAATCGGTCTTCACCACGAAACTGAAATACCTCTCCTCCGTTTCCATCTGCAACACCGGCGCATTGTCGTTCTGAAAATGGTAGTAAGTGCGTTGCCATAAGTCCGTGCCGGGATTGGTCACGATTTCTACGGTGTCGCCTTTGATGGCGTAACTCTTGGGCTGACGTGTCCAACTGAATTTCTCTAAGTCCATAGCCATGATATTTGGAGCGCTATTTGCATCGTTGTGGCTCTTAGCCTCCTCTTTCCCACTGCATGCGCTAAGTAATGCCGCTATCGCGAAAATGCTAATTAATCGTCTCATCTCTAATGTTTTATGCTACGTTGCCAATCGGGCCTATCGCCCATTAAATGCCGACGGCCAACCTTCATTTTGAGCAAGGTAGGCCGTCGTTATTAACTATCAATTGTCCTAATTATTCTTTTACCTCGGCTTCTGATGCCTCTTCCTTGCTCTCTTCCTCTTTGAATTTGTCAATACCGGCTGCCAAAAGCTGGTTGTACCATGCGAACACCTTCTTGATATCCGTGGTGTAGACACGGTCCTGGTCAAATTCGGGAAGGATAGTACCGAAATACTCGCGCACCTTGTCGTCGCCGCCAAAACTTTTCACATCGACAGCTTTACCCTCGTTCTTCTCCTTGATAGTCTCCAAAATGTCGGCGAGCGGCACTTCGTCATTATATGTATAGATGGCGATATCGCCCAATGATACTACTTTGTCGTGGGTATAGACCGGTCCTCGTTTGCCATTCTGCAACGACTCAACGATCAGCATGTTTTTACCTTGGTTAACCAAACGGAAAAGTCCGGGACGACCCGATACCGATAAGATTGTCTTTAACATGTCTTTCTATTTTTGCTATTTGTTCTTTATGGATTTAATCTGCTATCTATTCTTATAGAATACTGCGCTATCTATTCTCAAGAAATTAATAAGCTATCTATTCTTATAGAAATTAATAAGCTATCTATTCATATAAAATATTGCGCTATCTATTCTTAAGAAATTAATAAGCTATTTGTCCTTTGTGGAATTATTATGCAAAGTTATAACATTTTGCGAGATATACCCACCTCTCCCCAATATTTTTTGCTTTTTCCTCAGCAACCATGGCAACCTCAGCAACCACATCCCAATCCCCCGACACCAACCAGCCCCCATATGACCATCGCTCCGCCTCGTCCTCGTCCTCGTCCTCGTCCTCGCTCCGCCTCGCCGTCTTGGTCCTGTGTAGAGGCTTTAGCCTCGCCATCCCCCATCCCCCTGGGATGCTGCTTTACACGAAAAAGGCGGAGTGTCAAAATCCATGTTTTGACACTCCGCCACTATCATTTATCGGCGTCGGGTGGCCCCGCCCGTCGGCGTCGCCGGCGTTACAGCACTACTTTCTGAGACTTACCTGCCACCTTGACGAGGTAGACGCCGCTTTGCATCGCTATCGTCGTTTCCGTACCGCGATACAGCAACATGCCGCCAAGCGAATATACTTCAATCACC
>JAQXRH010000036.1 GCA_029218425.1 Bacteroidales bacterium | reverse complement strand
GCCCACATGGTAGGGACGCGATATATCGCGTCCGCATAAGCGCACAAGTAGTTGAATAATAGTGTTTTATAACTTAATAAACGCAGGTGCGGAGTGTATCATCTCTGCCATTCGACAGCTCTGCACACCATCTAATCGCTGCTTAGCCTCTCAAAGCCTTTTTGTGAGCATTGCAACACCCATTAGGTGTCTGATTACATGCGGCTCAGCCTCGAAGAGGCGTCTTGTGTGTACATGTACTGTTATGCTGGATTACACGTTCCGCACGTCCTGCAAGTAGAGTATATCCCACAGCACCGCCCGATATTTTCCTGATGCCCGCGTTTTTTCCATTTTCCCCCGTTTTTGCATTTTTGAAATGTAACTTTTGCGTCAAAAAGATAGTAGAAATGCGCCAAACCGCTCCGTAAATATAGCCGAAGTGCAGTTTTCGCTAAAAATTGACACAAATTTGATATATTTTTACTTTTTCTCAATGTATTTTTGTACATGCAAAATTAGATTAATCCGCAGACATAATTCATGCAAAGAAAATGACCGGGTTAACCGTAGCGTTATTTACGATTATCCCGTCGTTCATTTAACAAATCAGGTTAAAGATATATAAATCAAGGTTTTACAACATGAGCCGCAGTGTCGTGAGATTACCGGCTTACTTAAAAGACAGCCGACGTGAGTCGGGGTTTAAAGAACAACAGAACGTATAATTACCTCATGATTTAAGGTAGAACAATGTGAGCGACGTGAGTCGCGTACACATTATAGAAAGAGCTACGGAAGAAATTCCAAAGCATATCAATCTTGAAATATTTTTTCTAAGTAGAAAGAGCTTTCCAGTCGGAAGGCCCTTTCTGCTTTCACGGCCCCTGCTTTTTTCCATGTCGGAGACACATCATCCACCACCTCCTCCTCCTGCATCTCACCCCCTTACTCTGCCGGCATCCATCCATGTCGGAGACATGGTATTGTAGTTAACACCTGGCTTCAGCCTGGGGCAGGCATCTGACGCCCTCAGCTTTAGCCTCGGAGAGGCTTCTCGTGATGTAACGCTAAGCATCAGCGATGTCGTGGGCAGGCTTGACATAATAGGACATAAGCGGTAGTCACCCCGGACTTTGCCGCTCAGCATGTGGTAGCATGGGTGATTCCCCGGCCGATATGCGGCAATACATATTATATATCCGGCACTACACATAATAATATTAAAAGCGCCCGGGGAGGCCCCGAGCGCTTTTATCATTAGAGGGTTGTCTCGCTTACTGTTTCACGATGCGTGTGGTAAGTGTGACGCCGTCGGCTGTAGTTGCCGTAAGAATGTAGACTCCTTGCGAGAGACCTTCACCCGGCAATACCGTAGCTCGACCTGCTGCACACTCGGCGCTGATGTTGAATATCGTGCGGCCCGATGCGTCGTAGAGCGTGAAGATGACATCGCTCGCTGCAAAGTCGGTGTACACGTTGATGTCGCCATCTACCGGGTTGGGCGTTACGCGGAAGCCGGTCTTATCGTTGACTATGTCAGCGATGCCCGACATATCCTTAACGTCGATGGTCAATACCAAGCTGCCTGTTGCGCCTTCGCTATCGGTAGCCGTGATTTTTGCACTTACCGTGCCCACCTTGTTGCCGTAGAAGATTACTCCTGTGGCATTGGGATATGCATCCACGATGTTGTTGGCTGCAAGGCTGAACGAGTAGGTCATCTCGTCGCCGTCGGGATCGGTGAAGAAGTCGGCGAAGTTGTACACGCCCGATGTTGCGCCAAGGGGCACTTCGGCGGGTGCTACCTCAAGCGCTACAGGCCCGCGGTTCACGTGCTCGATGTTGTAGCGTACGAGTGCTTCGTCGTAGAGACCGTGGCTATCGGTTGCGGTAATGTCGAAGATATTGCCTTCCGATGCGCTGCCATAGTCGGGGGAGATAACCACGTTGACTGTCACGTCGCTGTCGACACCGCTCACGGTGTAGACGCCATCTTCACCCGCTACCGTCGCGCTGCCTGCTTCTATCGAAGATACTACGGCATTGCCGCGCGGGTCGTTGAATGTGATGGTGAGGTCGTCGTTGTCGGGTTCGGTGATGGTAATTGCCACATTGGTATCTTCGCCTTCCTTGGCGTATACTACGCTTTCGGGTGCGCCGACTACCGGCTTGCCATTCTTGTCAAGGATAATGGGGAAGTTGACTACAGGCTGGTTGGGGTCGTTGCTCTTGATTACGAGCATGGCCTTGTTGTTCTTCTCCAAGCGTGCTGATGCGGCGTTGATTTCAACCTCGATGGGAGTCGATGCGCCTGCCTCTACCACTGCGTCGGTTGCCGGCGTGAGGAGTTTCACCCACGGCTCGCCTTCTGTGGTCTCAAGACATGTCAGTATATAGCCGAGTGAGCCATATTGATCCTTAAAGATTTCGGATACGTCATACCATCCATAGGATTCCACCCAGCCCATGTAGCGACCTGCCACAAATGCCTCTTCCTTCGGACAGAGATATGCCGGGTAGGGCGAACCTGCTGAGTAAGTCACCTGTACATGGAATTCTTCTTCCGGATTCAGGAATACCGGTCTGTCAAGGGCTGCTACGGCAAAGATGCCATAACTTTTCGGGGTCTCGATTATGAGCTTGCCATGACCAAGCACTTCTCCCTCGCCGGGCGTGTGTCCGCTGATGATGTCAAAGTCTACGCGGTAGTCACTTTCCGTTCCGGTCTTTACTGCTAAATAGAGGTGCGATATGTTGAAGCCCTCTTTCGGCGCGGTAAACATTACGGCTTCCTTAAATACATCGTATTTGTTACCCGTGCCGTAGGAGTAGGAGGCTATGTCATACGGATTAGCCGGGTAATACAATGCGTTGCGGTACTCGAAGTCACTGGGCACATCCATGAGGTTGTCGCTTGCCGAAGGCATTACAAGAGCCGACTTGGTAAGCTCGCATGCCGTCGTATCTGCTTTCACTTTTATGCTGTTGGCTTTGATTGCGCTCCACGGGTCAATGCCGCCGATGCCGCCATTGTCCTCTACTTGCTCCCCTACGCCGGTCGGGTCGAGGCTCAGCGAGTAGGTGAGCTTGTATGCGCCATTTTCGTTCGACAGGTTGACGCTTTCGGTGAACTTGTCGGTCTCTTCGGTGGCTCTTACGTAGATCTGGTCTTTGTCAAACTCCAGGTAGGGCGCCGGTGTCACGATATACTTGATATGTACATCCTTGGTGAAGGCGTCGTCGCTGCTCTGGTTGCACATGAAGGTGAGCGTGATGTCGTATTCGCCCGCGGTGTAGGCGAATGAGCACGGCAACATCGGCACTGCAAATTCTGCCGGCTCTTCACCCACGGTAATCGGGGCGCCATTGTATTGGGCCCAACCCTTTACTATCTCTCCGGTGAACCAGTCTTCCTGCTCTATATTGGCAAAGAGCTTGAACACGTCGATATATTCCTCAAACCATTCATCGTACTCTTTCGGTGCGGTCATCTGCACATTGTCGATGGTGAATGGCGCAGTTCCGGTGTTGGTGATGGTCACTGGTGTATTGTACATTGCGCCCATCTGTACCAACGGATCGCTGTAGTCGGAGCTCTGGTAGCCCAATACATGCTCTACTTCGATGTCGGCGGGCCACTGCGGCACTGCCTCTCCGGTGATTGTTACATTCACGGGGTATGTCAGGTTCTCGCTGCCGGGCACGTTGGTGGTCACCTTCAGGTTGGCTGTGTAGTTGCCTGCCATGCGCTTGGTGTCTACGTCGATGGTGACGTTGTCGCTCTCGCCTGCGGCAAGCGGCAATTCTACTACCGGCGTGAACTCTACGGCGCTGTCGAATTTGAGCATGCGCTCGGGCAGCAAGATGCCTTCCGATGCGTCGACATTCGATATGCCGGCAAGTCCGAACGGAGCGAAGATGATGGCTTCGTCAGATGCTCCCTTGTACTGGAAGCGGAACGATCCGTCCTTCTCAAGTATGAGCTGATAGCATACGCCCATATTCATCGAGTTGCCATATTCCATGAACGAGACGATGGCGCGGTCCTCGGTGACGTAGTGGAACGTTCCGGCGGTCTTCGTCTGGTCCATTGAGTGCAAGCCCCAGTAGGGAGCTATGATGTTGGTGTATACTGTTCCCTGCGGGAATTCGGCCGGCGGTTCGGGCCACAATTGGTCGTCGTGGCGCTCGGTGAACGATACGAAGCCGGTGTTGTAGACATACATCTTGCTGTATTTCTCGCCATAGAAGGGGAATTCAAACGGCAGGTCTACGGCTACATAGTCGTGGAGCATGTAATAGCTCAACGTGCGCTGTTCGCCAAGGCCGTTGGTCTCTATGTCCTCCCATTTGTATTTTACTGAGCTGTCGTCGCCCGAGAAGCTGTAGGCGTAGCTTGTAGCTGCTCCCTCTTTCTCGGGTAATGTCAAGCTTACCAACTGGTCGGGGGCGATAGAGTAGCGCAAGGTCTCGTTGCCGTTGTTGCTTATCGTCACGCTCTGCGATATCGGCGTACCGCTCTCTACGGTCTCTGTGATATGGTCGGGCTCGATGGCTATCTCCGGACACCCTATCACCTCGGCCTTGATGCTGCACGTAAGGTCGCCATCGGTTGTCACGGCGGTAACCTGGCCTTCTACTGCACCTTCAGTGGCTGTGGAAACGGTGATAATGAAGTCTTTCGACATGCCCGGCTCGATATCTGCCGGCTCAAACGTGCTGTTGTCAAATATCAACTTTTCGGCATCGCTGACACGGATTTCGCTCACGGTAAGTGTGCGGCGGCCTGCGTTCTTCACTGTGACGGGTACTTTCTGTACCGACGTGCGGAACACTTTGCCCAAGTCGATGGCGTCTTCCTCAAGAGCGGCCGATGCCTTCAGCTCTTCGCCGTCGATGACTGCGCTGAAGCGCACGAATGTGTGTGCGGGGTTCGGGTCATTTGTCACGATGGCAAGGTTGTTGAAGGTGGCGCCGGCATTGAGCGTCGCATCGGCGCCCACTGTTGCTACCACTTCTACCGATTCGCCCGGGTTGACGATGGCATAGGGTATGTTGAGGCTGCGTACGAATGATGCCTTCGGTGCCTCAAACTTCACTGCCGTGCCGGTGGCAAAGTAGTGGAATCGCTGGTTCTCGTCTGTTGGCTCGTCGTAACCCCAGTAATCGCCCTGGTCGGAGCTCGTCACTGTCACTTCGTCGGCTACTTTCATGTCGTTGATACCGCAGAATAGCCCTACACCCTGCTGGAATACGTTGTCGGCTGTGTAGTCGTCATAGTGTATCTCGATGTCGCCGTTGCTCGACAAGGTGATGTGGAAGCTTATCGGGGTGGTCTCGTCGCCATATACGGTGGCAAGTACGTTGACAAATTTTACCACAAACTTGCCGTCGACCTTGGCATATTCTACTCGCGATTGCGGACCCATCCACACCTGCTGGCCGTAGGCCGATATCAGCCCGGTGCCTTTGATGCTCTCCGATGTGGGCGACAACGGCGTGCGGAATGTAAGCTCGTTGGGCGCAAACATGATGCCGCCGAAGCTCGTAATATACGCTTTCTCGTAGCTATTGCCATAGTACGGGAAGGCAAATCCTAAGTTGATGGCCGACGACACTACGTTGTTGTCGGTGAACTGCGACGCGATGTCGGTGGCGCCGATGAGCTCGGGATTGCCGTCGTAGTCAAATGCGCTGTAGCCAGGCAAGTTCGACGTTACGGTGTAGCCGTACTGGTGTAGCTTGGCGCTCTGTCCATCGATGCTCTCCTGCGAGAATTTCGGGAAGACGAACTCAAGCGGGTACTTGCCGCTGTTGGAGATGCTGAAGGTCTTCTGCACATCGGCCTCTCCTACGGTCAGTGTGCCGCAGTCTACTGTCGACGGCTCGATGACCAACTTGGCGGGCTCGGTAGCTACGCCCTGCACCACGATGCTGGCTTTATTGCCTGAGTAGTCGGTGAAGGTGATCGTGCCGGTGTGAGTGCCTGCCTCAGTCGGTGTGTAGGTGAGGTTGAATTTCACTTTCGTGCGTGCAGGGAAACCGCTCTGTATGCTCGTCGGCCCGCTGAAATGCGGCAACGACGAACTGATGTTGTTGCTGTAGAGCCCTGCCGACAATGCCGACCCGGCAAAACGGCCGTAACCGCGGTTGAACACTTCCACCTCTATGGTCTTGCTCTCGCCTACCAGCAACGACCCGAAGTTCACTATCTTCGGCGTTACGATGTCGGGCGTGTTGCCTGCCACCTTATAGGTGATGGGCAGCAAGTGTTCTTCGGTGCCATTTCCCTCGTTTGAGGTCAAGTGCAGTTTGAGCTTGTAGGTGCCGTTCACCATCTTGGTGCCGTCGGCTGTTACCTCTACGGGCTGGGTCTCTCCCTGGAGCACTGTGCCCGACGAGGGATTCAATACGAGCATCTCGCTCCAATCAGGATTGTTTGACCGGGCGGCGATGGTCCATGCCATCTGCGTGGCCTGCGACTCATAGATACTGCCTTTCAACGCCTGGGCAAGCTGTGTCCATGTCTTGCCGTTGTCGTTGCTCAAGTAGCTGTATTGCGATACTGTCTCATCTGTGGCAAGACCCATGCTCAGCGGGTACACCTCCAAGTTGCCTGCAAAATGAAGCACTATCCAGAACGATTCGCCTGCCGCGAAATGTATCTGCTCGGGCAATGCGATAGGATAGTTGTAGGCGAAGAACGACGGCGTCACCTCTGCTATGCAGGTGGCCGATGAGATGGCGGCATCTCCCTTGTAAATCTGTACTACGGGGCTGGTGCCGAGCGAACGCTGGCTGTCGCCGTCTACGTTGACGTGCGTAAGGTTGAAGCCCTCGGGATAAGTGTCGGCGTCTACCTTAAACCATTGCGCCATCGAGTTGGGCAACGTGCGGTCTTCATCGCCGACGTAGGCCCACAGCTGCGAGTAATATTTGATATCCTTGGGATAATCCTCGGCAAGATACTCGGGCGTCACGGTCGACGATCCTGCTCGTCTCACTACATCCCCGGCTATCGTGCCGCTGTATGGCTTCACATTGCCTACTATCGGTCGGCTTACCGACGACGTGGTCATGGAAACGGTGCGCTTGTACACACCCCACTTCAATATGCCTTCGTCGTCATTGCCGATGTTGAACATGGCCGTGGCCGTCGGAGTGGCGGCCGTCGAATTCATGCTCAGCGAGCTCACGTCGAGCGTCATCTTCGGCCCGGCGTTGGTGCTTATCGATTTCACCTCCGACAATGCCGATGCATCGCCCCAACGGCTTACTGCCTTTATGCCTACATAATACGTGGTCAGCGATTTCAACCCGCCGATCTCGTGGGTGTAGGTGTCGCCCGATGTGTAGAACTTGGTGTCGGCCACCGATGTGCTCAACCCGCTCAAATCATCATCGGCGGTGAACGGTGTTTCGCTATAATAGATGATGTGGTGGTGCACGTTGTTATCGGCCGATGCCGGTATGGTCCATGTCAGCGAGATATAGTCCTGGGCCGCTGCTATGCTATAGTCAGCCACTGCCTCGGGAGCTTCTCCCTCGCCCATCTGAAGGGCCTTGGCAGCGTCTATATAGCCCGAGCCGTATAGCCCTCTGAACTGCTCGTTGTTGCCGTAGCCGTAGAAGTCGTTGACCGACGTCTCAAGCTGCGTGCGCAAGCTCGAACTTACAAAGTTGGGGTTGCCGTATTTCGACAATATGAGGGCCGCAATACCCGATACGTGGGGCGTTGCCATCGACGTTCCTTCCATGAAGCCGTAGCCGTTGCTCGGCAATGTGGACAGCACGCCGCCCGATTCGCCATAATCCAACAAACCGCCGGGTGCCACAACGTCGGCCCACGACCCGTAGTTGGAGTAGCCTGCCGGAGTCAGCTCATAGGTCATTGCTGTCACAGCAAGCACTTTGTCGTAGCATGCAGGATAGTAATCGCCAGTCGAACCCATGTTGCCGGCAGCGAAGATACACAAACCACCGGTCATGTTGTCCGAACGTGCCGTCTCAGTGAAGTAGTCGATGGCGGCAAGCACTGCGTCCTCGCAGTAGTCGGGCTCGCTCCAGCCCCATGAACACTGGGCTATGGTGGCGCCTCGCTCTGCTGCATATACTATCGCGGCAGCAAAATCGCCGCTCGATGTGCCTGAACGGGAATCAAACACCTGGCACGATATCATCTTCACGCCCGAACCTTCGCTGCCGTCACCTCCAGCCACACCGGCCACGCCGATGCCGTTGTTGTTGACTGCCGCTACCGTTCCGGCTACGTGCGTACCATGGTTGTGGGGATACACGTCACCGCTGTTGGTGCAGAAGTTGTACCCGTAGATGTCGTCAACATAACCGTTGTTGTCGTCATCCACCCCGGGCGTCCCGTTAAGCTCCGCAAGGTTGGCACACATGTTGGCCGCAAGGTCCTCGTGCTGGTAGTCGACACCGCCGTCGATGATGGCTACCACTACGTCGCTCTTGCCGGTCTCGGTCTGCCACGCCTCAAACAAGTTGATGTCGGCGCCGGCTACCGATGTCCCTATCTTGCCGTAGTTCTGATAATGCCACTGGTCGGGTAGGCGAGGGTCGTTGAATATGTAGCTCGCTCCCGTCGCTTTAGCCGGCGATTTGGCTACTACTCGTGCCGGCCCGTTGCCTTCCTTGAGCTGCATCGGCACTATTGCTTCCGATACCTCTACGCCAGGCGTCGTGGCAAGTATCTTACGAGCCTGCTCTACAGGTATGTTCTCGTCGAAATCGACTACATACCAGCGATCAAGCCCATACTTCGCACGCTGCTCTGCAAACTTCGGATTCGGCGGCAACATCGGTCGTATCGACATTGCCTTGATCTCCTGTGTAGCTGCATCCAACTGGTTGACACCGGTGCTTAAACGACCGTTGGCAGCCTTACGCTGCGCCTTGCCAACCTTGGCGGCTACTTCCGTCTGCAATTTCACGCGCACTACTCCCTTGGTCGGCTCAACGCTCTGGGCGTCGACCGTCAGCACCGATGCCAACATTAGACCCGCTGCTGCAATCCATTTGTAAATTTTGTGCATGAAAATCAATTGGTTAGTTAATAAATAAGTGATACAAAAAATATTGGTATATTAATGCAAAGATACAACTTTTTTCGCCCTATGTCAATAAAAAACCTATAAAAATATTTAATGTATGGTCGGAAAAACTTTACCCAATGTCGCTTTTTTACCTCCCTCCTCCGCAACTCCACCCCTCCCTCCTCCGCCCCACGCCACCGCCGCCGTCCACCGCCTCGCCTCGACATCTTGGTTCTGTGTAGAGGCTTTAGCCTCGCCCACCGCCCGCCCATCCCCATCCGCCCATCCATCTCTCGATTAATCCTGATTAATCTCGATTATTCCTGATTAATCGGGATCATTCCCTATAAATCATTCCCGCCCACCACCGCCCGGGGGCGTCCGCTGAGGACGCCGATTATTAGTAGCCCCGTACGCCGAGCGTAGCGAGGTGTGCGGGGTACCGTGCGCCCCACCCGCAGGCGTCCGTAGTGACGCCGATTTACATCGCCCCCTCTGGCCACAACTCCCACGCGCCGTATCCCTCCGGTCGAGCCTCCGAGCGGCGCCTCGTGGATATTTTGCTAAATTTTCTTTAATTGTTGGCCATTTTAATTTTATGCCGTATATTTGTCTAATTATTCAAGGCACAGGCCCACTGCCTGTACATCATCTCGATAATCTAACCCAATTGTAATATGAAACTCAAATCCATCCTTATGCTTTCTGCCGCCGGAATGGTCGTGCTTACCGGCTGCTCTAAAAAGCTCAACCAATTTAGCGCCGACTATTTTGATGTCAACCCCGACCCCCTTGAAGTCGTTGGCCAACGCGTTCCCGCTACCGTCACCGGCCACATCCCCGCTAAATTCTTCGTCAAAAACGCCGAAGTAACCGTCACCCCCTACCTCACCTTCAACGGACAGGAAGTTGCCTCGCAGTCCTATCGCTTCCAAGGCGAAAAAGTTCGCGGCAACAACCCCGTAATCTCCTACGAACAAGGTGGTTCGGTTACAATCCCCGTGGTATTCGACTATCAGCCCGACATGAACAAAAGCGAGCTCGAACTTGCCTTCAACGTCGTGCAAGGTAGCAAACAATATGTCCTCCCGCGCGTCAAAGTAGCCAACGGTGTCGTCGCTACTGCCGCTCTCGCCGATGCCGCTACCGTCAGCGCAGCTATCGCTCCTGATGCTTTCCAACGCATCATCAACGAAAAATACGCCGCCGACATCCGATTCCTCATCAACCAATCAACTCTCCGCAAAAGCGAAATCGAATCCGACGCCGTTAAAAACCTCAACCAGGAAATCGTTAACGCCAGCGCCGCAGCTGACCGCCAAATTGAGGAAATCAACATCTCTTCCTACGCATCTCCCGAAGGTGCATTAGACCTCAACACCCGCCTTGCCGAAGGCCGTGAAAAGGCTACTTCCGACTACCTCCGCAAACAACTCACCAAAGACAACATCACCGACTTCGGCGAGCTCACCGCTCAGTTCACCGCCGAAGACTGGGAAGGTTTCCAAAAACTCGTCGCTGCTTCCGACATCGACGACAAAGAGCTTATCCTCAACGTCCTCTCTCGCTTCAAAGACCCCGAAGAACGCGAACAACAAATTCGCAACCTATCTTCTATCTTCGACCAGCTCGCCGACCAAATCCTCCCGCAGCTGCGTAAATCACGTATCACCGCGTCTATCAACATCATCGGCAAAAGCGACGACGAAATACGCCAAATCTACGCTTCCAATCCCAAATCTCTCTCTGTCGACGAAATCCTCTACGCCGCTACTCTCACCGACAACAAGGCTGAACAACTTGACATCTACAAAACAGCCGCTTCGATCTACCCCAACGACTACCGTACTCTCAACGACCTCGGCGTGCTTCAATATGCCACCGGCGACTACTCCGGCGCTAAATCAAGCTTCGCTGCCGCTTCGCGTGTAAACCCCTCGGCTGCCGAACCGCAAATGAACCTCGGCCTTGTCGCTCTCCTCAATAAAGACTATCGCCAGGCCAACCAAAAACTCGGCAACGCTGCCGGCCTCGACGAACTCGGCGGTGCCCTCGGCACTTACTACATCCTCACCGGCGACAATGCCGCCGCTGTCAAAGCGTTCGGCAACACCAAATCCAATAATGCCGCACTCGCCCAAATCCTCACCAAAGATTACAGCAAGGCTAAATCTACCCTCGCCGGCATCTCCAACCCCGACGCTACTACCTACTACCTCCTCGCCGTCCTCGGTGCTCGCACCAACAACGACCAGATGATAGCCACCAACCTCCGTCAGGCTATCAAACTCGACAAGAGCATGAAACAACGCGCCATCGACGACCTCGAATTCGCCAACTTCAACATCAGCTCAATCCTCTAATCAACATAAATACAATCCTACAACGGCGGTGTATCAAAACCTGTATTTGATACACCGCCGTTATAATTTATAATTTTTTTTTTGAATTTATAATTTTTTCTTTATATTTGCGATACATCATAATTGCCTCACAATTAATTACAATCATATCATATTTTCCCCGATGTCAAGATTTTTTTTCATAAATGATCAGGGCTTGCAAGTTGGTCCGATTGACAAGGAATACCTTGTGAAAATGCAGATCTCACGTTCCACTCTCGTATGGAAAGAGGGTACCTCCGGCTGGATACCTGCCGAATTGGAACCGGAACTCAACGACTATTTCAATCCCGCTTCGAAACCGCAGCCTCAGTCCAACTATAATCCTTGGCGTCAGTCTACTTCTCCTATACCGCCTACACCGGCCCCTACACCGGCCCCTGCAACTGTGCATCCTACATTCTCGCAACCGGCACCAGATTCGGCTACTCAATCCGCGCCAATAGCGCCACCGGCACAAAGTGCAACGCCTAATGCGGTTGACTCGGCTTCAGCGGTAATCGACTTTGAATACCCCGGTTATTGGGCGGCTACCGACTGGAAGCTTATCCTCTTTGTCAACGACCAAATGCATCACCATTTCTCATTCAAAAATCCCGACAAAGCCTCTATACAAGTTACTCCGGGCACAATAAACCTACGCGTCAAATTCTCTTTCCGTTCCGCCAAACTTAGCGTCAAGGTTGAACCCGGTAAACGATACCAAGTATTCCTTACCTACAATAGATTTTGGGGTAGCATCTCGTTGCATCTGCGCGAAAATCAATAATATCTCACAACTTTTAAATCTTATCCGATGTCTAAATTCTTCTATGTCAACTCTCAAGGTCTGCAAGTCGGTCCTGTCGACAAGGAGTGCCTTGTAAAAATGCAAATCTCACGTTCCACTCTCGTATGGAAAGAGGGCACCCCCGGCTGGATACCTGCCGAATTGGAACCGGAGCTCAACGACTATTTCAATCCCGCTCCGAAACCGCAACCTCAGCCCAACTGTAATTCCTGGAGTCAGCAATCCCAATCGGCCACAAACACTCCGCCAAACTATGCTCATCAGGGGTATGCTCCATCGGCATCTGCGCCGGCACAGCCACAATACACGTCGCCGACCTATCCCTCAAATCCGGCCCCGACTCCCATCTCGGCTACTACTCCCAACGCACCATACACACCGGCTGATACATCCTTTTCCGCAAAGCCCCCAAGCTATATGTGGCTCGCCATCTGTACTACCTTATTATGCTTCCTCCCATTTGGCATTGTATCAATAGTTTATGCGTCAAAGGTGGATTCTAATTGGGCATCAGGTAATTATGCAAGAGCTATTGAGTGCTCTGAAAAAGCCAAAACCTTTGGCATTACCTCAGCAAGTATAGCATTGGTATTTAGTTTAGCTATCTTCCTCGCCGCCGTTTCAAGCTAATCAACCTATACCACCACCTCACCGCTCCTCAGCTCCGCCCGCCCATCGTATCGCCTCGCCTCAGCATCTTGGTTCCGAGTAGAGGCTTTAGCCTCGCCCACTGCTTCCTCGCCTCGCCCGCCCATCGCCTCGCCTCACCTCGGCATCTTGGTTCCGTGTAGAGGCTTTAGCCTCGCCCACCGCTCCTCAGCCCCGCCCGCCCATCGCATCGCCTCACCTCGGCGTCTTGGTTCTGTGTAGAGGCTTTAGCCTCGCCCCCATCTCCCGATAATCCCGATCAATCCCTTTTCATCCCGATTAATCCTGATTAATCTCGATAATTCCCGATTAATCGAGATTATTCCCTATAAATCACCCCAGTCCACATCCCACCCGCGGGCGTCCGGAGTGACGCCGGTTTACATTACCTCGCTTCGCCCATGCCCCCTGACCACGACGCCTTTTGCCGCTTTGTAAATGAATTGTAATCAAATCGTTGATGATTTGTTGGCACCCCGTTGATGATTTGTCAAAAATATGTTTTATAACATAAAAAAATCTTCAACTTTTTGGATAAACGCAATAAAATAGTTACTTTTGCGTCGCGATAATTCCGCCCGTATTCCTGCCGTGCAACATCACGGCTTCAACACAATAGCTTCAGCCTTAACTCTTAAGACGTTGTCAGTAGCGGATGTTCGTCTCCTTTGTGTGGTACGGCGACTCTTCCCCCATCGTGCCCCAAAGTATTTGTGGATTAGACAAATATAATTATCAATAATACATTTCAAATTATGAGCAAAGAAAAGAAATTCTTGACTTGCGACGGTAATCAGGCTGCTGCGCATATCTCGTATATGTTTAGCGAAGTGGCTGCTATCTACCCCATCACCCCATCTTCAACCATGGCTGAATATGTTGACGAATGGGCTGCTGCCGGTCGCAAGAATATCTTTGGTGAGACTGTCCTCGTTCAGGAAATGCAGTCGGAAGGCGGTGCTGCCGGTGCAGTACACGGTTCGCTTCAGGCTGGTGCCTTGACCACCACTTATACGGCTTCGCAGGGCTTGCTCCTGATGATCCCCAACATGTACAAAATCGCTGGCGAACAGCTCCCCTGCGTTTTCCACGTTTCTGCACGTACTATCGCTTCCCACGCCCTCTCTATATTCGGCGACCACCAAGACGTGATGTCGGTGCGCCAAACCGGCTTCGCTATGCTTGCCGAAGGCTCCGTACAGGAAGTAATGGACCTCGCCGGTGTTGCTCACTTGGCTACTATTAAGAGCCGCATACCTTTCGTCAACTTCTTCGACGGTTTCCGTACTTCTCACGAAATCCAGAAAATCGAAGTCATGGAGCAGGAAGACCTCGAACCGCTGCTCGACCGCGAAGCCCTCGCCGACTTCCGCCGCCGCGCTCTCAACCCCGACGCTCCCGTAGCTCGTGGTATGGCTGAAAACGGCGACGTATTCTTCCAGCACCGCGAAGCAAGCAACAAGCAATATGACGCCGTGCCCGAAATCGTTGAAGAATACATGAACAAGATCTCAGCTATTTGCGGTCGCAAATACGGCCTCTTCAACTACTACGGTGCTCCCGACGCCGACCGCGTAATCATCGCAATGGGCTCTGTAACTCAAGCCGCTCAGGAAGCTATCGACTACCTCACCGCCAACGGCGAAAAAGTCGGCTTGGTTTCAGTTCACCTCTATCGCCCATTCTCCGCTAAACACTTCCTCGCTGCTGTTCCCGCCTCGGCTAAACGTATCGCCGTGCTCGACCGCACAAAAGAACCCGGAGCTAATGGCGAACCCCTCTACTTGGACGTAAAAGAATGTTTCTACGGCCAGCCCGACGCTCCATTAATCGTCGGCGGTCGCTACGGCCTTGCTTCTAAGGACACCACACCAGCAATGATTATCTCCGTCTACGAGAACCTCGCCCTTCCCACTCCGAAGGACCACTTCACTGTTGGTATCGTCGACGACGTTACTTTCACCTCGCTCCCGCAAGTTGAGGAAATGGCTCTCGGCGGAAAAAGCACCTACGAAGCTAAATTCTACGGCCTCGGTGCCGACGGTACGGTGGGCGCAAACAAAAACTCTGTCAAAATCATCGGCGAAAACACCGACAAATATTGCCAAGCATACTTCGCCTACGACTCCAAGAAATCGGGCGGCTTCACTTGCTCCCACCTTCGTTTCGGTGACGACCCTATCCGCTCTACCTACTTGGTAAATACACCCAACTTCGTCGCTTGCCACGTTCAGGCCTACCTCCACATGTACGATGTGACCCGCGGTTTGCGCGACAACGGCACTTTCCTCCTCAACACCATCTGGGAGGGCGATGAGCTTGCCAAAAATCTTCCCGACAAGGTGAAGAAATACTTCGCTGACCACAACATCACCGTTTACTACATCAACGCTACGAAGATTGCTCAGGAAATCGGCCTTGGCAACCGTACCAACACCATCCTCCAAAGCGCTTTCTTCCGCATCACCGAAGTAATCCCCGTCGACCTCGCCATCGAGCAGATGAAGAAATTCATCGTTAAGTCCTACGGTAAGAAGGGTCAGGACGTCGTTGACAAAAACTACGCTGCCGTTGACCGTGGCGGTGAATACAAACAGCTCGCCGTTGACCCCGCTTGGTCCAACCTCGCTGTTGAAGCCGCTGCTCCCAACGACGACCCCGAATTCATCAACAACGTTGTCCGCCCCATCAACGCTCAAGACGGCGACCTCCTCAAAGTTAGCGCCTTCGAAGGTATCGAAGACGGTACCTGGGAGCAGGGTACAGCTGCCTACGAAAAACGTGGCGTGGCCGCCTTCGTTCCCGAGTGGGACGCTGAAAACTGTATCCAGTGTAACAAATGTGCCTACGTTTGTCCTCACGCTGCTATCCGTCCATTCGTCCTCGACGAAGCTGAATTCAACGGCTCGCCCGTCAAAGCCGCTCTCCCCGCTATCGGCAAGTCGTTCGCCGGCATGAAGTTCATCCAGGCTGTCGACGTCCTCGACTGTCTCGGCTGCGGTAACTGCGTCGACGTTTGCCCCGGCAAGAAGGGCGTAAAAGCTCTCGCTATGAAACCGCTCGAATCTCAGCTCGACATGCAGCCCGAATGGGATTACTGCGTCAAGAATGTTGCTTCCAAGCAGCACCTCGTCGACATCAAATCCAATGTCAAGAACAGCCAGTTCGCTACTCCTCTGTTTGAATTCTCTGGCGCTTGCTCTGGCTGCGGTGAGACTCCCTACGTCAAACTCATCTCTCAACTCTACGGCGACCACGAAATGGTGGCCAACGCTACCGGTTGCTCTTCTATCTACTCCGGTTCCGTTCCTTCTACTCCTTATACCACCGACGCTAAAGGCCACGGCCCCGCTTGGGCTAACTCGCTCTTCGAGGACTTCGCCGAATTTGGCCTCGGTATGTCGCTCGCCAGCGAGAAATTAGTCGCTCGCTTGGAAGGCTACATGAAGGCAGCTTTGGAATGCAGCAAATGCTCCGACGAAATCAAAGCTCTCGCTACTCTCTGGCTCGAAAACCGCAACGACGCTGCTATCACTCGCGAAGTTGCCGACAAGATCGTGCCCCTCTGCGAAGCTTGCGGCTGCGACATCTGCAAAAACATCGTTGCCCTTAAGGGATATATCGTTAAACGCTCTCAGTGGATCATCGCTGGCGACGGCGCTGCCTACGACATAGGCTTCGGCGGCCTCGACCACGTCCTCGCTTCCGGCAAGAATGTCAACGTCCTAGTTCTCGACACCGAGGTTTACTCCAACACCGGCGGCCAGTCCTCTAAGGCTACTCCCCTCGGCGCTATCGCCAAATTCGCCGCTTCGGGTAAACGTATCCGCAAGAAGGACCTCGGCCTGATTGCCACTACCTACGGCTACGTCTACGCCGCTCAGGTAGCTATGGGTGCCGACAACGCTCAGACTCTCAAAGCCATCCGCGAAGCTGAAGCCTACGACGGTCCCTCTATCATCATCGCTTACTCTCCCTGTATCAACCATGGCCTCCGCGCCGGTATGGGACACTCTCAGCAGGAAGAAACCAAAGCCGTTGAATGTGGCTACTGGCACCTCTGGCGCTACAACCCCGAGCTCGAAAAGGAGGGCAAGAACCCGTTCTCGCTCGACTCTAAAGAACCCGACTGGGATAAGTTTGAGGACTTCCTCAAGGGCGAAGTGCGCTACGCTTCTGTAATCAAACAGTATCCTGCCGAAGCCGGCGAACTCTTCGCCGCTGCAAAGGCCAACGCTCGCTGGCGCTACAACAACTACCGCCGTCTCGCCCAGCAGCAGTGGGGCGTTGATCCCGATGCCACCTCGGCTGAATAATACCACTATCCCGATATTATCGTAATATCGTCATAACCTCAACGCGGGGATGTATCGAAGGATACATCCCCGCGTTTTGCTTCGCCCCCCATCCCTTTTGCATCGTCAGTAGCGCCGCCCATGCCGCCCATGCCATAACCATCCGGCACAAACCTATTATAAGTAACCTCGTACGCCGAAGGAGCGCAGCGACAGCGGTGTGCGCCGCCCAGGCCGCCATCACGCGTGTATATACACAAGGCGGCATGTCGGATGGACACGCCGCCTTTGGCCCCGATGGAGTGGGGGAGTGGTTATTTGGCCGGCGACATCTCCAATTGGATGCGGTTGGCCGGGAGGATGACTCTGCCTACGAACTCGGCAAGCGTGGCCGGCGTAAGCCCCTCTACGGCCTCGTTGTATCCGGCGTTCATGTTTTGGCCGAACTTGTCGTACATGTGGAGCACCGACAGCCAGTAGCTATTCTCCTCGAGGCTCTGCTGATGCGACTTGAGCATGTACTGCTTGATCTTGAGGAGCTCCTCGTCGGAAATATTGTCGGCTACGGCAAATTTCTCAGCCGTCTGCGCCACGATTGCAAAGGTGGCCTCGGCATTCTCCGGCGCCACTCTGATGTATACCGGTATCTTGAAGGTGGAGGGCGTGTCGCCATTCATCCCGGCGCTTATACCTCCGGTCGCCTTTACAGAATAGGTCCAGCCGCGCTCTTCGCGCAAATCTTTAAGCAATGCCGACTGCAGCAGCGAACCGAAAGCATGGGCCTTCACGAGGTTGTCCACGTTGTATTCACACGGCGAACTGAAGAACGTGTAGGCTATGGTCTGCGGTGTCTCCATAGGCATCGTAAAGCGTTTGTGGTAACGCCCCTGCGCGTATTGGTAACCGATGTCGGCCGCCTTTTCACGTCGTCCGGCTGCCGGTAGCGATGCTATGTACTGCTCGGTGAGGGTGCGCACGCTGTCGGTGTCGAAATCGCCGATTACGTAGAAGTCGAAGTCGGTCATGTCGCCGAACCGGTCGGCATACAATGCCAGCACGCGGTCGTAGTCCACCTTGTCCAAATCCTCTCTATTGAGCTTCTTGCCCAGGGGATGACGGTCGAACACGTAATAGTGTATGGAGTCGGCCATTACGTAGGTGGGGTTGGCGGTCTGCGCCTCCAGTTTGAGGCGGTGGTTGTCGATAATAGTGGCGAATGCCTTGTCATCGCGTTCGGCGGCTGTGGCTTTGAGGTATAGCAGTTGCAGGGCTGTGGCGAGGTCGGCGGTGGCCGATGAAGCCACTATGGCCTCCTCCATGTTGTCGATGGCGACATCCACTCTTACGTCCTTCCCCGCTGTCAGACGCCGCAGCTCGGTGGCTGTGTGCCCCCCGAACGCTCCGCCAGCTATTATGTCGTTGGCAAGATGGTATTCCGGAGCCAAAGACGGGTCGTATCCGGCCGAAAATCCACCGGGTGAATACCCTGCCACTACCACCCGGTCGGGCTTGAACTTGGTGGGCAACAGGTGCACTCTTATGCCGTTGGAGAGTGTCCATATCGTGGTGCCGAACAGGCTGTCGGCCTTCTCATCTACTATCCTACCCGCTATCGGCTGCTTGGCGAGCAACGGTTTGTCCAGAGCCGGCACTTCGTAGGGGGTAAGGGCTGCTATGTCGACCGACGCGTAGGCCGTGGCAAGCGCATCGTCGCTCACGGCTTCGCCACCGCCGCCGTTGATGCCACCGTTGCCGTTGCCGCCGTTGCTGCCGTTGCCGGGCAGATAGGCTATTATCACCACGTTACGGTTGTCGGGGCGCACCACGCTGCGCAGGTAGTCGTTGACCTGCTCGAGGTCCACCTGCGACAGCACCCCTTTCATCATCTTGTAATACTGCTCCTGCGAGGGGAGTGCTCCGCCGTCGAGGTAGTGGCGCACGTAGATGCGCGCATAGTCGGTGTTGGTGGTCTTGGTGCGGGCGGCAAATTGGCGGTCGAGGGCGGCGCGTTGGTCGAGCTTGGCGCGTTGCAGCTCTACCTCGGTGAAGCCATACAGGGCGGCGCGTTGCAGCTCCGACGCTATGGCGTTGACACATTCGGCCTCGTGCCCCGTAGCGGTGCCGGCTCTTACCATAAGGGCCTCGCGCTGTCGTGACAAGAGGAAGGAGCGGTCGCCCACGCCTACGTTGGAGAGCCGCGTGCCTTTCTCGCGTTCAAGGTCGTCGAAGCGCTCGGCGAGCATGCCGACGGCAAGGTCGCGGGCAAGGTCGCGCCGTAGCTCGTTGATGGTGTTGACATCGCTGTCGGGCAGGGCGTCATGCTTGATATATATGCGTATGAAGGGCGAACCTTGCTCGGGGTCGCTCAGCGCGGTGGCTATGATATGCTCGTTGTCGGGCACTTCCACTTTGGGGGGCGTCACGTCAAACGGTGGACGCTCCACATCGGCCCACAGTTCCTTAATCTTAGCCTCTATGGCATCGGGGTCGATGTCGCCCACCACCACTATGCACTGGTTCTCAGGATAATACCACCGCTTGTAGTAGTCGCGTATCGCGTCGTAGGGGCAATGCTCCACCACCTCCATCAGCCCGATTGGCAGACGATGGCCGTAGAGCGACGTCCCGTAGACCTTGGGGGCGGCCTTCTCGAGCAGACGGTTGGAGGCTGTGCCTTGCCGTTGCCGCCATTCTCCCACTATCACTCCGCGCTCGGCGTCGATGTCGGCATCGGCGAGCGTGATGTCGTGGCTCCAGTCGCGCAGTATGAGCAGGCAGGAGTCGAGGCTCGACTGCCGAGTAGTGGGCACGTCGCATATATTGTAGACTGTCTCGTCGGTCGACGTGTAGGCGTTAAGGTTGGCCCCGAATTTCACGCCTATGCTCTCCAGGTATTCTATCAGCGTGTTGCCCGGGAAATGCTTGGTGCCGTTGAAGCATAGATGCTCGAGGAAATGGGCCAAACCGCGTTGGTTTTCCTCTTCATATACCGAGCCGACGCGTTGCGCTATGAAGAAATCGGCGCAGTTGGCGGGCGTGGCGTTCGCTCGGATGTAGTATGTCAACCCGTTGGGAAGCGTGCCGATGCGCACGTCGGCGTCGACCGGAAGCTTGTTGAGCTTCGAAGCTGCGGCACTGAGGGTGGCCAATGCCAGCAGCAATATTATTATGTTAACTTTTTTCATCTGTGTCAGAATATGAATGATAGAGCCACATCTACGCGGTCGGTATCCCTACTGGCGGAGTAGCTATGATGGGAATAAGAAGCTGCTATGCCTATGGCATAACGGAGGGAGAGAGCACGGGTGGCGTTAATGCCTATGCCGGCGTCGGTGCTCCGCTGCGACAGTATGTCGTAGCGGTCGATGTCGACGGCTTGCATCCCGGCGGGTATGCTGCTGTTGAAGGGCAAGTAGCTGTCGTTGTAGACTGGCAGGGTGTGGGCCACATGGGCGGTCATTGCCATGTGCCACATCGCGCCGAAGCTACGCGATGCCTTTATGGTAAGCGCCGGGGTGATGCCCGACAGTAGCATGGTGCGCCTCGGGTCGAGATACCTCTGCTCGCTGCGGTACCATTCCACCGACGGGTTGACCGACAACAGGGTGCCGCTTGCCGGTCGCCATTGCCATAGCAAATTCAGCCGGGCCTCGGTGAGGGTGTGGCGGTAGAGGTCGAGCGCGCCTATCTGGGGGTAGATGTTTCCGACGGGGTCGCCGAAGATATTCTCGGTGCCGGTGCGGTGGCCGTAGGCTATTTCGGCTGTCGCGGCTATGTCGTGGACTTTGCCCGGCTGGAGCCATCCTGCCACGGCACTGACGCGATAGTCGGCCACCGACTGCAGCGGCAGCTTGTTGAGCGAGGTGAGTATATGGTCGAAGGTGAAGTATTCGGCTGTCACCGTAGCTACTGCGCCACGCCGGCTTTCGGGCAACAGGCCGATGCTGGCGCCCCAGCATTGGCCGTTGTAGTAGTGGCTGTAACCGTTGCCGGCAAACCGCTCATAGTGGGTGCCAAGCCCGGTGAGGTGCCATATGCTGTTGTCGCTCAGCTCGTTGACAAATTCTATGTCGCCCGACTGCTTGTACTTGCTGAATTTGGCGGATAGGCCCACGCGGTAGTCCGACGTAGCAACGCGCATGGCGCCCCCTACGGCTATGTCGAGACGTCCGGTGGTGTTGCGCGGACGGGGGTCGACATTGCGGTAGTATAGCCCGGCGTTGTAGCTCAGCGTCACGCCCCATGCCCACCGGTCGGTGTGGTCGGCATAGCCGCCGGCAAACGCGTAGCGCTCCACGTGCATGTCGCCCCCTACGGAGTCGGCCACGAAGTAGGGGTAGACGATATCGGGGTCGGCGCTCTCGTTCCAGCGTATGTCGCGCTGTTGGCCGTTGGTGTAGGCCGCGGAGCCCCATAGGGAGGAGCTTCCGTGCTTTATATGGCTGTCGGCGCTTAGGCCATAGAGGTTCACGCCCTTGCCGCGCTGCACGTCAACGGCCTTGTCGCCGCAGTCGTAGAGGTAGCCGGCCGACAGGTAGCTGTAGCTGTAGTCCTGTTGCCACTGCCTCAGCGACGGGTTGGAATAGACGGCGCCGGCAATGTCGCGGATCATGTCGTCGTGCAAGGCGATGCGTTGGGCTATGGGCAAAGCGACGACTGCAGTGTCGGCCGCCGAGCTCCATGCCGGTGCCGCCACTGCTGTCGCAATGAGTAATATTAGTGTCCGTTTTATCATTTCACCGGGGTGACGCCGTCGTAGGTGACCGTAGTGGCGGCGTTGCCGTCGGCATCGGTGGCAGTGCCTTGCAATTCTATCTCCGAGGGGGTGACGCGGGCGTTGAAGTCCTCAGTGGAGTTGTTGGTGTCTTTGTACACCGGGTTGCCTTCCTCGTTGATATACAGCATCTTGCGGCGTACGCTCTTGAAGAAGCGGGTCTTGTCGGAAGCATTTTGTGCCACGTAGGTCCAGCCGCAGTCGAGGGCGGGCGAGGTCACGTTCCATGCATAGTTGTCCGACGGGGCTATGGTGACCACGTCGAGCACCCATTCGTTGGGCACTTTGTAGCATCCGTCCTTGGTGCGGTTGAAGGTGCCGGCTGCGGTGACAAGGTCGTAGGTGGCTACGTATTCGTTCTCGGCGAGGAACTGTTCCGGCGGAATGCCCAATCGGGCGATACCGAATGCGCGTTGTGCCTGGTCGAGGATGGTAATCGACTTGGAGTAGCTGAACACTTTTATCATGTTGGGCACATCGGGGTTGTCGGTATCCTGCTGCGAAGCCACTTGCGATTCGTCGTACCATTCCACGTCGGCATGGGTGAGGTCGAAAGAGTTTTCCGCTGCTTGGTTGGCGCGGTCGCTGATGAGGAAGTAGCTGCCCGGGGGAACGGGGAATTGCGTACCGTCGCCGGGGACGGTGAAGAGTGTGCGCACCACTACGTCGGTGGGCATCACATCGGGGTCGTAGTCATATTTCTGGGCCGTGGAGAAGTCGGTCTCGAAGAACGATACGCCGTCGGCATAGAGGGTGCGGTCGGTGTTGTTGTAGAGCTTGATATAGGTATCGCGGTTCTGGCCTCCGGTAGCGTTGGTGGTGCCGGTGTTGAACACTTCGACGATGATGAGGTCGTCGGCGGCGATGGTGTTGTAGGCGGTGAGGTTTATGACGTTTTCGCCCGAGGTGATTTTAACGCCCTGTGCCAATGCGCGGAGGCGGGTGACAACGCCGTTGGGCATCGTCACGTCGGCGGTGTAGGTCACGTCGTAGAGCCCTTCGGTCACTTCGATTTCTGCTGCCGAGGTGAAGGTCTTCTCCTCGTTGGTGGATACGTTCTTAAACTTGTACTCTTCGCCGTTGATGGTGGCGTTGGTTACTTCTTCGGGGAGGTTGACGCTGATGCTCACCGGGTAGTAAGCCACTTCGTCGTCGTCGGAGCATGATGTCAGCTGCACCGACAACCCGCCGAATAGCACGGCGGCAAGGAAAAATTTCGCAAGTTTCATCTGTCGTTTCTTTTTTATTAGTTAATACTGAGTTGTTTATAGTTATGGCTTTGATTGCTAATGGATTATGTGGAGCTAATTGCGTTTCTGCTGTTATGGCTTTGATTGTCAGATGGTTATTGTTGCTTCCATTCCGAAATAGGCTTCGGAGGTGCGACGCACCGTTATGCCGTTGACGGTGGTGTAGTCGGGGAGATAGTCGAGGATGCGGTTTACGAAGGCCGAAATCCTCAGCCAGCGGCCTATCTGCTTGGTAGCCTTGAGGTTGACATATATGGCGGTGGGCACTTTCTGCGTCACGAAGGTGGTGGGGTTGTAGCTGATGACCAGGTGCTGGAGCATAGCGTCGTGGGTGTCGGCCTCGGTGTAGGGGTGCAATGCCCCGTCGGTGGCCGAGAGGTAGCTTTGCGGCAGCGGGTTCTCCTCCATGCGGCGTTGCTTGGTCCACCATTGGCTCTGCAGGGTGGTGGTGAATATCAGCCCCCAACGCGGTATCTGGGTGTCAAACATCAGGCTTGTGGTGAACGAGTCGTTGACGCGCCCGTCGGTGGTGTCGTAGAGCCCCACGTAGAGGTCGCTGACCGGCGTGCTGCCTATGACAGTGCTAACCGGCTTATATAACAGTTGCGAATTGCTGTAGCGCGAGTGGAACCATGCGCCGGTCACGGTGAGGGCGGTGCGAAGCGGTTGCCAGCGTGCCGTCGACAGCTGCAGCTCGACGCCTTGCTTGTCGATGCGGGTGCCGTTGGTGACGTGGCTGTAGCCGTCGAGGATGGTTCGGTCGGTGTAGGGTAGTCCTTCCACCGAGGGCGGGCCGGTCAGCGTGGAGGGGTCGATGGCGGTGGCGTCGTAGCGGCGGTAGCTGTAGGTGTCGTAGACGGTGGAGTAGCGAAATCCCGAGGAGAGGCGCTCGTCGAAGTAGGTCACCGACAGGCGGTTGCTCCCCCATTTGACACCTATCCTCACCTCCCACTTGCGGTTGCGCGCGGCGCGCAGGTCGTAGTTGGTGGGGTCGGTGATGTAGGTGCGCAGGTTCACTTTGGAATATTCCTCGGGGTGGCGCACGTCGTAGTAACCGAGCTGCACGAAGTCGGAGTAGTGGACCTGCGGGAACAGGTAGTCGACGGTGGGCATGCGTGTGGTCATGCCGTAGCCGCCACCTATTGAGATGGCCATAGGCAGGCCGCTCACTGTGAATGAGGGGAATGTCCATTCGGCGTTGGCTCGCGGGTCGACATATGGCTTGCCGGAGAGGTAGTAGCGGTCGTCGAGCCCGGCCAGCGCTATCATTCGCGCTCCCGCTTGCGCCTCGAGTTTACCGGCCGTGGTGAGCAGCGTGAACGCTTCTTCCACGTAGGCCGACAGGGTGTGGAGCGCGGGTATATCTTTGAAGGCGCGCGGACGCGTGGTCCAGCCCCCCGACAGCGGTTTGTCAAGGTCGTAGACCTGCCCGTCGCCATAGTTTTTCACGAATGAGTATTCCGCCCCGGCCTTGTATTTGTGGAGCCATATCCCTTTTGCCGCCGTACCGGTGGCTTTGAGGTGGAGGGTGATGTCGACGGGACGGCCGTCGCTGAGGTAATCGGCGAGATAGGGCTTGAGGAGATAGCGGCCGTCGTGCACTCCCTCTTCCATCGAGGTGGGCGCCAGGGGCGTGCCGTTGGGGGTCACTTGCTTCTGCCGTGTAAGCCTGTCGGAGGTGTAGTTGGCCGATGCGTTGAGCGCGATGCTCTCTATCCATGTCAGCTTTTTGGGCGATAGCGTAAGGTCGGATGTGAGGCCTACGCGGTTGTATTGGCTTTCGTAGAGGTCGATTTTGCGTTGGTTGAGGTCGGGGTCGACCTTGGCGTTGTCGAACGACCCGGTATAGTCGGCCGAGAGGTTCCAGAGCCATGTGGCATAGCTCGCTTCGCGGCGCAAGCGCGAGCGCACCGATGCCGTGATGCGCTGATAGTTCTCCAAGTTGTCGCGGGGGTCGATTTTGGAGTCGAGGTAGCTAAGGTCCACATTAATGACGTCGCCGCCGTCGCCTATGGCGAACCCTTTCCCCACGGCAAACAGTTTGCTGTATTCGTCGGCCTTAAATCGCGCTGTCCACGGTGTGGCGCGCCTTATGCGTTTTATGTTTACCACTCCCGAGGTGAGGTTGCCATATTCGGCTGAGGGGATGCCGCGCATCACCTCCACGCTTTCGATATTGTCGGTGGAGATTGTGCGCATGTCCACTCCGCGGTTCACCGTCGTGCGCAGGTAGGCGGCGTCGCCCGATGTGGCGCCGGGCACCGAGGTCAGCGAGGCGTCGGTGTTGATAGCCACGCCGTCGACCACAAACGAGGTGCCGAGCGAGGAGATGGCGTAGTCGTCGGTAACCGATGTGGAGCCGGACGCCGAGAAGCCTGTCTCGCGTAACGTGATGGAGTTGACCTGCCCCATGGCGGGTGTCTTACTGATGTTGCCGGGGAGGAGTTCGAGCAGGTCGGTGAAGCTCGTGGGCTGCAGATGGGCCATCGCGGCTCTGTCGATACGCGAGCCCGAGGTCAGCGACCGGTTTTCGCTCGCCGTTACCACCACTTCGCCCAGGGCGTTACCGGCGACGGCCAGCGTGGTGCGAAGTGTGGTGTCGGCAGCGAGGACCACTTTCACCGTGGCGGTGGAGTAGCCCACATAGCTAATTGTGATTGAGTGCTTGCCTTGTGGTAGGAGAAGTGCCCATCGCCCGTCGGCATCGGCATTGGTGCCGTTGTCACCTTCGTCGGCTTTGATAGTGGCGAAGGCCAATGGCGTGCCGTCGGCATTGTCAGCGACGATGCCCGACACGACATAGTCGGCAGCGGCCGTCGCCATGGCCGTCAACGCATTCACTATCAGGGCAAGCACATATTTTATCATTGGAAACCGAAAAATGTAATTCTTTTGACACTGCAAAATTACATTAGCCGTAATTGCCTTAAAATACCTAATTTGTGGTATTTTTGACTTGGCGTAGCCCCCGTGATACCTAAAAATAGTTATGATTTATTCTCGGCATCGCGGTCGTTGTCGAGTGGCATCGGCGGTTGTCGCCGAGTGGCATCGCGCCCCCCGGCCGAGTGGCATCGGCGGTCGTCACCGATTTCAGTTCGCCTTGTCGGATATAAGAAAAACCCCACGGCAACCACTGCCATGGGGCTTTCCGATCATGAGAAAAATTAGGATTAGTTATTGTGTGAAATTTGGGTTCTAATCATAATTGTTGTTACTGAAGCGGTCATTACTTTATCACTACTTTCTCCACGCCTGTCGGGGTGACACGGATGTATACGCCCGTAGCGGTGGGTTGGTCGATGCGCATTCCGCGCAGATTGTAGTATACCGCTTCGCCGCTTTCGTCAACGCCGATGTTTTCGGCTCCCGTTACCAACTTGTCGTCGTTGTTGTGGGCTATGTAGGTAGCACCTTTCACTACCGAGCTGCCGTAGCCGGTAATGCTGTTGGTGGCGCCTAAGTCAACCACGTTGGCGGTGGGTATGTTGCTCGTCTTGGGCAGGTCGCCTACGCCATTGTTTATCAATTCGTCGTTGGTGTAGTTTTCCTTGATGCGGGCCGGGGCAAGGTTTGCGCCTGATGCCGCGGCGTTGACGTCAAACGACTGTACGGTAAGCGGGGTATAGTTGGTGGGAGTGACGCTGCTATTGCCGTCCAATTGGCGTTTGAAGATATAGATGGCGGTAGCGTAGATGTCGGGGGTGTCTTCGTTGGTGAAGTCCTCGGCGATGTAGGTGCCAATGAGCGGGTCGCTGTCGTTGAGGATAAGTCCCCACCAGCTGGTCTCTATCTCACCGTCGGCGCGATGGTTGGCGATGTGGGGCACGAGGAAGCTGTAGGTGGCCTTGTCGCTGCCTGCGCCTTTCACCTCGATGAGGTAGTAGCGCGGTACGATGCTTGTGGAGCTGTAAGCCGTAGCGTCCTCATAGGGTTTGTTGGTAGGCTCGAGCTGGGCGGGCTCGTCGCTGAACGATTCGTGCCCTTTGTACATCCAATCCCACTTGCCATCATTGCGTTGCACCTTGCCCAAGTGCACGTTCTTCAAGCCCTCAGGGCTGTAACCGGCTTCTATGGCATGGGGAGCATTGAAGGAGATAGCCTCGCCGTAGGATGCCACTTGCGTGCCATACACTTCGTTGTTGACCGACTCCGTGATCGGGGTGTAGGTGGTCGATGTGATTTTTACGGTGGGCACTATCTCGTCGCGTGCGTTCATACCTTTAATCTCGTAGCGGTAGCGGTTGTCGGTACCCGAGGTGGCCGTGTCGACGATTTGGCCGTTGATATCAAGGCCGGTGTTGGCCACATTGAGGGCGTAGGTAATGTTGTAGCGGCTGTAGATCTCGCTGTTGACGTTAGGACGGGTGAAGTCGATTTGCAAATCGAGCTGACGCGGGTCGAAATTGTCGTCGAGTTTCACATATACATCCTTGGTGGTGTTGCCGCTCTCCCAGTTGCCGGCAGGCACTTTGATTTTGCCCCACTGGTTAGAGCCGAACGAAGCGGTATTCTCGGGCTGCGAGTATACGTAGCGGTATTTCGGGTCGCGAGGCATCGGCATTACGGGCGATATCTGCGTGGTAGCCGACGAAGTGGCGGTAGTCGTGTTGCCGTCGGACTTGGTGTAGGTGTAGGAGAGATCTACCTTCAAGGTGGCGTTGGCGAGGTTGCCACCGCGTTTCACCACTGCCGAGTAGTAGTTCTTGTTGCCAAAGGTGAACAATGTGGCAGTGCCGCGGTCGCGTGTCACCGTCCCGCTTGTTGAGGTGTAGATGTCATATACTTTGACAGTCGGGCTGGGCACTGTAGTTTCCTTGATGATAGCGTTGTCGATGTAGGTCTGGAGCGTAGCTTTGTACTGGTCGTAGTCGAGACAGCGCACGTAGTAGTCGGATGTCCAGAAGTACTTGTCGGGGTGGTTCTTGAGGAAAGCGATGGCTTTCTGGGCGTCGATAAGCTCTGCTTCCGCGGGCTTGGCGCTTGTACCGCTGCCGGTGATATTCATCACGTAGAAATTATCGTTGTCGTTGGTGCGGTAGGTGAGGTAGCGCTTGTTGGTGCCAAGTACGCTCGATGCCGCAGCATGCGAGGTGCCGAAGGCGTCGGTGTAGGCGTCGCGGAGTTCCACGAGCTGCATCGGCACGGCGTCGGGGCTTACCATGGAGTCGTCGTAGATGGCCACACGGTTGGAGGTCGCCTTCTTGGTGCCGCCAAAGGCGTCGGTGACGGTGATGACATATTCATACAATCCGGGAGTGAAGCCCGAGGCGCCGGCCATACCTGTGTCGGTGAATGTGGTGATATCGGCCAGCGACGGTGCCGAAGCCTCGTAGAGCTGGCTTACTTTGATATTCCTGCTCGAGATATCAGCGCTCTTCACCACGCCGGTATCTATCGATTTGCCGTCGACGATGCGGTAGCGGCGTATCTCGTAGGATTTCACAAGGGCGTTGTCGCCTCCGGTCTGCTGCGACTTGTTGAGGTACCAGTTGCTCTTTATCCAGTTGCTCTTTGACGTGGTGGTATTGGTGGTCACCTGGGCAAAGATGGCCGGGCCGGCCGACTCTTGGATGAACTGGATGTAGGACTTGCTTACACCGTCGGCGTTGTTGTACCAAAGGATGACGCGGTTGAAGTAGACGGGCTTCCCGTCGGATACTTTGTAGTTGGTGTTGCCGCGGCGTTCTATGTTCTTATACAGGTAGGCTTCCAA
>JAQXRH010000035.1 GCA_029218425.1 Bacteroidales bacterium | reverse complement strand
AGTCGCTCGAAAGCGTAAGCTATCGCGAGCCGGAGGCAACTCCCGTGATTGCCAAGGTCACGAAATCGCAGATTCGCAAAGCACCGAAAGCAGCCACGGCGTCAATCGATGCCTCACTCGGCAAAAACGCCTTCTATGGCTGTACAAGCCTCACGTCGGTGGAACTTCCCGAGAACATCACCTCAATACCCGACGGCGCTTTCCGTGAGTGCACATCCCTGACCGCGCTTGAAATACCCGAAACCGTCACCGAAATCGGCCGAAATGCATTCGAAGGAAGCGCAATCCAGAGTGCAGAAATCCCTGCCTCCGTTTATTCAATCGGTAGCCGCGCTTATAAAAATTGCACGTCGCTGACTTCTGTTTCCATGCCTGAGAATCTTTATCAAATCGCCCCCCAAACCTTCATGGGCTGCACGTCTTTGAAGTCGATTACCATCCCGGAATCGGTTAGCCAAATCGGCAGTCAGGCATTTGCCGACGTTGACTTCGAGTCGGTTATCAGCCTCGCCACCTACCCTCCATACGTTGAAAACGAAAATGCCTTCTCGAACGTCACTTACGCCAACGCCTATCTTTATGTCCCCGAAGAGGCAACGGACAACTACAAAGCCGACGTCGTATGGAGCAAGTTCAGCAAACAGGACATTACTACCGGAATCGAAGCCATTGAAACCGATGCAATCGATGCCGATGCAGAATACTATAACCTACAGGGCGTCAAAATAGTCAATCCGACCTCCGGTATCTTTATCCGTCGCCAAGGCACAAAAATTGACAAAGTAATTATCAAGAAATAAGACAGCCAACTGTCCTACCATAAACCGGGGCTGCGTCATTTTGGCGCAGCCCATTTTGTGTATTGGTCGCAGCCTTAGCACTCTAAAAGAAGGCAAAGTCGAGGCTACCACATCGTCGGGTAGTCTCGCTTATTTTTTATGCCTTGATACACTGATGCGGGCGGTCATGGCCTATTTTGCCGATTTTTATTGCTATGATAGCATCTGTTATGGGAAAATTGCGTAACTTTGTATGCTGTACCCGCGGGTAGGTTATGGTTACATTTTTCCCTCGGGCGGTTGTAAAAATAGCAATGAAATTTAAGAAAGCACTGAAAATAATACGCGGAGTGGTGATGACAGTAATTGTCCTCGCCATCGTCGTGCCGGCTCTGCTTTACGTGGCCCTATCATTGCCGTTCGTACAGGATGCCATACGCGGCAAATGCGAAGCCGCGCTCAGCGACAAGCTCGGCGTGGAAGTGACAATAGGCGACCTCGGCCTACGCCCATTCAACAGGGCCACGCTCCGCAACGTGGCCATCGTAAATGCCGGCGACACGCTCCTGAAAGCGGACCGCCTCGGTGCCGGTATCAACATCTACGAGCTGATGGTGCACGGCAACATAGCCATCGATTTCGCCGAACTCACCGGGATGGATATGCGACTGCACCGTGCGGCGCCCGACGCCCCGCTCAACATCCAGCCCGTCATCGACGCCCTCACCCAGAAGAAAGACGACAAAGAGCCTACACAATTCGACTTGCGCATCAACACCGTGGTGATACGTCGCTCCACCATATCCTACGACGTGGATTCGGCTCCCGCCGCCGAGCCCGGCACCTTCGACAGCAACCATGTCAAAATCTACAACCTACGCGCCGACATCAACATACCCCGGCTGAGCAACGACTACTGCCGCATCAACCTCAAACGCTTCGCATTTACCGAGCAATCAGGTCTGGAAATCACCGACTTGCACTCAAATCTATTCTACTCCACGGAGCAAATCGGATGGGAGGACATGGTCATCAATATGCCCGGTTCCACCATCGAGCCTACCGACCTCAAAGAGTCGCTGTCGTCGCTCGGAGGCATCGCCACCGGCCTCTCCAGCCGCACGCTTGCCATTGGCATAAAGCCCGGCAGCCACGTCTATCTCCCCGACATCGCGCCATTGGCCCCCAACCTTAAAGGCATCGACGCCACGCTCAACTTCGACCTCGACATAGAGGCCAACCTCAACAACATAAGCCTGCACTCCATCGACATCTCCGACAATAGCGGCGACATAGCCTTGACGATGCGCAACGGCATTGTCGACCGCCCGCTCGACGCCGAAAAGCTTCACTACAAAGTCGACGACCTCTCACTCCGCCTCGGCGGCAAGCTCCACGCATTGCTTGCCGACATGGGCCTTCAATTGCCGGCCGACATCAACATCCCGGAAGGCATCACCCTCAAAGGCACAGCCGAAGGCAATGCCCACGCCGGACGAGCGAAAGCCAGCGTCGACATCGACGAGGGTAACATGACAGCCCAGCTGGCTTACATGAAGCCCAAAAACAGCAATGCCATATCTACCAAATTCAACATAACAGCCCAAAATATCAACCTGCAAGAGGCACTGCGCAACGACGACCTCGGCATGCTCAACGCCGACGTCAAAGGGGAAGCCACCATAGCCGGCACAAGGAGCAAAGCCAAAATACAGGGCGAAGTCACCGACTTCACCTTCCGCCGGCACAGCTACTCGCAAGTCACCGCCGACGTGGCCTACAACGCCGGCAACATCGAAGGCTCTATAGCTATCGCCGACGATGCCGCCGACATCAAAGCCACATTCAGCGGTTCGACAGCCCCCGGCAAAGAGGCAATACAACTTGCCGCAACGCTCGACAATGTCGACCTCAACGGACTCAACATCACCGACAGCTTCAACGGCTATAAGCTTAACGCACAGATAGATGCCAACATCAGCGGCAATAGGCCCGACCGTGCCGACGGCGCCATCAGCGTCAACGGCCTTAGCCTCGCATCGGCCGACGACGGCAAGACACTGTCATTCGACAACATCACCCTTCGAAGCAACGCCTCGACATTGCCAAGGCAACTGACCGTGGAAAGCGACATCCTAAACGGCGGTATCACCGGCGACTTCAGTTTCGCATCACTGATACCCACACTCCGCGACATCACCCTTAAGGCCATCCCCGCACTGTCGACGACCGCACCCGACAAGAAATGGCTCGTCACCGATGCCGCCGACAATGATTTCACAATCGACTTCACCCTCGACAACCTCGACCGCCTCTCCGACTTCTTCTCCCTGCCGGTATATGCCCTTTACCCGATAGAAATCGACGGGAAAGTAGATGCTGCCAGCTCCCTGGTGTCATTGAACATCGACGCCCCCTACCTCCGCCAAGGCAACAAACTGATAGAGGGCACACAGTTCACCACGCTCATCGACGGCACAACCGGAGTGGACCGCGCCGTGCTCAACACGTCGTACCCCTCCAAGGACGGCATGACGGCAGTGACACTCGCCATGCAAGCCCGCGAAAACATCGTCGACACCGACATAAATTGGAAAATCGACCGCCAGCGCAATTATAGCGGCAACATATCCATGTCAACGCTCATCGACCGTTTCGCATCGCAGGTAAACACCTTCACCGACATCCACGAGTCGACCATGACATTCAACGACTCGGTGTGGACGATATCGCCGGCGATAATCGCCACCCAGGGCATGTCGAAAATCATGGTATCCGACTTCAACGTGAGCCGCAGCAACCAGTTCGTGAAAATCAACGGCGTCGTTTCCGACAACCCCGACGACAAGCTCGACATCGACGTGCTCAACCTCAACCTCGACTACATCTTCGAGGCCATAGGCATCGACAAAGTGCAACTCGGAGGCGATGCCACCGGACTACTCACCGCTTCCAATCTGATGTCGGGCGCGCCGCGGCTCTCCACCGACGGCATCCACGTGACCAATATCAGCTACAACAAATGCGTGTTTGGCGATGCCGACGTGCTATCATGGTGGGACAACGACCTCAAAGCCGTGGCAATCGACGGCACTATCTACCAGCCCAACGGCAAAATAGCCAAAGTGGAAGGCGAGATATTCCCGATGTCGTCATCGCTCGACTTACGTATAAAGACCGACGAGACCCCCGTAGGCTTCATGGAAGAATACATGAAAGCCTTCGCCTCCGACGTCACCGGGCTCGGCACCGGCCAAGCCCACATCTACGGCACATTCTCCGACATCGACATGGAAGGCGACCTCTTCGTCAAAGACCTTCGCCTCAAACTCAACTTCACCAACACCTACTTCACCGCCACCGACTCGATAAAAATCACCCCCGGCAACATCACCCTCAGCGACATCACCCTCCACGACCCATACGGCCACACCGCACAGCTCAACGGCCGCGTGACCCACAAATACTTCCGTGCTCCGACCTTCGACTTCACCATCAGCAAGGCCCGCAGCATGCTCGTATACGACGAACCTGCCACCCCCAACGCCGACTGGTACGGCAAAATATTTGTCAACGGCGGAGCCACCGTCCACGGCGAACCCGGAGTGGTGAAAATCGACGTAGAAGCCACTACCACAGCCGGCTCCACATTCTCATTCGTGCTCTCGGAGCTCGAAGTAGCCGATGAATACACATTCCTCACCTTCCGCGACATCGACGCCAAAGCCGACGACATCCCGGAGACTGTCGACGAGCGTCTCGGCGCCGTAGAGCATCTCCGCGCACTGCTCAACAAGCCCACCGACGAAGAAACGTCGGACTACATCATCGAGCTACGCGTCAACATCACCCCCGAGGCCGAAATAATCCTCGTGATGGACCCCGTGGCCGGCGATAGAATACGTTCCCACGGCCAAGCCAATATGCGCATGGTCTACAACTCCGCCGACAACGACCTGCGCATGTTTGGCACCTACACCCTCGAACGCGGCACCTACAACTTCACCCTGCAGGACATCATCATCAAAGACTTCATAATCAACTCCGGAAGCCAGATTGCTTTCACCGGCGACCCACTTACCGCCCGGCTCAACATCGAAGCCATTTACCCCCTCAACGCCAACCTCAGCGACCTCGACGAGTCGTTCCTGCAGGACAAGGAGCTCAACCGCACCAACGTGCCGGTGCACGCCGTACTTAAAGTGGGCGGCGACATACAGCAACCCGACATCAGCTTCGACCTTGCCTTCCCGACGCTCACTTCCGACACCTACCGGAAAGTGCGCTCCATAGTCAGCACCGAGGAGATGATGAACCGGCAAATCATCTACCTCCTTGCGCTCAACCGGTTCTACACCCCCGACTACATGACCTCCACCACCAAAGGCAACGAGCTCTTCTCCGTGGCATCGTCGACCATATCATCGCAGCTGAGCAATATCCTCGGACACCTTAGCGACAAATGGAGCGTATCCCCCAACTTCCGAAGCGACCGCGGCGACTTCTCCGACATGGAAGTCGACGTAGCCCTCTCCAGCCGATTGCTCAACAACAGGTTGCTCCTCAACGGCAACTTCGGTTACCGCGACAAGACACTGAATTCCAACCAATTTATCGGCGACTTCAGCATCGAATACCTCCTCAACCGCACAGGCACCATACGCCTTAAGGCCTACAACTTCTACAACGACCAAAACTACTACTTGCGCACCGCCGACACCACCCAGGGCGTAGGCGTGATGTTCAAGCGCGATTTCGACAACATATTCTCGTTCCTGCGCCGCAAGAAGAGCGATAAGTCTACGGCAAACGGCGACAAGGGCGGCGATGACAACGGCGATGGCAACGGCGATGGCAATAACACTGGCAACGGCGGCACCGCCACGGCGACAGCCGATGCCGACAGCAAACGCAAAGCCGATGCCGACAGCACTACCAACGTGCAATCCGACCGTAAGCCATTCCGTCCCGACGTACCTGCCGACAGCATCACACAACCTGCCGACAGCACCGCCCGCACCCTCCTACAATTCAACAATACCGACCCTAAATAGCAATTTCAACAGATATGAGTGTAACAATACTTGGCATAGAATCATCGTGCGACGACACATCAGCCGCCGTCATACGCGACGGCCTACTGCTGTCCAACGTCATAGCCTCGCAAAGCGTGCATGAGGAATACGGCGGCGTAGTGCCCGAACTCGCTTCGCGAGCCCACCAGCAAAACATAGTGCCGGTGGTGGATACCGCGCTACGGCGTGCCGGCATAGCGGCTACCGACCTCAGCGCCATCGCCTTTACCCGCGGCCCGGGGCTGCTCGGTTCGCTGCTCGTAGGCACCTCATTTGCCAAAGGGATGTCGCTCGGACTGAGGAAACCAATCGTCGACGTCAACCACCTCCACGGCCACGTCCTCTCCCACTTCATACGCCGTCAGCCCGACGACATTGTCCCCGAGTACCCCTTCCTCTGCCTCCTCATCTCAGGCGGCAACTCCCAAATAATCCTCGTCAGAAACTACAACGACATGGAGATACTCGGCCGCACCATCGACGACGCAGCCGGCGAAGCCTTCGACAAATGCGCCAAAGTGATGGGCCTACCCTACCCCGGCGGACCGCATATCGACCGCCATGCAGCCAACGGCAACCCCGGCCGTTTCAAATTCGCCAGGCCGCACATCCCCGGCTACGACTATAGCTTCAGCGGATTAAAGACATCGTTCCTCTACACGCTCCGCGACAACGTGGCGCTCGACCCCGACTTCATAGCCAAGAATATCGACGACCTCGCCGCCTCATTGCAACGCACCATCATCGACATACTCCTCGACAAGCTCGACAAGGCGGTAAAAGCCACCGGCGTCAAGACCGTAGCCATCGGCGGCGGCGTATCGGCCAACTCCGGCATACGTGCCGCCATCGCCGACTATTGCCAGCGTCGCGGCCTGAAAGCTTTCATCCCCGAGCGCGTATTCACCACCGACAACGCCGCGATGGTAGCCATTGCCGGGTATTTCAAATATTTGGACCAACAATTCTGCCCCTACGATGCCGCGCCTTTTGCCCGCGTAGGAGTATAACTGCCCTTAGCCATGATTTCCGTAATAATTCCCGCTTACAACATCGAGGAATACATCGGAGAGTGTATGGAGTCGGTGCTTGCCCAGAGCGGCGTGGAGATGGAGATAATCGTTGTCGACGACGGCTCCACCGATGCCACCCCGGCTATTGTCGAAGACTTCGCACGACGTCATGGCCATATAAAAGTGATACACCGCACCAATGGCGGATTGGCAGCCGCCCGCAACACAGCCCTGGAGCATTGCACAGGCGACTGGATAACCATGGTCGACGGCGACGACCTCCTCATGCCCGGCGCGCTCGCCCTGATGCTAAAGGCAGCCAACGATACTGAAGCCGACATGGTGATGGGCGCCTTCGCCGATTTCACCGATGTAGCGCCAGCATCGGCCGACGGTAGCGCCGCCGCCACCATCATCAGTGGTCGACAGGCCGTCGAGACGATGCTCTACCGCCGAGGCCCCACCGCTACCGTCCACAGTTCGGCGTGGGGAAAGCTATATCGCCGCGAGCTATGGGAGCACCACACCTTCAAAGCCGGCATCCTCTACGAAGACCTTGAAGTGGTGCCACGCATCAGCCTCAACGCCCGACGCGTAGCCGTAGTCAACGACATAGTCTACGCCTATCGCTACAACCGCAACAGCATACTCCACGTATTCACGCCCAACAGGCTCGACGTGATTGACGTAGCCCGCAGCCTTGTAGCTCACTTTGTCGGCGACAAACCGCTCCACCGGGCGGCACAGTCGCGCCTCTTCAGCGCCGCCTTCAACATGTGGCTACTCTTAGTAGTCAACCATGCCGACATGCCCGACAAATTGGCTGAATGCAAGCGCATTGTGCGGCATTTGGCTCCCGGTCAGATATTTCGTAGCAAAGTGCGGTTCAAAAACCGTATCGGCGCTATCCTGCAATATTTCCCATTCCTATTCCGGTCGGCCGGAGTATGTAAAAAACTTTTACCAAAATGAAAATAGCAATAATCGCAATAGGCGACGAGCTCCTTATCGGGCAAGTCGTCGACACCAATTCCGGCTCCATAGCCCGCATGATCGACCCTGCCGGGTGGAGCGTTGAATATGTAAAAGTAATCCACGACGATGCCGATGCCATCACTGCCGCCGTCGACGAGGCATTTGCCGTTGCCGATGTCGTGCTCACCACCGGCGGCCTCGGCCCCACAAAGGACGATATCACCAAACTCACACTTTGCAAATACTTCGGCGGCGAGCTACGGCACGACCCCACCGTGCTCGACAACATCAAGGAAGTATTCGCCAAACGCGGCATCCAACTCAACCCGCTCACCGAGGCCCAGGCTATGGTGCCCACCAGCTGCCGCGTCATACAGAACCGCGTAGGCACAGCGCCCATAATGTGGTTTGAACGCACCGACGGCAAAGTGCTCGTATCCATGCCCGGCGTGCCATTTGAGACCTTGCAAATGTTTCGCGCCGAAGTATTTCCCCAACTGCTTGACAAATTTCACAGCGACGAACATATCGGGCACAGGTGCGTGATAGTAGAAGGGCTTACCGAATCAAAAGTGGCGATACAACTCGACGCGTGGGAGGACGCATTGCCCCCATTCATCCACCTTGCCTATCTCCCCAAGCCGGGTATCATACGCCTGCGCATCGACGGGCATCACACCGACGATTCACTGCTTCAGTCCACGCTCGACCAGCTTCATGCCCAATTGTGCGACATATTTGCCGACCACCTATTGGCCGATGCCGACCTTACCCCCGAAGAGTCAATGCTACAACGCCTGCGCGCCAAAGGCTACAGCGTAGCTACTGCCGAGAGCTGCACCGGGGGCAACATAGCCCACCGCATCACCGCCATCGCCGGATGCTCCGACTGCTACCACGGTTCGGTAGTGGCCTACGAAAACAGCGTCAAAATCAACATCTTAGGTGTCGACCCCGCCGTTATCGAAGCCCACGGCGTAGTCAGCGAAGAAGTAGTGGCACAAATGGCACAAGGTATACGCAAAGCCATTGGCAGCGACTGCGCCATCGCCACGTCGGGCATCGCCGGCCCCGGCGGCGCCACCCCCGGCAAACCGGTAGGCACGGTATGCATAGCAATCGCCACCCCCGAGCGAACCGTGGCAGCCACCTACCACTTCCCTGGCACGCGCGACCGCGTCATCGACCGCGCATCCACCACCGCCCTCACCCTCCTCGCCATGGCGCTCAAATAGCCCGTGGCGAGGCATGCCAAATAAGCCTCAGCCTATGGCAAGAAAATCCCAAATAAGCCTCACTGGGTTCAAATAGCCCATGGCGTAAATAGGCCGTTGGGCTAAGAGAGAGCAGGCCGTTATTTCAGCCACATTGCGGAGGATGCGTCGGAGGGCATGCGCCAGTCACCTCGCGGCGACAGGCATACGCTACCCACTTTGGGGCCGTCGGGCAGGCATGACCGCTTGAACTGCTGGTTGAAGAAACGGCGGAAGAACACTTTTATCCACTTCGCAATCTCATCTTCGCGGCCCGGGTAGGCATGGCGCGCAAGGTATTCAATCTTTTCGGGCGAGAACCCATACCGCAAAGTGTAGTACAGGAAGAAATCGTGCAGCTCATAGGGCCCAACAAGGTCCTCGGTGCGTTGGGCTATAGAGCCGTCGGCGGCAGCCGGGGTCAGCTCGGGGCTTATCGGTGTGTCGATGATGTCGTAAAGCGCCGCCCGGGCTTCATCGCTGCCGATAATCTCCACGAAATAACGCACCAAATGGCGCACCAAAGTCTTGGGCACGCCAGCGTTGACGCCATACATCGACATGTGGTCGCCATTATAAGTAGCCCAACCGAGGGCAAGCTCCGAGAGGTCGCCGGTGCCGAGCACCATGCCGCCCACTTGGTTGGCAATGTCCATCAAAATCTGCGTGCGTTCGCGAGCCTGAGAATTTTCATAAGTGACATCGGTGACAGCCGGGTCGTGGCCAATATCCCTGAAATGCAGATTGACGGCATCGACGATTGAGATTTCGCGTATCGATATGCCCAACGCCTTCATGAGGGTCAGGGCATTGTTGTAGGTACGCCCCGTGGTGCCGAAACCAGGCATGGTGACTCCCACAATACCCTTGCGGTCGAGATGCAGCCTATCGAACGTTTTCACCGCAATCAGCAACGCCAACGTAGAGTCCAAGCCGCCCGAGATGCCCACCACGAGGTTACGCGTGCGGGTAGCATCAAGACGCCGTGCGAGCCCTGCCACCTGTATGTTGGTAATCTCGTCGCAGCGCTGAAGCATATCGCTGCTATCGGCCGGCACGAAAGGCATAGGGTTGACACTGCGCATCAGGTGGCGAGAATCGTCATCGGCAGTGGCGACGTCGACGGCAGTAGTGTTGTAGGGCACGGTCACTTCGCGCGATGCGGTATCGCCCCAGGAGGTGGTGTGCATGCGGTCGCGGCGCAACGCTTCGACATCGACATCGGCCACCACAAACTGCGGTTCCGACTGCCACCGGTTGCCTTCGGCCACTACCTTCCCATTTTCGGCTATGAGAGCCTTGCCGTCGAACACCAAATCGGTGGACGACTCGCCATAACCAGCCCCGGCATAGACGTAAGCAGCCATGCAACGCGCCGACTGCTGAGCTACGAGGCCGCGAAGATAGCCATACTTGCCGATGATGTCATCGGAAGCCGACAGGTTGAGGACGACCTCAGCCCCGGCCAACGCGTGCCTCGACGACGGCGGGATAGCAGTCCATAAGTCCTCGCATATCTCAATTGCCACATTCACGCCATTGACCGACACGAGCTGGTTGCGGCCGAACGGCACGCCGGAATGCTCGCCGACAGTCACCATGGAGAGGCTATCGTCGGCAGGGTGCCACCAACGCCGTTCGTAAAACTCGTTGTAATTAGGCAGATATGACTTGGGGACGATGGCGATGATGTCGCCATGGGCTATGACGACGGCGCAATTGTACTGGCGAGAGCAGTGCTCGAATGGGGCGCCCACCACTATCACCGTGTTGATGGCGGCGCTTTCACGAGCAAGATGCTCCAAGGCCTCCAAGGCCGCACGGTAAAGAGTGGCATTGTGGAAAAGGTCGGCGCAGGTGTACCCCGTCACCGACATTTCCGGCGTCACCACCACCTCCGCACCGGCATCGGCAGCCTGTCGGGCTACGGCTATAATGCTTTCAATATTGGTAGAACAATCAGCCGGGGACACCGCCGGCACCGCCGCGGCAACCCTGAAAAATCCGAAATTTGTCATATCTTTATATCTTTGACAGTCATAATTAATAAAACAGCCATTGCCCGTCGCCACCCCGATGCGAAATTACGCAAATATTTTGAAATAACAGCAATCCTTCCGATAATGCTAAGTAAAAATCTCAGCTGGAGCGGCTGGGTGCGACAGACCAAATGGCAAACTCCCGATATACAAAGCGAGATGGGCGGACCAAATGGCAAGCTCCCGATATACAGGCGAGATGAGGGGGACGACGGAGCAAATGGCAAGAGGCGCAGATGCCTGCAGCGGCCAGGGCAATTAATGGGATTATTGCGACGGCGGGGGATGGGGCAAAGCAGAATGGGGCGTAATTGCCGCATTTGCTGAAAATTTAATTGCATAATGGGCAAAAAAGTGTGCAATTATTTGTGAAATCTCGTATTTTTCAATACTTTTGCAAAATACTGATTAAAAAACTATGTTAAAAAACATATTTTTCAGCAGTCGGAAAGTGAAATTTCGATGCAAAAAGGCATAAAAAAGGTTGTTATTTTGCAAGTTAAGGGAGAAAAGATGATGCTAAAATAGGTTGACATCTTGCTACGGAAAGAGCGAAACGAGCAATCAATTAAGATGCAATTTTTGCATACGCTTATCAGGCAATAAATGGTGCAAAGCCATAGACGAATTGCCTATGATTAAGAAAATGGAAATAGTGAACTAATAGAAAAAAACAAAAGATATGCCTACACCGTTAAGAAGCGCGACGAGCACTCAGGGCCGCCGCATGGCCGGCGCACGAGCATTATGGCGCGCAAATGGTATGAAAGAGGAGCAAATCGGTAAGCCGATTATTGCCGTAGTCAATTCGTTCACACAGTTTGTCCCCGGACACACGCATCTTCATGAGATAGGACAAGTGGTGAAGGAAGAGATAGAGAAACTTGGATGCTTTGCTGCTGAATTTAACACCATCGCCATAGACGATGGTATAGCGATGGGACATGACGGGATGCTTTACTCGTTGCCGTCGCGCGACTTGATAGCCGACTCCGTGGAGTATATGGTCAATGCGCATAAGGCCGATGCCATGGTGTGCATATCCAATTGCGACAAGGTCACCCCGGGAATGCTCATGGCAGCAATGCGCTTGAACATACCGGCAATATTTGTGAGCGGCGGCCCGATGGAGGCCGGCAAATTAGGCAACCGCGCACTCGACCTGATAGACATAATGATAGATTCGGCCGACACCACCGTCGACGACAATACCGTAGCCGAGCTCGAACGGCGCGGCTGCCCCACCTGCGGCTCGTGTTCGGGCATGTTTACCGCAAACTCCATGAACTCGCTCAACGAGGCAATCGGGCTTGCACTTCCCGGCAATGGGACGATAGTCGCCACGCATGCCAACCGCAAAGAGCTATTCAAGAGAGCCGCAAAGAAGATAGTGGAGAACACCTACGCCTTCTACGAGAACGACGACACTTCAGTGTTGCCGCGGTCGATAGCTTCGCGCCAGGCCATACTCAATGCCATGACGTTGGACATAGCGATGGGCGGGTCGACCAACACCGTGCTCCATCTACTCGCAATAGCCAACGAGGCCGGGGCCGACTTCAAGATGGACGACATAGACATGCTGTCGCGCAAGACCCCCGTACTGTGCAAAGTAGCGCCCAACTCCCACTACCATATCCAGGACGTGAACCGTGCCGGCGGCATCCTCTCCATCATGAAGCAGCTTGCCGATGCCGGATTGGTTGACACGACAGTGAAACGCGTCGACGGCCTGACCTTGGGCGAAGCAATCGAGAAATACGCCCTCGAGGGAAGCGGCTACGACGACGCCGTGGCCGGCCAATTGTGGCGTTCGGCACCGGGCGAGGCAAAGAACCTTGTGCTTGGATCGCAGAACGCAACGTATACCACGCTCGACAGCGACCGCGCCAACGGATGCATCAGAGACGTGGAACATGCCTACGTGAAAGACGGCGGCCTCGCCGTCCTCAAAGGGAATATCGCACTTGACGGCTGCGTGGTCAAGACCGCCGGAGTCGACGAGAGCATCTTCCGGTTCCGCGGCCCGGCCAAAGTGTTCCGCTCGCAGGACGAAGCCGTAGAAGGCATATTGGGCGACAGCGTAGTAGCCGGCGACGTGGTGGTAATCACCTACGAAGGGCCTAAAGGAGGCCCCGGCATGCAAGAGATGCTCTACCCCACCAGCTATATCAAAGCTAAGCATTTAGGCAAAGAGTGCGCGCTTATCACCGACGGACGTTTCTCGGGCGGCACATCGGGGCTTTCAATCGGTCACATATCGCCTGAGGCAGCTGCCGGCGGCAATATAGGTTTGGTGAGAGACGGCGATTTCATAGAGATAGACATACCGGCGCGAACCATCAAGGTAGATATCAGCGACGAAGAGCTTGCCGCACGTCGGATGGCCGAACAGGCATTTGGCAGCGACGCATTCACGCCCCGCGGGCGCGACAGGGTGGTATCGAAAGCCTTGCGCAACTATGCCGCCGCAGTGACATCGGCCGACAAGGGTGGCGTAAGACAATAACACGTCGGGGCCGTCCCCCGATAATTAAGAATAGTTTTAAGGTAAAAAGGCAAAATACTATATGAGTAATAAGATTAATGGAGCTGAGGCACTTATCAAATCGCTCATAAACGAGGGCGTAGATACGGTGTTCGGGTATCCCGGTGGAGCCATTATCCCGGTATACGATAAGCTTTACGACTACACAACGCAGTTGAAGCACATATTGGTGCGCCACGAGCAAGGTGCCACCCATGCCGCACAGGGCTACGCGCGTGCTACGGGCAAGACCGGAGTGGTGATAGTGACATCGGGACCTGCCGCCACCAATGTAATCACCGGCTTGTCGGATGCGCTTATGGACTCTACGCCGTTGGTAGTAATCACCGGCCAGGTAGCATCGTCGCTATTGGGCAGCGATGCCTTCCAGGAGACCGACGTAGTGGGCATCGTGCACCCCGTGACCAAATGGGCGATACAGATACGCCGCGCCGAGGACATACCGGCAGCAGTGGCACGCGCCTTCTACATAGCAGGTAACGGCCGCCCCGGCCCCGTAGTGCTCGACATAGCTAAGGATGCACAGGTGGGCATGCTCGACTGGGAACCACAGACGTGCGACTACATACGGTCGTATCTCCCCGTGCCCGAAATCAACAGCGCCGACATCTCCGAGGCAGCGCGGATGCTCAACCTGTCAGAGCGGCCTATGATAATATCGGGGCACGGCGTGATGATAGCCCAAGCGGAGAAAGAGCTCCAGATGCTTGCCGAGAAAGCCGACATACCGGTAGCCACCACGCTATTGGGATTGTCGACAATGCCGTCGGACCACCACCTGTACAAAGGGTTGCTCGGCATGCATGGCAATATCGGGCCTAACTATAACACCAACCGAGCCGACGTCATATTGGCCATAGGTATGCGATTTGACGACCGTGTGACCGGCCGCCTCGACAAATATGCCCCACAGGCCAAGGTCATTCATATCGACATCGACTCGTCGGAATTCAACAAGAACGTGAAGGCCGCGCTGACAATACATGCCGATGCGCGCCAGGCGCTTGAAGCATTGTTGCCGAAAATCAACCAGACCCGCCGCACCGAGTGGCTCGAATCATTCGAGCCGTGCGAGAAGATAGAGACCGAGAAGGTAATCAACCCCGAGGTGTATCCTACCGAAGGGATGATGAAGATGGGCGAGGTGGTCAACAAGGTGAGCCGCGCGTTTGAGAACAAGGCGATAGGAGTGACCGACGTAGGGCAGAACCAGATGTTCGGCTCGCGCTATTTCCGCTTCACCCAGCCACGGTCGTTGCTCACCTCGGGCGGATTAGGCACGATGGGCTTCGGACTGCCCGCCGCCATAGGCGCCAAGATGGGCTGCCCCGAACGCGAAGTAGTGCTATTCGTGGGCGACGGCGGTTTTCAAATGACAATACAGGAGCTTGGCACCATACTTGAGTATGGCACAGCCGTAAAGATAGTGCTGCTCAACAACAACTTCTTGGGCAACGTGCGCCAGTGGCAGCAGCTGTTCTATCACGGACGTTTCTCACAGACCCCGATGATAAATCCCGATTTCGTGGCCATATGTGCAGCCTACGGGATAAAGGGAGAGGATGTGACCGAACGCGAACAGCTCGACGACGCGATAGAGCGCATGGTAAAGAGCGACAGCGCCTACCTGCTCAATGTGAATATTGATCCCACCGATATGATATTCCCGATGATACCGCTCGGAGCGGCAGTCGACGAGATGATGATAAATGCTAACGAGATGTTTAAATTGTAAGGAGGCAAAGCTATTATGGAAAAGCAGTTGTTCACAATATCGGTATTTTCGGAGAATAATGTCGGCGTACTCAACCAGGTGACCATCATTTTCACGCGTCGATGCATCAATTTGGAAAGCATCTCAGCCAGCCCCACGTCAATACCCGGCGTGCATAAGCTGACATTTACGGCCTACGGCGACCGCCGACAGATGGAGAAGGTGGTGCAGCAGATAGAGAAACGTATCGACGTGTTGAAAGCCTTTTTGCACACCGACGACGAGATAGTCTACCAGGAAGTGGCGCTCTACAAGGTGCCTACCGACAAATTGCTAATAGAGAGCAATTTGGAAAACATCATACGTCACCACGGGGCGCGCATCCTCGACATCACGCCGGAGTATACCATATTGGAAAAAACCGGGCACAACGACGAGACCGAAGCCCTGTTTGAAGAGCTGAAGCGTTACGACATACGCCAGTTCGTACGCTCAGGCCGCGTGACAGTGACAAAATCGCCCATCGAGCATGTGTCGAACTATATAGAGCAACAGGCACGCCTTCATCCCGACAAATTTCCCTCTGAAAAGTAAACCATCGGCTAATGTTAATTGTTGGAATTAGCGAACAGACAATCAATCATTAGAACGACAAAACCAAGAGAGAAATGGAAGAACAGAAAGCGGAATACAGGGTAGACTATTATTTGACGGCAGCCGAATGTGATGCCCAGCAAGAGATGTCGTTGCCACTGCTCACGCAGCGGCTCATCGACATTGCTACAGCCCATGCCGACGCGCTCGGCGTAGGCTACGACTACCTTATCAAGGAGAACAATGCGTGGGTGTTGTCGCGGTTGAGCATAGAGCTGCAACGATTTCCGTCGATCGATACGGCATATAGCCTCATCACATGGGTAGAGGAATTGAACAGGCACTACTCGGAACGTATCGTGGAAATACGCGATGGCAGTGACGAGGTGATAGGCTATGCACGGTTGACCTGGGTAGCCATCCATATAGCCACCCGCCGGCCGGCCGACTTAAGCGCGATGCTGGAGAAAATTACGCCGAGCGAGCGCCGATGCCCTATTGAGCGTCATCCACGAATGGGCAAGATAGGGGAAGCCGACATGGTGACCACCTATCGCTTCAAATATTCCGACATCGACTTCAACCGCCATGTCAACTCCACGAGGTACGTGCAGCTGATATTAGACCGCTGGGGGCTGGACTTCTTTGACCGCCACCGGGTGAGCCGGTTCGACATCTCGTATCATGCCGAAGCATTGTTTGGGGAGACTGTGGAGGTGAGAAGCGTGGGCGACGAGAATACTCAGGACGTAGAGATAGTGAGAGACGGAGCTGTGTGCACGCGGGCACGCATCAAGTTCAACCGGCGCAGTTAGATTCGACCCGGCGCAGTTAGATTCAACCCGGCGTAAATAGTAGAGAAAGCGAGGCTATGGCATCAGTTAAGAAAAGAATGGCGATTGCATTGGTATCGGCCATGCTTGCAGCAGCGATGCCGTGCGAGGTGCTATCGGCCGACGGCGGCACCCCCGGCGACGGCGACGACGTAGTGCTCATAGACGAGGACTTCAACAGAGCCACCGAAGGGGAGCCCGACAATGTGACGTACACCGGGAGCATCGACGATATAACGGCTACTCAAGGGTGGACGACAACGGCAATGGGGTCGAGCAAAGGTGCCTACGTCTTTGCGCCGACAATTGCCGCGGTCACGCTTACCACTCCGCCGCTGCAAATAGGGAGCAATGCGCCGCTGAAATTATCGCTGACAATGGCGGAGTATAACAACGAGCGGTATTACACCGACGGGGATGTGACCATTTCGATGATAACAACCGACGGGAGCGTGGCAGGCAGCATGGGAGTGGAGCTTACCTACGCCGGCTACAAGCAGTATGACGTGGCATTTGCCGCGCCACTGCCGGCTGCCGTGGAGCGGGTGATGATAAGTTACGGCAACGGCGGGAGCAACCGCAAACTGTTTTTAGACCAGCTGACCATAACGCAGGCGGCCGACGCATCGGTGGAAGCAGTTACTGCCGACAAGCGAAAGGCATGGGTGTCGGGGCCGCGAGAGATAACGCTCAACGGGCAGCATGCGAGAGTGTATGACACGGCAGGGCGCTGCGTGTATGAAGGAGGGGCAGCGGCAACGACGCTCACCGTGGAGCAGGCCGTAGTGATAGCCGAGGTCGACGGTGTGATAGTGAAGCTGAAGCTGTAAAAGCAATAGATAAGAGGAACGGTGGGTTATGATTTGTAAAATATTAAACAAAATTTGCAAAAATTTATTTGAAAAAGTCACAAAATAAAGAAAAATTCAAAATAATTATCGCAAATTGCAAGTTATTTCGCAAAAAATGTGTAAATTTGCCGATAGTTCAGTAGCTGCTGCATGAAGAATGAATAACGCACGCACCAACGCTATTGAAGGAAGCGCAAAAAGAGATAATTGCGAAACAGAAAGGTACAAATTTTAAGAACCAATAATAATTGCTTTAATCAAATCATGGCAAAATTGAATTTTGGAGGCGTGGAAGAGACCGTCGTAGTACGCGACGAGTTCCCCCTCGAGAAAGCGCGTGAAGTGCTTAAAAATGAAACAATCGCAGTAATAGGTTATGGTGTGCAAGGCCCCGGCCAGAGCATGAACCTTCGCGACAACGGCTTTAACGTAATCGTAGGCCAGCGTGCAGGCAAGACTTTCGACAAGGCAGTAGCCGATGGCTGGGTTCCCGGAGAGACACTTTTCTCAATCGAGGAAGCCGCCGAGCGTGCAACCATAGTGATGTGCTTGCTTTCCGACGCAGCAGTGATGTCGGTATGGCCCACATTGAAAAAATATCTCACCGCCGGCAAAGCATTGTATTTCTCACATGGGTTTGCCATCACCTGGAACGACCGCACCGGCGTAGTACCTCCCGCCGACATCGACGTAATCATGGTGGCACCTAAGGGCTCGGGCACATCATTGCGCACGATGTTCTTGGAAGGCCGCGGATTGAACTCGTCGTACGCTATCTACCAGGATGCTACCGGCCGCGCCTACGAGCGCACGATAGCCTTGGGTATCGGCATCGGTTCGGGCTACTTGTTTGAGACTACCTTCCAGCGCGAGGCTACCTCCGACCTTACCGGCGAACGCGGTTCGTTGATGGGTGCAATCCAGGGCTTGCTTCTTGCGCAGTACGAAGTGCTCCGTGAAAATGGCCACTCACCCTCCGAAGCGTTCAACGAGACCGTTGAGGAGCTCACCCAGTCGCTCATGCCGTTGTTTGCGAAGAATGGTATGGACTGGATGTATGCCAACTGTTCGACAACCGCACAGCGCGGTGCGTTGGACTGGATGGGCCCGTTCCACGATGCTATCAAGCCTGTGGTTGAGAAACTTTACGCAAGCGTCAAATCGGGCAACGAGGCTCAGATTTCAATCGACGCCAACTCTAAGCCTGACTATCGCGTAGGATTGGAGAAAGAGCTTAAAGCATTGCGCGAGAGCGAAATGTGGCAGACGGCAGTGACCGTACGCAAGCTCCGTCCGGAGAACAATTAATGTTTCATAAGAATACCACAGAAAGGGCTGTGTCAGCGCACTGACACAGCCCTTTCTCCATGTTGTGCCGACAGCCACTTCTCCTTGCAGTGCCGACGGCGCCTTAAAACACAAAAAAACGGACCAGATGCAAAGCTGCCATCCGAAACAGTCCGGCCTGTTTCGGGTGGTTACACAACAATCCCCTCGGAGGTGTCCGAGATGAGTAACCATCCGAAAAAGCAGGAGGACGGCGGCTTGTATTATAGGTGCTCGACTTCGGGGTGGAGGGTGATGTTGAAGCGGGCGTTGACGGCGTCGATGATGCTACGTTCGAGGGCTACGACGTCGGCAGCGGTAGCTGTGCCGCGGGTGTTGACGATAACGAGCGGCTGTGATTGCCAGAGCGAGGCGCCGCCATGGGCCATAGCCTTGCAACCGGCCTTGTCGATGAGCCACGCCGCCGGCACTTTGACAGCATCGCAGTCGACGATGAAGTGAGGCACTTTGACATCGGGATAGAGGGCTTGGATAGCGTCGAAATGCGATGCCGTGATGATGGGATTTTTAAAGAAGCTGCCTGCGCTACCGGTGGTGGCGGGATTGGGCAGTTTGCTATCACGGATGGCTATGACGGTGTTGCGCACCTCGGTGGCCGACGGAGCCCCCGACAGGAGGGATTGCAGATTGGCGTAGCCGAGCCGCGGCACGGCGACCGTGGATAGCCGGAAATGGACGTGCGTGATGATGAAACGGTCGCGCATGGCATCGGTTTTGAACACGGAGTGACGGTAACCGTAGTCAAGAGCCTCGTGGGGGAAGGTAACGTGCTCGCCGGTGGCGATTTCGATGGCATCGACATGGGTGATAAGGTCGCCGGCCTCTATGCCGTAAGCGCCCACATTCTGCACAGCTGAAGCGCCAACCGAACCGGGTATGCCTGAAAGGTTTTCCAAGCCCCATATGTCGCGCAGGGCCATGTCGCGGCAGAGGCGGTCCATCGACATGCCGGCAGAGGCGACTACGTCGACAAGGCCGTTGGCGGGGTCGGGGTCGCCGACGTGGTAATCGGAGATATGGGAGATGAGTATGGTGCCGGGGAAATCGGATGTAAAGAGCAAGTTGCTGCCTTCGCCGATGTGTTTGAATGGTCGGGGCAGCGACGTGTCGGCGAGTAAGTCGGCGAGCTGGTCGAGGGAGTCGTAGATAGCAACGCACGCCGCCCGGGCCGAGATGCCAAAGGTGGTAAATGGGCGTATATCTGTATTATATAGTAGATTTGACATAGGGATGGGGTCGTTTTGTGCAAATATACTAAGAATAATCGGAGGAACGAGGCTAAACGAGGTTGAAAATCAGAAAACCGCCACGAAAAAGTCAAGCGAGAAAGTCGGCCAATCTCGGATGGTTACTTACAAATATGTTACGGGCAGGGGGCAGGGGGAAAGGAACGGCGGTGTGTCAAAATGGGATTTTGACACACCGCCTTGTATCTGGGATAACCTCGACGGTGGCGATGAAGCCATCGGGGGAGGTTGGGATAGACTTAAAAATTATTTAAGGGCGTCTTTAACGGCGTCGTTGGGCACCATTTCTTCCTTAAACACGTAAGCGCCGGTTTTGGGCGACTTAACCATTTTGATAACTTTGCTATATGTGCGACCTTCACCTTTCTGAAGAGATGCGACTGTTTTCTTTGCCATATCTTAATCGTATTATTTGATTTCTTTATGTACGGTTACCTTCTTGAGGATAGGGTTGTATTTTTTGAGTTCGAGACGCTCAGTGGTGTTCTTGCGGTTTTTGGTAGTTATATAGCGTGAAGTGCCGGGCATACCACTTGCCTTGTGCTCTGTGCATTCGAGGATAACTTGCACGCGATTACCTTTAGCTTTCTTTGCCATTTTATTTAGAATTCTATGTATTTTATTTCAGAGATGTAACCTTTGCTAGCGGCGCTCTTGATAGCGGCGTCGAGCCCTAATTTGTTGATAGTGCGCAATCCTGCGGCAGAAATTGTGAGTGAGATCCAAGCGTCTTGTTCAACCCAGTAGAATTTTTTGTTGAAGAGGTTGACGTTGAAGCGACGTTTAGTGCGGCGTTTTGAGTGCGACACGTTGTTGCCTGTAATCGCTTTTTTGCCCGTAATTTGACAAATCTTTGACATGGCTGTTAAAATGAGTTTATCTATTATGATTCATTGAATTACTAAGTCGTTTTGAGGCCGCCATCTCAGTCTCATATCGCAAGCGGGCGCATCATTTCCCTCAAGCTTTACAGGATGAGCCACAAAACAGTGTGCAAAGTAACTGATTTTTTCTCAATTAACCAAACTTTTTTCATCATTTTCGACAAATATTTTTCAACATCGGTGTTACATCGCCGTTCAGACATTGCCGTTTCCCCACTCTCATCCCGCTCTCATTGCCGTTTTGCCGTTTGCCAGGACCGGCGCAGAGGGCCGAAGCGCAAATGCGCAAAATTTTACAGCTAACCGTATTATCATATTAACGAATTTTTGCGTAATTTTGCAGTCCAATCATTACGGCAGCCCCCATCGTGAAAATCCGTACACTTATATTATTAACGGCAATCGTCTGCGCCATTTCCGCCAAAGCCATCAGCTTCGACCTCGACTCAATAGCGGCGATGGGGCGGTTCCCACGTTTTTGCGTCGACACTTACCGTTGGGGCGACAAGTTTTTCAACGGCTACGACACCACCTATGTCGATGGCACCGGGTACAAATTCAACCTTAAGCTACGCACCGATTCCTGGACCGACTACTACAACCTCCATTTCGACAACGGCACCGAGATGTCAATGATATCAGAGCCTTCGACCTCGGTGGGATTCCACCTCACTTACATGGCCTTGTCGGTGGGCTACGACATGAACGTGTCGAAATATTTCAACGGCGGCGAGGAGGCGCGCAAAAGCTGGAATTTCGGTTTCAACTGCATGCTTTTCTCCGCCAAATTCTACTTCGTCAGCAACGACGTGGGCACCCACATTTCCACGCTACATCCCTACGGCGGCGACACATCCCACCCCGACGTGCTATTCAAAGGCGTCAACAACACCAACTGGGGCTTTGACTTGCTTTACTTCCTGTCGCACAAGCGCTACTCCCACGCCGCCGCATTCAATTTCTCCCGGCTACAGAATAAGTCGGGCGGCTCTTTCTTCCTCGGTTTTTCTTTCAACCGCATCAAATACGACTTCGACTTCAACCAGCTCCCTGCCGACATCCTCGCCACACTGCCCACCGACATCCCCGACAACCACTACATAGTGAACGCCCACAACTACGTGTTCCCCATAGGCTACGGCTACAACTGGGCGTTCGCGCGCCATTGGCTATTAGGCGCGTCGGTCACCGTGATGCCCGGCTGGTCGAACGGCTACTACAAAGAAGCCGACACCGAGAAAACAGTATTCACGACTTTAGCGAAAAACGAATTGTCAATCGTCTGGAACAACCGCCACTGGTTTGCCGGATTGATAGGCGACGTGCGTCTCAACATGGTGCGCGACGACCGCCGTTCGATGCTGTCGTCGGTGCTCAACCTCGAGGTGTCGCTCGGCTACCGTTTCAACCTTTGGTAGCCTCCCCCACCGGGGCCGCGCCCTGTGCTCTGCCCCAATGCGATGGCATGCGATGCGACGGCATGTGTCATGGCCTATTATTTTTGGCCCGCATAAAAAATAATTTTACTATCTTTGCCGTTAATATAGTTATACCATATACACAGCGGTCAACCACGACATGAGACATCTACTATATATACTATGCGCTATCATTGCTGCCACGTCGCTCAGCGGATGCGGTGGCGCCAAGCTTACCACCGCCAACGAGCAATTCTACCGCGGCGAATACAACGACGCAGCAAAGACCTACCGCAAGATCTACAACAAGCTCACCAAGCCCGACGAACGCACCCTGCGCGGCGAAGTGGCCTGGAAAATGGGATTGTGCCACCGGCAGCTCAACCAGTCGGCTCGCGCCGCGGCTGCTTTCCAGAACGCCATCCGCTACAAATACCCCGACTCCCTGGCGCACCTCTACCTCGCTGAAGCCCTCCACGCCGAAGGCAAATACCCGCAAGCCATCAAGGCCTACGAAGAATACCTCGCCCTCGACCCCGACTCCAAAACGGCACGCAACGGGCTCGACGGCGCCACGATGGCCAACAACACCCGCGGCCAACGCACCCGCTACGTAGTGCGCCAACACAAGCTTTTCAACTCACGGCGCTCCGACTTCGCCCCGATGTATCCCCCCGATGCCACCGACATAATCTATTTCACCACCACCAACGAGAATGTCACCGGCGACAAAAAGTCGGAAATCACCGGCATGAAGAAGGGCGATATATGGATGTCGCGCAAAAACGAGCGTGGCGAATGGCTGCGTCCCGAAACCGTTGAAGGCGAGCTAAATACGGAGTTTGACGAAGGCATCATATCCTTCTCGCCCGACGGCTCGACGATGTATCTGACACGTGCCCGCCGCGAGCCCAACGCGCCCACCTCGGTAGAGATATTCACATCCACGCGTTCCGACGCCAAGTGGAGCGCGCCCCAACCTTTTGAGATTACCGCCGACACCATATCGGTCTACGCCCACCCAGCCGTTTCGCCCGACGGCACTTACCTATACTTCACTTCCGACATGCCGGGCGGCGAAGGGGGACGCGACATATGGCGTATCAACCTCAAAGACCGCGTCGGCTCATTGGAGAACCTCGGTAAATGGATCAACACCCCCGGCGATGAGATGTTCCCCTACATGCGCACTGACTCCATAATGTATTTCGCATCCGACGGCCATCCCGGCTACGGCGGCCTCGACATATTCCGTGCCGAGCTCACCAAATCGGGCGGCTGGAAGGTGGAAAACATGGGGCGGCCCGTCAACTCTGCGGCCGACGATTTCGGCATCACCTTCGAGCCCGGCGCCGAACGCGGTTTCCTTTCATCCAACCGCGACGATGCCCGAGGCTACGACCACATCTTCTCTTTCGAGCTGCCCGAGCTCCAGATATGGATATCGGGATGGGTGCTCGACCGCGACGACGAGCCCGTGCCCAACGCCGTAATCCGTATCGTGGGCAACGACGGGTCCAACCAGAAGGAGATAGCCCGCAACGACGGCTCATTCCGCTTCCCGCTGTCGCGCGGCGTCAGCTATGTGATGCTCGCCGGCGCCAAAGGCTACCTCAACGCCAAGCAGGAATTCACATCCGACTCCGCCGAGGAGGATGCTGAATACAACGTCGACTTCATCCTCGCATCCATCAACAAGCCGGTGGTCATCGAAAACATATTCTACGACTTCGACAAAGCCTCGCTCCGACCGGAGTCGAAAGCCGCCCTCGACGAAATGGCCCAGGTGATGCGCGACAATCCCAACATCACCATCGAAATGGCATCGCACACCGACCGCAAAGGCTCCGACGAATACAACCTCGCTTTGTCGGAACGGCGTGCCAAATCGGTAATCGACTACCTCATCGCGGTGGGCATATCCCCCGACCGCCTACAGCATATCGGCTACGGCGAATCACGTCCCAAGACCATCACCAAACGTCTGGCCAAGGAGTACCCGCAATTTCCCGAAGGCACCCTGCTTGACGAGAAATTCATCGAGACGCTCTCGGAGGAAGACCAGGAAGCCGCCGACCAGATTAACCGCCGGACGGAGTTCCAAGTGCTCTCCATCGACTATAATATGTACTGATTTCATCTTCATGCAGCAATGAAATGGCACACGGAAATATCGGTTGACAGGCTCGACGTCGACATCGACCTTACGTCTTCGATAGTCATGATGGGCTCCTGCTTTACCGACGAGATAGGCAGCCGCATGCGCCACCAGCTATTCGATGTCGCCGTCAACCCCATGGGCACCCTTTTCAACCCCGCAAGCATTGCCGACGCCATAACCGACGCATTGGACAATCGCCCTTTCACGGCCGACGAGCTATTCCAAGTCGACGGCACGTGGCGCTCGCTACGCCGCCACTCCCGGTTTGCCCTTCCCGACCGCGATGCCACCCTGCGCATGCTCAACGAAAGCGTTGAAAGCACCCGGCAGCGATTGCTCACCGCCGACTTGCTGATTGTGACCTTCGGTTCGGCCATCGCTCACCGCCACATCCCATCGGGACGCATAGCCGCCAACTGCCACAAACAGCCGGCCTCGCAATTCCACGTCGAAGCGCTCAGCGTAGGCGACATCACCTCGCAATGGCAGCCCCTGCTCCACAGGCTTTCGTCGCTCAACCCGGCGATGAAGGTGATATTCACCGTCAGTCCGGTGCGGCACATAGGCTACGGTCTGCAGCGCGACCGCCTGTCAAAATCCACGCTCATTGTCGCCGTCAACGACCTTTGCAGCAACCAAGTAAGCTACTTCCCCTCCTACGAAATCGTCGTCGACGACCTCCGCGACTACCGTTGGTATGCCGACGACATGGTCCACCCTTCCTCGCAAGCTGTCGACTACGTGTACCAGACATTCCGGCAATCAACAATGACAGCCGCCACCATAGCCCTCGCCGACCAATGGGGCAAACTAACACAACGCATGGCCCACCGCCACTCATCGCCCCAAGCCGCCATCGAATTCCGCGACGCCACGCTGTCGATGGCCAAAGAACTCGCCGGCAGCAACACCGATTTATTACAACGATTTATTTCACTGACGCAATGAAATTCAGCATATCAGAAATAGCAGCCCTATTCCACTCTCGCCGCAACATCTATCCCTGCGACATCGACTACCTCCTCACCGATAGCCGCTTGCTGTGCGACCCCGCTTCGACCCTCTTCGTGGCACTGCGCACCGCCAACAACGACGGCCACGCCTATGTCAAGGAGCTGATTGACAAAGGTGTAGGCAACTTCATCGTCGACCATATCGACCCGCAATGGGCCACCGACGCTATCAACTACATAGTGGTCGACGACACCACTGCCGCGCTCCAAAGCATAGGCAGCCTATGCCGCAACAAGCTAAAAGCCACCATGGTAGCCATCACCGGAAGCATCGGCAAGACCACCATCAAAGAGCTCTTCAACACCTACGCCAGCCCTTGCGGCAAGACCATCACCCGAAGCCCGCGCTCCTACAACTCGCAAGTAGGCGTCCCCCTATCGCTATGGCAACTCCGCGACGACGCCGACATCGCCATCGTCGAAGCCGGTATATCGCAAAAAGGGGAAATGGCGCGCCTTGAGAAAATGATACGCCCCGACATCGGCATCCTCTCCGTCATCACCGACGAGCACGACAGCGGTTTCGACAACCGGCGAAACAAAATCGCAGAGAAGATACTCCTGTTCGCCACCTGCCATACCATCATCTACAATGCCGACGACCCCGACCAGCACGAGCTCCTCCATGCCGCCTACCCCGACAAGCAGCTCATCGGCGTCGACGCCGGGCACGGCAAGTCGTTCACCGACAGCATCATCTACGTCGAGAAGCTCGCCGAAATCCTCGGCATAAAGGTCGACATACCCGCCTCGCCGCTACGCCCCATCACGCGTCTCGACGTGGTAGATGGCGTCAACAACTGCCGCATCATAGCCAATCGCCTCAGCGACGACCCCGTGTCGCTCTGCGGAGCCTTAGACTTCGCCCGCCGTCAAGCAGGAGGCTACGCGTCGCTCTCACTTATCGTCGACACCACCACCGCGGCCCGCTTCCCCGACGATCTTCGCGACATCGTGGACCGATACGGCATCAAGAGCTACCGCACCACCTCGCTCAACAGCCCCGACAACATAGTCAAAAACGACTTCCACGACGAAATAATCGTGGTCAACACCGCCACCGGCCACAGCGTCGACAACGTGGTAGCAATACTCGAGGACAAGCAGCACGAGACCCTCATGGAGGTGAACCTCGACGCCATGGTGCACAATTTCAACTTCTTCCGCTCGAAAATAAAACCCACCACGGGCATAATATGCATGCTCAAGGCCCACGGCTACGGCGCCGGTTCGGTAGAATTGGCACGCACGCTCCAGGAGCAGGGCGCCGCCTACATAGCCGTCGCCGTGGTCGACGAAGGGGTCGAGCTACGCCGCTGCGGCATCTCCATGCCGATAATAGTGCTCAACCCGCGGGCCCACGACTTCCACTCGCTATACCTCTACAACCTCGAGCCTGAAGTATACAGCTTCGAGCTTCTCCAACAGCTCATAGCCCATTTCGACAGCTACGACGAGGGCGTGCGCTTCCCCATCCACCTCAAGATAGAGACCGGGATGCGGCGCCTCGGCTTCGTCGAAGAGGATATGCCCCGTCTGGGCACCATGCTCGCCGACCAACGCCACATCTACGCCAAGACGATGTTCTCCCACCTCGCTTGCGCCGACGACCCTGCCGAGGACGACTACACCCTCAACCAATTCGCCATCTTCGACCGTTGCTACGCCGTCCTCTCAGCCATCCTACCTTACGACATACAACGGCACATCCTCAACTCCACCGGCATAATACGTTTCCCGCAATTCCAGCACGACTTCGTGCGCCTCGGTATAGGCCTCTACGGCGTGCCCACCATGGCCGACGGCTCTATGGACGCCTTGCGCAACGTGTCGCGCCTCACTTCCACCATCATATCCATAAAGCATTGGAAAGCCGGCGACACGGTAGGCTACAACCGACGCGGACGCTTGTCGCGCGACTCCGTGATAGCCACAGTGCCGGTAGGCTACGCCGACGGCATCGACCGTCACCTCGGTTACGGCAACGCATCGTTCATCGTCAACGGCACGCCCTGCCCCACCGTAGGCTCTATATGCATGGATATATGCATGATCGACGTCACCGACGCCTGCTGCTCCGTGGGCGACAGAGTGGAAATATTCGGCGACACCATCACCCCACAGATGCTCGCCGACACCCTCTCGACAATACCCTACGAAATACTCACCTCGATATCTCCTCGAGTAAAACGCATATACTACCGCGAATAATATATACATTTTCTCATAATCAACTACAGCCATGGAACTTCTACGCCAACGCATCATGCAAGACGGCCGCGCCCTCCCCGGAGGCATCATCAAAGTCGACAGTTTCCTTAATCACCAGCTCGACCCCAACCTGATGATGGAAGTGGCAAAAGAATTTGCACGCCGACTCGAAGGCCGCAAAATCAACAAAATCATCACCATCGAAGCAAGCGGCATAGCTCCCGCAATACTTCTCGGCTACGTCATGCAGCTACCCGTCGTCTTCATCAAAAAGAAAACGCCCAAGACGATGAGCGACTTCTACATCACCGAAGTGCACTCGTTCACCAAGGACCGTTGGTACACCGTTTGCATCGCTGAAGACTTCCTCTCGGCCGACGACAACGTAGTATTCGTCGACGACTTCCTCGCCTACGGAAATGCCGCGCGCGGTGCCATCGACCTCTGCACTATGGCCGGAGCCAACCTTGAAGCCATGTGTTTCATCATCGAAAAAGGATTTCAAGGCGGTGGCGACCAACTCCGCCGCGAAGGCTACGACATCAAATCGCTCGCCATCATCGATGCCGACGACGACGGCCAAATCAAATTCCGCGACTAATTTGACATCCTACAGTTTACATCGAGCAGCTATTACAACCGAAAAGGGGTGCACCACTTGCAAGTGATGCACCCCTTTTGGGTATCTTTAAAGCTATGTCGCTATTTATTTAGCGTTGTTTACGCGGCGCTCTTTGATACGAGCTTTCTTACCGGTAAGTTTACGCAGATAATAAAGTTTTGCACGACGTACTTTACCATACTTGTTGACTACGATAGAGTCAATGAACGGCGACTCGATGGGGAAGATACGCTCAACACCGATATTGTCCGACATCTTGCGCACTGTGAAACGTTTCTTAACGCCTTCTCCTGAAATTTTGATTACTACACCGCGATACTGCTGGATACGCTCTTTGTTACCTTCTTTGATACGGTATGCTACGGTAATAGTGTCGCCCGGGCCGAATTCATCAAATTGCTTTGCCGTGGCAAAAGCCTCCTCGGCTACTTTAATTAAATCCATTTTACAATTTTTAAAATGTTAACAACTACGCAATATTCGCGAGCAACCGTGTCTCGCCAGAGATTACGCTTTTCCGAGCGCAAAATTACATCTTTTTTCCTCCGCCACCAAATTTTCGCCTATCTTTTTATTGCTTTCCCGCTGAAAACGCACGTTTTATGAGCGAAAAGCGCCGGGAACAGACTACTTTACGATGATTAACGCCTGCGGTAGTTTTCATGATTATTCCCGGTTTTAAACACGGCTCTTTCATTTAAGGAGAAAAACGGGGACTGAGTCGGCAAAATTCATCAGTTGTTCCAAGATACTGCCCTGCGGCACGAATTTTTTTCTTATTTTAAATGAAAGAGCCGTGGATTTTCCCAAAAATTTACTCTCGGAATAAACAAGTGATTGTTACACTTTTTCAAGGGAATAATCAACCAACCCTTACACTTTTCCCAACGAATCACCATCCACTCACCCCAAAATCATTAATATAAGAAAACACTTATTTCGCTGAATATCAACATAATAATGTCATTTATTGAACCATAACATCTACTATAAAATAGCTCTATCATTGAGATTGCAACGCAATCTTAAATGATAGAGCCGTGATGCAAAGGTATTTTTCGTGAAATTTGTGAGATAAGCCGATAGTTTCGCAAATAATAGTTATATTTGCCGTCGGAATGGCATAGCCTTTCCACGACATTTTGGAAAAATAAGAAGCGTTATGCTTATCTTGTAGTTTGTGAACGTAGGAAATTCAGAAACCGATGCAAGGGATAGCATAGTGGTTCTCACGCATATAGCGTGGGTCACTATTGTTACATCTGCATCAAAGGTTTCCTACGACCTACAAACTAAGACGTGGCATAGTTGACTCACGTTTTCTTTTCATAAATCATCTCTCTATTGAGCCTGTGGAGAACTATATATGGCTATGAATATAGACCGACTTATAACAATATTAGCTCTTCTATGCATCGCTCTGGGAGTCGAGGCGAAGAAGAAACAGGAATATCCCTGTGCAGAAATAAAAGTGGGGTATAACTATTATTATAAGGTTCTGCGTGGCGAGGATGGTGTGATAGAAAAGGATACACCGTTTATATTGCTTGCCAATCAGAATCAGAGCAAGTTTTATTGTCCAAGTACAGAGTATCGGGATTCGTTGCTTTCCACACCATCGGGGCGAGCAAAGGAAAGGCAGATGTTTGATGCTGCTGCCGCAGCATATGTTCAAAATCGCGACCGCAGCGCTATGGAAGGGGTCGTCTATCACTCAAGGCTTTATGTGCTTAAAGATTTTGACAAATCTGTTTCCACCACCTACGATGAAGCCGGGATGGGTGAATGTGGTTACTATGATGAACCTTTCTCTGAAATCGACTGGGTAATAGCAGAAGATAGCACCAAAACAATACTGGACTATAAGTGCATCATGGCGACAACAGATTATCACGGTCGCAAATGGACAGTTTGGTTCACTCCTGAAATTCCTATACAAGACGGACCATGGAAGTTTTGCGGACTGCCGGGGCTTATAATGGAGGCAAGCGAACCGTCAGGACAACATCGCTTTACTGTTACCGGAATTGAAACAAGCTCACAGCCTATTACCCCGATTTTCAATACAGAGTATGAGAAGATGGACAGAAAAGACATGCTCCGGGCATTAAGGCATTACAGAGAAAACAGTAATGCGATGTTCAAGGCTGCGACAGGATACGAACTTGGCGGAGGTGTCGATGCTCCTGTAACCGAAGAAAGCCGAAAGTATGACTACCTCGAAACCGATTATCACTGCTTATGAAGAGAATATTTGCTTACATATTTCTGGTCTTTGGTGCAGTTGCAGCCAATGCCGACAACTGGGTGAGAGATGCAGAACCTGCGATTCTCGAGGTTCATTATACCCGCACCGAAGTTACCGACACGACTAAACGTGAGACAAACTACTTCAATGAAGAAACCATGCTCCGCATTGGCAATGGTATGTCGCTTTACTGTTCGGTGCCACGTCTATACCGAGATTCGCTTATGTTCAATAATCCCGCACTATATTTTCAGATGGAAGCAGCTTCGTTTGACAAAGATCCGAGAGAGCACGACAGAACCTCGCTTGAACGTAGCGGGCGATATGGCAGTTTTATTTACAAGAATTATCCCGAAGGTAAGGTAACGGAAACTGCTTATTTCGAGATGGAAGACTGGCGCTATGATGAAGACTGGGAAAAACCGGTATGGGATATTTCAGACGAGTCGAAGGATATAATCGGCTATCAGTGCTTCAAGGCTACGACAGATTTCCGCGGTCGCCGATGGACTGCGTGGTTTGCTCCCGAGATACCGATTCAGGACGGACCGTGGAAGCTCTGTGGGCTACCGGGCCTGATACTCGAAGCGGAGGATAATCACAGCGAATATAGATTTGTATCCAACGGATTGAAGCAAAAAGGTCTTGCTGAAGTCGGTTTCCTTTGTTACCGGGAGAAGCACGGCGTAAGCAATGTAACCCGCGACAAATTTTTTAACAACTGGTGGAAATATGCCAATTCCAACTTTGGTGCAAAAATGTCGTCAATGTTCGGAAAGGGATCTAACCCCACAGCCTCTGAGAAGAAAGTGCCACAGCGAGACAAAGAAGAAACAAACTATCCACACGACCTATGACACGGTTTTTCATATACTTGCTATTTCTCTTTGTAGCGGTCAGTACCGTTGCGCAGGTCGATGTGTCTGGTACAGTCGTCGACAAGGAGAGCAACGAGACGCTGACCGGGGCTTCTGTGATTGTCAAGGGTGCGGACGGCAAGATAAAGAAATACACCACGTCGAAAGGCGACGGCGGCTTCGCCATGTCGCTGCCGTCGGTGGCTGGTTGTCGGTTGGAGGTATCAATGATGAGCTTTGCCAAGAAAACTATCCCTCTCGACAGTGTTTCATTTCCGCTCACCGTTTATCTCGAACCGGGCACAACGCTGTTGAAAGAGGTAACGGTCAAGGCTGACCGTATCCGTGAACAAGGAGATACTATTACTTATAATGTCGGAAGTTTCGCACAGGCACAAGACCGCTCGATCGGTGATGTGCTTAGACGTATGCCGGGTATCAACGTGGATCAATCCGGCAAAATACAATATCAAGGCGAGGACATCAACAAGTTCTATATCGAAGGCTCCGACCTGCTTGGCGGCAAATACGGTATTGCCACCAACGGCATAA
>JAQXRH010000034.1 GCA_029218425.1 Bacteroidales bacterium | reverse complement strand
CAGCGATTAGATGGTGTGCAGAGCTGTCGAATGGCAGAGATGATACACTCCGCACCTGCGTTTATTAAGTTATAAAACACTATTATTCAACTACTTGTGCGCTTATGCGGACGCGATATATCGCGTCCCTACCATGTGGGCGATAATATGACCGACCATGTGGGCTATAATATGACCGACCATGTGGGCTATAATATGAAGGTTCTGCAACACCCTATTAACCACAATGCCATGTCTCCGACATGGGCTTGACGGCAATCCTAAATGACGACATGGGCGAGGGGCGCAATAAAAGAGGCTTCCTCACGGAAGCCTCAGTGCTATAAACCAATCATTATCACATTTCTTGCAATGGAAAAAGTAATTCTGCTATGTAATACTAAAACAAAAGGGGCGCAAATATGTTCGCCCCTAAATGATATTTAACATACTTTAACCTATGCGGGTCGACATGCTTCGTCAGCCGTGCATAGCTGAATAGTTGCGCCGTAAGCGTCGACCCACAAAGCGCAACAATCGCCGGGTCCACACGAGGGTGAATGCAAACGACACCCTTACTGAAATCAACAGCACGGCAGAGATGCCGGTGACGCCGAATACGATGGTATCCTCGAGCATGGAATGGTTCATGATGAGGTGGTAGTTGACATCGTTGGCATCGTGGCGGCTGATGAGCCCGCGTTGCTCCAAATCGAGCATCACCGCCGACCCGTAGCTTATGCCGAGGACATTGCCCACGAGCCACATATAAGCCGACTGCCGGGGCAAGCCGAAGAACGCCATGACAGGCGACAAGCGTCGCGACAAAGCCTGAGTGAGGCTGTAGGCTTCCAACAGGCACTGCACTATCATCAATGCATAGACGATGAGGAACACCATCACGAGCATCTTGGCCTGAGAAATGGCCCATGTTGCCATGACTTGGCCAAAGGAGCTATGGGCAGGCGCGCCCATGTAGAGATACATCCCCTCCATGGCGGGCAGCAGCGCATTGAGCAACAAGGCGCAAAGCAATGCCATAAGAATCCTAATCAGAGCCATGCGCCAGAATGAAGAGCCCGTCATGCGGTTCACGGCACACTCCATGGGGAGGGCGTGGCACAGGGCTATCATAGTAGCCAAAATCGAAGCCTGCTCCATGGTCAATGGTATCGACATCATGGCAGCAATGCCGGCGTAGGTGCCGGCAGTGGCCCCGGAGAGAAACACGACAGCCGATTCGCCCGGCAAACCGAGGTGGACAAAAACGGCATTGAGGTACTGCCCGAGCCATTGCAATATGCCGAAATGCTGCATAAGGGTCACCGCCAACGATATAGGTATCATCAGTTTGAAGAGCCATGTGCAACTCTTCTTAGTAGAAGGCAACGCCTGCCACAGGCTGCGCCGCACCACTGTCAATATGCCGGGGAGATGGGTCAAAGCGTCAGCCTACGATATATTTTCCGCCGGGGAGGCGCGAAATGATTGTTGAGATGACGTAGCAGGCAAGATAGGTGGTCAACGCAGTGGCTATTATCACGCAGTAGACGGGCATCGAGCCTGAATACATCTTAAATACGGCGGGCAACAACATCATGTGCATCAGATAGATGCCATAACTCATGGCGGAGATGTGGCGCACCACACCGTATACGGCGCCGGTAGTGTTGCCGATAAGGCGTATCAAGAGGAATGCGCCGAAGCTCATCACGACAGGGGCAAACGATGTGGATTGCCAGCTGAGTTCGAGCACTCGCACCTCGGTGGCGATGTCGGACTGGCGCACGAACCATCCCACACAGAAAGCGTAGCCAATGGCGAGGCACGGCAAAGCCACCATCAAAGTCTTCTTGACGCTCCAATCCACATATGTGCGGATATAGTGGGCCATGACAACGAAGCCAATAGAGCCCGACACATAATAGAAAGTGGGATAAGGGTTCCACCAACATTCGCCGGCCACGTCGCCCACGTATTCGTGGAGATGCCATGAGAAGGTGGTCAAGAACCAGATAGCGAGGTAGAACTGCTCCTGCCTGCGCGACACATTCTTAAGCCATGGCGATAAAATCGGGGCAATGAGGTAGATGCCCAATAGCATATATATAAACCAGATGTGGGAACCGCGGGGATTGAAATTAATCCATACGGTAGACAGATTGTCGAGCGATTGCGACCAGCTCCATTCGCCCCATGCTGCAGGGAGCACGGCATACAGCACCAACCATACGGCAAACGGAATGGCGACACGGGTGAAGCGACGACGGAAGAAACTCTTGGTATCGCCCTTCAACGGCAAGAGCAAGAACGACGACGCCATAAGGAACAACGGCACGGCAGGGCGCAACAACCCGCTTATCAATGCCACGCTCCAAAGGCTGGTGGAGTCGGCGAAGTTAAAAGAATAATCATTGGAATAGACACACTCACAGGCGTGGATGATAATTACCATCAGGCATGCAATGGCGCGAAGCCAGTCGAGCCATGCGATACGAGGCGAGGCCACGGGAGCAGGTTGGATTGACATTTGTAGTTAGTAGTTAATAGATATTTGTTAAGGATTGCGGGTGCAAAGTTAACGTATCGGGGCGAGATAAACGATGGCACGGGCAATCGTATTAATATATTTTAACATTAAAAGAGAACGATATTGTATAAATATGTTTACCTTTGAAAAATCAAGTTAAAAAAACACCATTACTAACATAAATAATTATCAATTATGAATCAGGAACAGTACAAATTGGGCTGGCGGATAGCATGCTGGTCGACATTGGCAATCACAGTATGCTCATTGCTATCAATAGTATCAAACGTGTTTGGCATCCTACAAGCGATATCATTAGGTGCAGTAGCCTTTGGCTTCTTCACGGTATGCAACGAGCTTGTAAAGGCACAGAGCCCTGCGGCAACGCCAATGAAATCGGCATATTCGCTGCTTTTCATCATCTCGGGACTTTTCCTTCTCAGCTCCATACTCGGAATGACGGTGAAAATCAACAGCGTGGATGGTGGCAAGGCTCTTTTGATTTTTGCGGGGCTATTTGAAGTCGGTTGCGGCGTACTATTCATCAAGTTTAAGGCCCAAATTACCGAAGCTCTCAAGCAAATCGGCATTGTGAATGGTTTGTTTGGCGCAGGCATATTGGTTTACGCCATAGCCTTGATAGTAGTAGGTTTTGGAATTTTCGTATTGGGCATCGCTCCGTCGACTGGATCGCTTGGTTTGTGCGGCATCACAACAATCCTTGGCGGCATCGCAGCTCTTGTGGGTGCAATCATCTGGATTGTAGGTATGTTCCAGGTTACAGAACAGGCTACAAAATAGTATTTCATTTTTACAGATAGGAAAAGGTCGGAGGCTATTATGGTGTCCGGCCTTTTTTTAGTGGGTAGGCTGCAATGGGCCTACCAAATGCGAAGGTTGCCACAATGTTAATAACGGCAATAGATATCACATGACGCCTCTCCGAGGCTAAGCCGATGGATGTCGTCCAATGCATGCGCGGCAGCATAAGTGATATCGGCACAAATTATCTGGGCGATAATGCCATATGATGAAAAATTATTATCTTTGCATAGTTTTATCCCATGCCGAAAGCCTGAAATGGTAAGAGGCTGAGTGGGTGGGGGATGTGTTTTATCGGACATATCGTATTTTCTTGTCTACAATCCGGCAATTGGGGAAGGAAATAACGGTGCGGCCCGAATGCTATCAGTGAAACCATAACAGGTTGGGATATTCAAGGGACAAATAACACGCATTATTACCAAATTCATTTCAGATTATTATGGAGATTGATTTTGTGATTACATGGGTTGACATGAACGATCCGAAATGGCAAGATGAATATAACCTATACAGCAAGGACAAGAATATTTCCAAAAACGGAAAATCGGAAGCCCGTTTCAGAGACAACGGGTTGCTCAGATATTGGTTTCGCGGGGTAGAAAAGTTTGCGCCATGGGTAAGGAAAATCCATTTTATAACAAATGGCCAGAAGCCCGAATGGTTAGACATAAATAATCCGAAGATACATCTGGTAGACCACAAAGATTTTATACCGTCACAATTCCTACCGACCTACAACTCGGTGGTAATAGAGCGTTATATCCACCGTATCCCGGGATTGAGCGACCACTTCGTGTATTTTAACGATGATTTTTACATTATAAACGATTTAAAGCCAGAACGATTTTTCGTCAACGGGCTTCCATGTGATATTGCTGTCTTTGATTATAATCCGTCATGGTCGCAATGGTATGTCAGGATAAAGAACAATATCAATGTGATAAACCGTCACTTTGACAAGAAAACGGTAATGGCACAATGGCACGACAAATGGTTCCATAAAAGCTATGGGCTGAAGGCCCGATGGAACTATCTGTTGAAGTATTACAACAAATTTATCACCCTCCGCACGCCCCATAATGCACAACCATATTTGAAAAAGACCTTTGAAGATGTGTGGAATGCGGTAGGGGATGAACTTACGGCAACATCGGTCAACAGATTTCGCGCCACGACCGACTATACGCCGGAATTGTTCCGCACGTGGCAGATATGCAAAGGCAATTTTGAGCCATACAATACGTATAACGACACCAAGATGTTCCCATTGATGATTCGTCCGAAGCAAGCCATCAAAGCCATAAAGCGACAATCCTACACTCTCATTTGCCTGAACGACAACGTGCGCATACGGCATTACGACACAGTGATGGAAAATATTAGGGACGCATTTCAATCGATACTTCCTGATAAATCGGGTTTTGAATTATAATATATGAACAAGTTTTTTGCCGAAATATTCGCCGGAATTATCCCCCACAAACCGACAAGGAACAGGTGGAGGGGTATTTTGAGATACGGCATATTCAATGCAGTCAGACTGCTAAAACAGCTAAAGGGCAACAAGCAACAACCCAGCTGCTACTTAGCAATCTGCGCCATAGCAAAAAATGAAGGCCGATATTTCAAGGAATGGATAGACTGGCATCACCGGCACGGCGTAGAGAAGTTCTACATCTATGACAATGAAAGCAATGACAACACGAAAGAGGAGCTTCAGCCCTATATCGACGCCGGCATCGTTGAATACACTTGGTTCCCGGGCTACCGTCGGCAACTGGCCGCTTACGATGACTGTCTTAAACGACACCGCTTTGAAGCGCGGTGGATAGCTTTTATTGACTTGGACGAGTTTATCGTCCCGCTAAAGGACCCATCTATCACCGATTTCCTGAAGAAGGCGGAGGGATTTGCAGCAGTGGAAATAAACTGGCTGGTATACGGCAGCAACGGGATAATAGAGAAAGGAGATGGGAATATGATGGAGCGGTTTAAGAGACACGCCCAGCCCGACCATTACTTAAACCGGCATGTAAAAAGCATTGTAAATCCGCGTAAGGTATTTAATATGATTGGATGTCATGAGGCTTCGCGCATATCCGGGCATACAGCCGATTCCCACATGTCGCCCGTAAGGAAGCATTTCCGCGACCGCGAGCCACAGCTCGACATAATACGCATCAATCATTATGCCGTACGCTCATACGAGGAATTTGCCGAGAAGCAGGCCCGAGGAAGGGCAAGTGGCACTCAAAGGACTATAGATTTGTCGTATTTCAAGAAGTACGACCTCAACGATATAGAAGATACATAAACAACAGAACAATGACAACACCAAAAACGCCTCAACAAGAAGTCGTCGTATCGATGACCTCGTTTCCGCAAGCTATTAGTTTTGCCGTTCCGTCACTCCTTTCTATATTACGGGGGTCGGTGCTTCCCGACCGACTGATTCTCTACCTGACATATTCACAATTCGGCGAAGCAGGTATTCCTCAGGAATTAAAACGTCTACAAGAGGAATATCCGATTTTTGAAATCAGAAATTATGACCACGACATCCGCTCATACCGCAAACTCATTCCTGCACTTATTGATTTCCCCGATGCGGTGATTGTCACAGTCGACGATGATGTAATCTACCATAAACACATGCTTCGCGATTTGCTGAAACTTCATTCGCAAATTCCCGATGTGGTAGTGGCTCACCGCGCAAAACAAATCAAATTGGGCCACCCCTACCGGAAGTGGAAGAAATACCGATGGTACCATTTCCTGTTCAAAAGAATCCATAAGGATTTCAGCACACTACAAACGGGAGTAGGAGGTGTGCTCTATCCACCCCATTCGCTGAAGCCTGACATGATGGATGCTGAATTGTTTACGGCGATTGCTCCGACATGCGACGACATATGGCTATGGGCTGCCGCTGTTGCCAACGGAGTGCCGGTAGTCCCGGTCCCGTTTGGCCACAATAAGCCGCATGGGTTGAAAAAGCCGAAAGAATTATCGCTTAAAACCGTAAATTTCAAAGGAAAGGATGACCGCAATACTCAAGCGTTGAACAACGTTATCAAACATTACCCAATTATCAAAAGTAGAATTCAAAAATAAACAGCTTATATATGATCGATATTGATTTGGTATATCTTTGGGTGAACGGAAACGACCCTAAATGGATAGCTAAACGCAATGCATGCATTGGCGACACTACAACAAAGGAGGAGAATTGTAAAGGCCGCTATGTCGACAACGATGAATTGAAATACAGTTTACGCTCTATTGACCGATATGCTCCATGGATTAGGAAAATATTTATTGTTACCGACGAGCAGGTTCCCGAGTGGCTCGACACGTCTAATCCGAAAATTCAGATTGTAGACCACAAGGACATACTGCCGGCCGAGTGCCTGCCATGCTTCAATTCAATGGTGATTGAGCACCATCTGCACTGCATTGACGGCCTGTCGGAGCATTTCCTCTATGCCAACGACGACATGTTTATCAACCGACCTGTCAGCCCCTCGGATTTCTTCAAAAACGAGATGTTCCCTATCGTACGGCTTAATTATCGGCTATTGAGAAAGCTGTATATTTGGTTCAAGACGCATGTGTTGGGGCGGCGGCTGAATATGTATTCCACAACAATTAATAATGCAGCAAAACTTACCGAAAAAGTATTTGGCACATACTACAATGGGAGGACCCACCACAACATCGACGCTTACCTAAAGAGCAATTACAATCTTGCCAGAAACATATTCGGTAAAGAGATAGATAGGACTTTGACCAATCACATGAGGTCAAATACCGATATACAACGCAACATATATTCTTACGTGCTTTTGGCAACGAAATGCGGGCATTTACGCTACGTGTCACGGCGGACCTCATTCCGTTTTCATATCGACAATCATACGCATTATAAGAAGCTTCTGAAAGCCAATCCCATGCTATTTTGCATGAACGATTCCCAGTATAGCAACGATATGGACCGAATAACTGCCAAAGAATTCTTGAGCGGCTATTTCCCCGAAAAATCGCAATTTGAAAAGTAACTGAGAAGTATGTTTTGATAATTTTTGACTTATCAGGCCTACATATCTCTATCCTCACAAAAAAAGGGGCGCCGTCGGCGCCCCTTAACATATTGTAGGCTATACTTTTACAGTCTTGCTTTGATAGCTGCGGTCTCTTTTTCGTAGCCGGGTTTCTCGAGGAGTGCAAACATGTTGCGTTTGTAGTCCTCCACGCCGGGCTGGTTGAAGGGGTTGACATCGAGGATGTAACCGCTGATGCCGCAACCTTTCTCGAAGAAGTAGATGAGCTGACCGAGGTAGCGTTCTTCGAGGGCAGGGATGGAGATGAGCAAGTTGGGCACGCCGCCGTCGACGTGGGCGATGCGAGTGCCGAGCTCAGCCATCTTGTTGACTTGGTCGACGCGTTTGCCGGCTATGTAGTTAAGGCCGTCGAGGTTGGCATCGTCGGAGGGGATGGTCAGGGTGTGTTTCTGATTTTCCACGGTGATGACGGTCTCAAAGATGGAGCGTTCGCCGTCCTGTATCCACTGACCCATAGAGTGGAGGTCGGTAGAATTGTCGACTGCTGCGGGGAAGATGCCTTTGTGGTCCTTACCTTCGCTCTCGCCGTAGAGCTGTTTCCACCATTCAGCGAAGAAATGGAGCTTGGGGTTGTAGTTGACGAGAATTTCTATCTTCTTGCCAGCGTTGTAGAGGGCGTTGCGAGTGGTGGCATAGAGGAAAGAGGGGTTGGTATCGTCGGCCACGGTGGTAGCTTTTTCCATTTCTACGGCACCAGCCACCAATGCTTTGATGTCGAAGCCGGCAACGGCAATGGGGAGCAGACCTACGGGGGTGAGCACGGAGAAACGGCCGCCCACGTTGTCCTCGATGACAAATGTCTTATATCCTTCCTCGGTGGCGAGCTGGCGGAGTGCACCACGGCGTGCATCGGTGATGGCGATAATGCGCTTAGATGCTTCGGCTTTGCCAAGCGAGGCTTCGAGCTGCTCTTTGAGCATACGGAAAGCGATGGCAGGCTCGGTTGTGGTACCCGACTTGGAGATGACGATGATGCCAAATTTCTTGCCTTTGAGGTAGTCTTGTAGTTCGTAAAGATAATCTTCGCCTATGTTCTGGCCGGCAAACAACACTTTGGGACCGTTGCCTTGGCGGTAGGCGGCAAACGAGTCGGACAATGCTTCGATTACAGCCTTTGCGCCGAGATATGAGCCGCCGATGCCGATGGCTATGACCACTTCGCAGCTTTCGCGCAGCGATTTAGCTACGTTCTCGATGTCTTCAATAAGTGAAGCGGGAGTGGTGGAGGGGAGGTTGACCCATCCGAGGAAGTCGTTGCCGGCTCCGGTGCCGTTGTGCAGCTTTTCAATAGCTTCAGCGGCTGCCTTGTCATACGATTTGATTGTTGCCTCGCTAACGGTGGCGAGAACATCCTTTACATTTACTTTAATCATATTCCTAATACCTTTTGTTGGTTTTTCACATAATATATATAAATCATCCAGCCGGCGCGTATGCCCGGCTGGAATGTCGACAGTGGCCTATCTTACCATCAATTTGGCAAGATATTTACCTATGATGTCAAATTCAATATTGACTTTGCTGCCCACTTTGATGTCGCAGAAATTGGTGTGCTCGAAGGTGTAGGGGATGATGGCCACCTTAAAGGAGTTGCATTGCGACTCACACACTGTCAGCGACACGCCGTTGACCGTCACAGAGCCTTTCTCCACGGTGGTGTATCCTTTAGCTACCATCTCCCGGGGCACGTCGTATTCAAATTTGAAATAAGTGCTGCCGTCGAGCTCTACTACTTCGGTGCAAGTGGCAGTGCAGTCGACATGCCCCTGCACGATGTGGCCGTCCAGGCGGCCGTTCATGAGCATGGAGCGCTCCAGATTCACTTTCATGCCGGGCAGCAAGTCGCCGAGGTTGCTACGGTCGAGAGTCTCTTGGATGGCGGTCACCACGTAGGTGCCCGATTCGCTTATCGACACTACGGTGAGGCACACGCCATTGTGGGCCACCGACTGGTCGATTTTGAGTTCGCCGGCGAAACTGCAGGCTATCTCCAAATCTACATTGGAGCCCTTGCGCGTGATATTCTTGACCGTTGCGGCCTCTTCTACAATACCTGAAAACATCTTTATAGGCGAGTTAAGTATAATATACCATGTAACGGGGGCGTGGCGTGGATTATTCCTCGTCGTCCTCCTCTTTCATGTTGTGGAACACGTTTTGCACGTCCTCGTCCTCTTCGAGCTTCTCGAGGAGCTTGTCGATGGTGACGCGCTGCTCGGCGGTGACTTCTTTGAGCTCGTGGGGGATGCGTTCGAATTCAGCGCTCACGATTTCGAAGCCGTTGCTTTCGAGGTATTTCTGGATGTTGGCAAATTCTTCAAACTCGCCGTAGAGCACAATTTCGTCTTCGTCGGCTTCGATTTCGTCCACGCCGTAGTCGATAAGTTCGAGCTCGAGGTCTTCGAGCGACACGTCGTCTTTGGGCTTGATTTTGAACACGCTCTTATGGTCGAAAAGGAACGTCAACGAGCCCTGTGTGCCAAGCGAACCGCCATGCTTAGTGAAGTAGGAACGCACGTTGGCCACGGTGCGGGTATTGTTGTCGGTAGCGGCTTCGACGAAGATGGCGATACCGAACGGGCCGTAGCCCTCGTAGGTGATTTCCTTGTAGTCGCCGGCATCCTTGTCGGTGGCTTTTTTGATAGCGCGTTCTACGGTGTCCTTGGGCATGTTGGCGGCTTTGGCGTTCTGCATCAGCACACGCAAGCGAGGATTGGTCGACGGGTCGGGACCGCCGGCTTTGGTTGCTATAGTGATTTCCTTACCAATGCGGGTAAACGTACGCGACATGTTACCCCATCTTTTCAACTTTCTTGCTTTACGGTCTTCAAAAGCTCTTCCCATAGTGGTGTTATTATTCTATGTTTATTATTTTTGATTTCTTTTTCGGTGGTCAATAAGGCTATCAGCGCAGTTCGGCACCAAGTTTCTTCTGCAAGTTGGCAGTGATTTTGCTCATCACTGCTTCTATCTGCTTGTCTTGCAGGGTCTTTTCGTCGTCCTGGAGGGTGATGGCGATAGCATACGATTTTTTGCCCTCGGGGAGGTTTTTGCCTTCATATACGTCGAAGAGGGTGACATCGCGCAAGAGTCGGCGCTCGCTTTCGCGCACTGTCTTTTCCACTTCCTCCATAGCCACGTTCTTGTCGATAAGGAGGGCCAAGTCGCGGCGCACGGGCAGGGTCTTGGGCAGCGGGGCGTAGGTCACGGTATGCTTCAACGACAGTTTCACGATAGCCATCCAGTCGAGTTCGGCATAAAAGACATCCTGGCGTATGTCAAATTTCTTGAGCAGTTTCTTAGCTACGATGCCCATGCTGCCGAGCACTTTGCCTGAGCGGGTAGCCACCTGCAAGGAGGCGGCGAAGATGTCGTCGCCGGGCACCACGGTCATGGCTATCTGACGGCCGCCTATGCCGGCACGCTGCAGGAGCATTTCGACGTAGGCTCGCAAGTCGTAGATGCTCGACTGCTCGGTGGGTTTGTTCCAGTTGCCGATGCGGGTGGCTCCGGTGAGCCATAGGGCCAGGCGCTGGCCTTCGCTGTAGGGGGCGAGGGGGGCGTCGGCGGTTGACACGGCGTCGGGGTTGAAGAAGTACACGTTGCCGAATTCATACATCTTGAGGTCGGCAGCCTTGCGGTTGATATTGTGGGCGAGCGACTCCAGTCCGCCGAAGAGGAGGGTCTGGCGCATCACCGACAGGTCGTTGCTCAGGGGGTTGAGGAGCCTTACGCACTTGCTCAGCGGATAGGAAGCGAGGTCGGCGTAATAGCTTTCGGCGCTCAGCGAGTTGTTGAGTATTTCGTTGAAGCCCTGGCCGGTGAGCTGGTCGGCTATCTTGCGGCGCAAGTCCTCGGCTGAGTCGGTAAGGGTCTTGTAGGAGAGCGACGAATGGAGGGTGTCGGTCATCTCCACGTTATTGTAGCCGTAGATGCGGAGCACGTCTTCCACGACGTCGCATTCGCGGGTCACGTCGACGCGGTAGGTGGGCACGCGCAAAGTCAGAGTGTTGCCTTCGCGGGCTATGGTTTCTATATCCAAAGCGCTGAGTATGAGGTCGATATTGTCGTGGCCTATCTCTTTGCCTATGAGCGCGGTGCAACGGTCGTAGTTAAATTCTACCGACGCGGGGGCGATGGGATTGGGGTAGATATCCACCACGTCGCCGGTGATTTCGCCGCCGGCAAGCTCTTTTATCATCAATGCCGCCAATTTGAGCATATAGATGTTGCAGTTGGGGTCGCAACCGCGTTCGTAGCGGAACGAGGAATCGGTCTGCAATCCGTGGCGGCGGGCCGTCTTTCTCACGCTCGTGGGGTTGAAGTATGCGCTTTCGATGAATACCGAAGTCGTCGACTCGGTGACTCCGGAATCCAATCCGCCGAACACTCCGGCTATGCACATCGGCTCGGTGGCGTTGCATATCATGAGGTCCTTGTCGGAGAGCTTGCGTTCTACGCCGTCGAGGGTGGTAAACGGGGTGCCCTCGGCGCATGTTTTCACCACTATTTCGCCACCGGCTATCTTGTCGCAGTCGAAGCAGTGGAGGGGCTGTCCCATGCCGAGCAATATGTAGTTGGTGACGTCGACGATATTGTTGATGGGGCGCAGGCCTACTGCGAGGAGGCGTTGCTTGAGCCATTCGGGACTTTCTTTGACGGTGACGCCCTTGACGGTGACGCCGGTGTAGCGGGGGCACGCTTCACTGTTCTCCACTCTCACCTTGATGCCTCCTTCGGCATTGTCGATGGCGAAGGCGTCGACGCTGGGGCGGTGGAGGTCGGCAGCCTTGCCGTTGCATTTGAGCCATGCCGAGATGTCGCGGGCCACACCATAGTGCGATGCGGCATCCACGCGGTTGGGGGTGAGGTCGACTTCGAGCACGTAGTCGCTCTCCACGTGGTAGTATTGGGCGGCGGGGGTGCCAGGCGCCACATCCTCTTTGATTACTATGATGCCGTCGTGGCTTGTGCCGATGCCTATCTCATCTTCGGCGCATATCATGCCGAACGATTCCACACCGCGTATCTTGGATTTCTTAATCTGGAACTCGTTGTCGCCGTCGTAGAGCTTGGTGCCCACGGTGGCCACGACTACTGTCTGCCCTGCAGCCACATTGGGTGCACCGCACACTATCTGCGTGGCCTTGCCATCGCCCAAGTCGACAGTGGTGACGTGCAGGTGGTCGCTGTCGGGATGGTCCACGCAGGTCAGCACCTTGCCTATGACGAGGCCGCGAAGCCCGCCTTTGATGGTTTCCACTTCCTCGACACCGCCGGTCTCAAGCCCAACGGAGGTCAACACCGACGACAATGCCTCGGCGTCAAGTTCCAAATCTATATAATCCTTAAGCCACTTATATGATATATTCATAATTGAAAAAAAGATATATCGGGATTGGCAATCTGCGATTTGCCCTATAAGTCGGCATCGGCCTATGGCGACGAGCCCGATTGCTTTATCCCGCAATTTTTAATTATCTCGCAAATTTACTCATTATTTTACAAATTTTGTGCCAAAATCATACAAAATATATCCCCGATTAAAAAAATATCGAAGAAATCTCAAAAAAATCTTGCAAGACTAAAAAATAATCTCTACTTTTGCACCGTTGAAACCGACTGCCGGTTGCCGCTTCGCCAATTTCAGCGACATTTAAGGTGGGATTTACCCCACGGCTGGCAAGGCAATGGCGCCGACATTACCAACAATACAGTCATTGACTCCGTAGCTCAGTTGGTAGAGCAATTGACTCTTAATCAATGGGTCGAGGGTTCGAGCCCCTCCGGGGTCACTAAAGGGTCTATCAGACCGATGAAAGCCTCTGAAAATCAACGATTTTCAGAGGCTTTTCTTTTTACCCCTGTCCCATTTCGGCGCAAAATATTGAAGTAGCCGGTGAAGTCGGTTGAATTGTTAAAGGTATCCCCATGTCGGAGACATGGCCTCGTGGTTATTGAAGTAGCCGATGTGCAAGAAGGTGGCAATTTTGTTTAGGTAGGAGTACTTGCTTTTGTTTGGCTGTGATGTCGTTCGACTGGTAGTTATCGCTTTTCTTATTCCGGAATTTCGGGGCAATCGCTGTAGAGATTGTAGTTGCGATAGAATGAGCGCATTGAGGTGTAACCCGCTTGTTCTGCCAGGTCTTGCTTACTCACTTCTGGATTTTCTTTTGCCAATCGTATGAAGTAGGCAATGCGCTTGCGGTTGATAAACTCTGCAAATGGCATTCCTGCCTCTTGGTTGATTATCTTCGAGAGCATAGTGCGGTTGGTCCCGAGTTGTTGTGCCAATCCGGCAAGTGTAAGCCCAGGTTTTAGGTATAGCCGTTCGTCGTCGACTTTCTGCAATAGGTGCAAATTCACTTTTTGTGATAAAGCTTCTGCTATCTCGTCGCGCTCTTCTTGTGCGATGTCGGCAAACGAGAACTGCTGAATAAAACCGCGGTAGCAA
>JAQXRH010000033.1 GCA_029218425.1 Bacteroidales bacterium | reverse complement strand
GCCTGTTCGGCTGCTTCGCGCTCGGCTTTGTCGTCGGAACCGAGTGCCGCAAGATGGCCGACACTCAAAGATAAGTAAATTTCGGCATATTCCAAAGCGTCGGCATAATCATTATTGTTGATTGCCGGCCCCTGGTTGTATTTTGCCGTTATCTTTTTGGCTTTCTCATTATCGGGAACGGGTACTTCGGGCTGTTGGTCTTCTGGCTTCAATACGTCATTCTCACCGGAACCGGTTTGCTCCTGTTGCGCCGACCCATCCTTGCTGTCCGATTTCTTACCGATAAGGTCGCAGCTTGTAAATGCCGCTGCTGCAACGATAGCGAAAGAGAGGATTATCTTTTTCATAACTGGTATTATTAAATGGTTGAGCGACGCGGCATCGGGTCGACTCCCTGTCGGCCCCTCCGCTCCGCGATTTCATCCTATAATAAAAAGAATAATGCCGGGAAGATGTTCAAAAAATCTCTTCCCGACATTATGTATGATGAGCCATTCGGTGATGGCTTACGCTTTACGCTTTGTACACGTCAAGCTGGCAGGGGCAGAAGTTAGCGATAAACTCGGCATGCTTCTCCACCTCGGCGCGAACGATATTGCCGTAAACTATTGCGCTCTTGGTCATTGACTCGCTGTTGTAGCGGGTTGCATCGGTGATGAGCAGGTAGTTCATGACGATAAATCCGGCCATCTCTACGAGGCGGCGTGCCATGAAGTCGGTGAAGGCGGGGTCGTTGACTTCGTTGACCTTGGCGATAGCTGCCTTGTATTTCTCTACCAGACCTGCAAGTATCTCCTTGACGGGTGCGAGCTTTTCGCTCACTTCCATCTTGGCATATTCCTCCATCAAGGCGGTGTAAGTCCCGGTGGTGACGTGGCGTATGGCTGCCACTACCTGGAGCTGGGTGGTTCCCTCATAGATTGAGGTGATGCGGGCATCGCGATATACGCGCTCGCACGCGTAATCTTTCATGAAACCCGATCCGCCATGTATCTGGATGCAATCGTAAGCATTCTGGTTGCAATATTCGCTCGAAAGCCCTTTGGCAAGCGGGGTGCAAGCATCGGCATATTTGCGGTATAGCTTAAGCTCGGCTTTCTCCTCGGGGGTCAGCTTGCGCTCTTTCTCTATATCCTCGTACACCTTGTACAAGTCCACGTAGCGCGATGTCTCGTAGAGCAAGCAACGCGATGCATCCAACTTGGCTTTCATCACTGCCAATATCTCATACACTGCCGGGAACTCTATGATGGCCTTGCCAAATTGCATACGCTCTTTTGCATAACCAAGTGCCTCGCGGTAAGCTATCTCGCTTACACCTACCGACTGGGCGGCGATACCAAGACGTGCACCGTTCATCAACGCCATCACATACTTGATAAGACCCATACGGCGCGAACCGCAAAGCTCACACGGCGCATTCTTGTACACAAGTTCGCACGTGGGCGAGCCTTTGATACCCATCTTGTTCTCAATGCGGCGCACGGTGACTCCGCCGTTGCGCTTGTCGTAGATGAACATCGACAAGCCGCGGCCATCCTTCGTGCCTTCTTCCGAACGTGCCAACACCAAGTGGATGTCGGAGTCGCCGTTGGTGATAAAGCGTTTTACACCGTTGAGCACCCACGAGCCATCCTCCTTCTGCGAAGCTTTGAGCATAACCGACTGGAGGTCCGAACCGGCATCGGGCTCGGTGAGGTCCATCGACATCGTCTCGCCCTGGCACACGCGGGGTATGTAGCGCTGTTTCTGGTCTTCATCGGCAAATTCGTAGATCGTCTCTGCGCAGTCCTGCAAGCCCCAAAGGTTTTCAAATCCGGTATCGGCGCGGCTTACTATGTCGGCTGCCATGATATAAGGAGTGATGGGGAAGTTCAAACCGCCAAGTCGACGAGGCATCGACATACCCATCAGCCCAGCTTTGCGGCATGCCTCAAGGTTCTCTACCGTCTTGTCGGCGTACACTACGCGACCATTCTCTACGTGAGGACCCTGGTGGTCTACATCTTCGGCATTGCCGGCTATGATTTCGCCGCATAGATCGCCTACTATCTCGAGCACCTTGTCATAATTGTCCATGGCGTCCTCGAAATTAAGAGGCGCATCATCATATTTTTCTGCATCAGCATAGCCGCGCTCTTTGAGCTCGACAATCTTTTTCATCAACGGATGTGAAAGATGCTGCTTTAAATCGGGATTATCTGTATAAAAATTAGCCATATCGAGCTTTATTTCGAGTTTTTCTTATAATATTTAATCAATTTGGGAAGCACATCTTCGATATTGCCGGTGATTACATAGTCGGCGATAGTGTTGATCGGTGCGTTGGGGTCGTTGTTTACCGAGATGATTATCGAGCTTTCCTGCATGCCGGCTATGTGCTGTATCTGGCCCGAAATACCGCATGCTATGTACAGTTTCGGTCGAACGGTAACGCCTGTCTGGCCTATCTGACGCTCATGCTCGCAGAACCCGGCATCTACGGCTGCGCGCGATGCTCCTACCTCTGCGCCAAGGGTATTGGCCAAATCATATAGCAGGCCGAAATTCTCTTTCGACCCTACGCCATAGCCGCCGGCCACGATGATAGGCGAATTCTTGATATTGATTTTCGATTTCTCGATGTGGCGGTCGATGATTTCTACCACGAAGTCGGTATCTGCCACATATTTCTTGGCATCGAGGTCGATGACTTCGGCTTTATGGTTGGCATCGAAGATCTCTTTCTTCATCACGCCTTCTCTGACGGTAGCCATCTGAGGACGACATTCGGGGTTTACAATCGTTGCCACGATGTTGCCGCCGAAAGCAGGACGTATCTGATACAACAGGTCTTTGTATTCTTTACCGGTCTTGGGATCTGTGTGGTCACCGATTTCAAGCGACGTACAGTCTGCCGTCAAGCCGCTGTGAAGCGACGACGACACGCGCGGGCCGAGGTCGCGGCCTATGCACGTTGCTCCCATGAGGCACACCTGCGGCTTTATCTCCTTAAACAAGTTGATAAGCACGGCCGCATGCGGATTGGATGTATACGGATAGAGACGGGCATCCTCTACTTTATACACCACATCGGCTCCGTAAGGCGCTACCTGGTTCTCGATATCTTTGAGATTATCACCGATGACAATTGCTTCAAGCTTCACGCCTAAGCGGTCGGCAAGATGACGCCCTTTGGTAAGCAATTCCAAGCTCACGTCGGCTACTTTGCCATCTTCATATTCGCAATATACGATAAGATTATTATTGTCTGCCATTGTATTTGTATTGATTGAGGCCGTTATCAGCCGATTGTGTGATTTGCAATTAGCTCTTTTACGAGGTTTTCAATCTGCTCGTCGTTATCCTCTAAGCGGAGACTCTCTTTGGCCGTGAACACAACGTTCTCGATTGCCTTTACCTTTGTCGGCGAACCAGGCAATCCGATCTGCTCAGGATCTGCCTCTACATAGGCGGCGCTCCATTCCTGAAGGTTGAGATAGGGGCGAGCGTCTACTATTGCCTGCTGCTCGGGCGTCAGTTTTGCCTTCTCTGTGGGCGATACAGCGCGCTTGTAGGTCATCACTCGCTTGGCATTGCGCGGACGACACGCATCGGCCGAACCTGTCACCGTCACTACGCACGGCAGCGGAGCTTTGACAGTCTCCACTCCGTTTTCCAAACGTCGCTTCACCACTACATAGCCGTCCTTCAGCTCTACTATCGACTCTGCGTAGGTCACCTGAGGTATACCCAGCTTCTCAGCTATCTGAGGACCTACCTGCGCAGTGTCGCCGTCGATGGCCTGACGACCGCCAAGGATGATGTCGTAGTTGCCGATTTTCTTTACTGCCTGTGCAAGCGAATAAGATGTCGCAAGTGTATCTGCTCCCCCAAGTACTCTGTCTGTCAACACTATACCGCCGTCGGCTCCGCGAAACATCGCTTCTCTGATAATCTCCGACGCACGTGGTAGTCCCATGGTAAGCAGCGTTACTGTCGACCCGGGATTCGCATCTTTGAGGCGGAGGGCCTGCTCAAGAGCATTCAAATCCTCGGGATTGAAGATGGCGGGAAGCGCTGCACGATTTATTGTGCCATCTTCCTTCATCGCATCTTTGCCGACATTGCGGGTATCAGGCACCTGCTTAGCCAGCACAATGATGTTTAAACTCATAACCTTTTCTTTTTATGATTTAAAATTATTATTCTCAAGTTTGCAAACATAGCATCAGCTCGATTACACCCTATTTATCAAGCATTTAGAAGTTATAATCGGCTTAATTACTTCATTTTCAAGATTACAAAGATACTCTATTTCTGCAATTTCTCCAAAACTTTCCACCAACTTTCCTCCATTTTGTCATTTTTTTTGTCATTTTTGACAGGTCTTTTATAGCGTCTAATCATTTTCCCATTAGGGCATAATAAGATTTTTAACAAGAAGTTTTTCAACAACACGGCATGCCCGACATCACCGCGGCTCCAACCCACCCGAGGGCGTCCGTCGAGGACGCCGATTATTAGTAGCCCCGTACGCCGAGGGAGCGCAGCGACCGAGGTGTGCGGGGGGAGCCGATTTACATCACCATGCCCCAAACAAACCTACTTTAATTTTTTCCAAAATGTCAATGTCCTCTTTTACCGCAAATTTACTCCGTCCACAAAGCGGTTTTGCGCCAAAATCATACACTGCAAACAAAAAAAATGGCAAAACCGCACCTCTACCTATATCGCAGAAGCACGGTTTTACCGCTTATGTCTTCATGACGCCCCGCCGGCCTCGCACTACGGCTGGCTGACGCTCCGTCACTGGCTATCAACATTAACTGGACCCGTCACTGGCTATCAATAGTAGCTGGACCCGTCGAAACAGTGGGTGCAGATGCGCTCCTTGGGCAACCCTATGGCATTGACGATGTCGTCGATGGTGTTGAATTTCAACGAATCAAGTCCCAACCGCTGCCTTATCTGCTCTACCATGGCCTCATATTCGGGGGTGGTATGGTCGGCATACTTGTCGAGATTGGCATTCTGGTCCCCTTCAAGGTCGGCAATGACACGACGGGTGATAAGCTCCATCTCGCTGCGTGAGTTGGTGAAGTTGAGATACATGCAGGGGAAAATCAGCGGCGGACACGAGATGCGCACATGCACGGCTTCCGCACCGGCTTCACGTATGTCGCTGACGTTGTCGCGCAACTGTGTGCCGCGCACTATGGAGTCGTCGCAAAATGCCACTTTCTTCCCTTTGAGTAGCGAACGGTTGGCTATCAGTTTCATCTTGGCCACAAGCTCTCGCCGTTCCTGAGTGCTGGGCGTGAACGACCGGGGCCACGTCGGGGTGTATTTGACAATGCCGCGAAGATAGGGCACGCCCTTGCCTTGCGCATATCCCAATGCCATTCCGATACCGGAATCGGGCACGGGGCTCACGAAATCAAGCTCGGTCTCATCGCGTTTCCCCATGTCAAGCCCGAGGCTGTAACGCATCTCGTCGACATTTCTATGCTCGTATTCGCAGGGAGGATAGCCGTAGTAGGTCCACAAAAACGCACATATCTGCATCTTGTCCAACGGCTGCTGTAGCGTGGTATATCCCTCAGCGTTGAATCTTACGATTTCGCCGGGCCCCACGTTGTGCTCTATGTCAAATCCGAGGTTGGGGAAGGCACATGTCTCCGAAGTAACGGCCATCGCCTCGCTTTCAATATGCTTTCCTATTATCACCGGCGTACGGCCAAGCTTGTCGCGGGCCGCTATTATATCGCCGTTGTCAAACAATAGCAGCATGGAGCAAGAACCTTTCACCCGGCGGTACACGTTATTGATGCCGTCGACCAAGTCCTTCCCTTGCGATATGAGCGTAGCCACCACCTCCGTGGGGTTTACTATGTCGTAGCTATGCTCGCAGAAATGCTGCCCGTCGCCGAGCAGCTCGCGCTCCAGCTCCACGACGTTGTTGATACGCGCTACGGTGACGATGGCAAATTTGCCAAGTCGGCAGTTGATGATGATGGGCTGGGCATCGGTATCGGAGATGACGCCCACTCCGCTGTCGCCCGAAAAGTTCTCGAGGTCGCCCTCAAATTTCGTGCGGAAATATGAATTTTCAATATTGTGGATCGACCGCGTAAATATCCCTTCATGCGACACAGTGACTATGCCTGCTCGCTTTGTGCCCATGTGGGAATTGTAGTCTACTCCGTAGAACAAGTCGTTGACACATGAATTCTTTTTTGCTATGCCAAAAAAACCTCCCATAATCTGTACTTTTTTTTATTGAACCCGCTACGCTTTGGCGCGGCTATGATATGTATCTATTGGTATTTAAAAAAACGGGACGCGAGCGGTGCACCTACGATGCCGCCACTCGCGTCGGTCCTATTTCCTATTTCGCTGTCTTGTCAAGTATCCACTTGCGGGCATTGACAAACATTTCTATCCATGGGGTCACTTCCTCGTTGCGACGGTTGGCGGGATAATAGCCGCACTGCCACGGGAACATCGCACGCTCGGGATGCGGCATCATGGCCAAATGTCGACCATCTTTCGACGCTATTCCTGCCACAGCACCTCGCGACCCGTTCGGGTTGCCGGGATACGTCGCGTAGTTATACTGCGCCACGACATTGTATTCGCTCAAAGGCATAGGCAAGTTGAATTTGCCTTCGCCATGCGCTGCCCAGATACCGAGCTTCATCCCCGACAACGAACCCATCATCACCGAATTGTTCTGCGGTATCTTCACGCCAAGGAACTGCGACTCAAATTTGTGGGAGATGTTGTGCTGCATGCGCGTAGGTTTGGCATGCTCGGGATTGATGAGATTTAACTCTATCATCAGCTGGCAACCATTGCATATTCCCAACGACAACGTGTCCTCTCGCGCAAAGAATCTGCGCAACGTCTCTTTGGCTTTGTCGTTCCACTTGAATCCGCCCGCCCAGCCTTTGGCCGAACCAAGCACGTCGGAGTTGGAGAACCCGCCGCAGAACACTATGAGGTTGACATCGTCGAGCGTCTCGCGACCCGACATCAGGTCGGTCATGTGCACATCCTTCACCTCGAAACCGGCCATATAAAGCGAGTAAGCCATCTCGCGCTCGGAGTTGACGCCCTTCTCGCGTATGATTGCACAACGCGCCTTCGACGGCTCTTTATGGCGGCGATCAAGCCCGAGGGCTTCCACTGTGCCCTTGAACGACGAAGGTATGCGATAACGTATGGGCTGCTTCTTATAATTCTCAAAGCGCATCGCCGCGCACTCCTTGCCGCTCTGCAAGCGGTCGAGAAGATAGGAGGTCTCAAACCACACATCGCGCAAGTAGTCGATGCCAAGCAACAACTCTTTATCGCCATGGTCTACCATTATGGTGCGCTCGTCGGTGGGATAACCGATGGCAAAGTATTTCACTCCGGCTTCGCTGAGCAGCTGCTCCACCGAAGCTTTCTTCTTGTCGTCGACTTGTATCACCATCGCCGGGTTTTCGGCAAAGAGTATCTTCACAAGGTCGGTCTCGCCCTGTGCCCTGAATCCGGTGGTGTCGAAGTGGATACCGCCGTTAGTGTTGGCAAATGTCATCTCCAACAAAGTGGTAACCAATCCGCCGGCCGACACGTCGTGGGCGGCAAGCAATTTACGCCGCTTCACCAACTTCTGCATCGCGCCAAACGCTGCGGCAAACTTGCCCGCGTCGACCACGGTGGGCGCGTCGGAACCTACCTTGTTGAGCGACTGGTACAACGCCGAGCCGCCCAGACGCAATGCATCCGACGAGAAATCTATATAGTATAGTGTCGACTCGCGGGGCGAGAGTACGGGCGACAATGTGCGGCGCACATCTGCCACTTCGCCGGCGGCCGAGATTATCACTGTGCCGGGGGCATACACTTTGTTCTCGCCATATTTCTGTGTCATTGACAGCGAGTCTTTCCCGGTGGGTATGTTGATGCCGAGGGCGCACGCGAAGTCGGAACATGCCTCTACGGCTCGGTAGAGCGCCGCATCTTCCCCTTCGTTCTTGCAGGGCCACATCCAGTTGGCCGACAACGATACCGATTTGAGCCCTTTGGCGAGGTTGGCGCCTGCGATATTGGTAAGCGCCTCGGCTATAGCCATCACCGATCCCTTGGCGGGGTCGGCAAGCGCTACTTGCGGCGCATGTCCTATCGACGTCGCTATACCGGCACGGCCGTTGTAGTCCAACGCTACCACGCCGCAGTCGCTCAACGGCAACTGTATCTCGCCCTGGCACTGCTGGCGCGCCACTTTTCCGCTTACCGAACGGTCTACCTTGTTGGTGAGCCAGTCCTTGCACGCCACGGCTTCCAACGACAGCACGCCACGCAGGTATTCCTCGATATGGCTTTCGTCGGTGGCAGCCGATGCGTAGCTGCGGCTTACGGTATTGTCGCGCATCACTGTCTTGGGCGAATTGCCAAACATATCCTCCATGGCGAGGTCGATGGGTCGGGTGCCATCTTTTGATTCAAAGACGAAACGATTGTCGTCGGTGGTCTCCCCTACCACGTAGAGCGGAGCTCGCTCGCGCTGGGCGATGCGTTCTACGTAGGGTATATCTTTGGCGTTGATGACGAAGCCCATTCGCTCCTGGCTCTCATTGCCCACTATCTCCTTGGCCGACAAGGTCTTGTCGCCTACTGGCAGGGCATCGAGGTCGATATGGCCGCCAGTGGCCTCTACAAGCTCTGATAGCGCGTTCAGGTGGCCGCCTGCGCCATGGTCGTGGATGGAAATTATAGGGTTGACGTCATCTTCGGCAAGCGCTCTTATGACGTTTGCCACGCGTTTCTGCATCTCGGGATTGGCACGCTGCACGGCGTTTAGCTCTATGGCGTTGGCATATTGGCCGGTTTCCACCGACGATACTGCGCCGCCGCCCATGCCTATGCGGTAGTTATCACCACCCATCACCACTACTTTCTCACCTGCCTCGGGAACGCCTTTAATGGCATCTTTCTTGGCCGCAAAGCCCACTCCTCCGGCAAGCATTATCACCTTGTCGTAGGCATAGAAGCGTCCCTCCTCCTCGTGCTCAAAGGTGAGCAACGAACCGCATATCATCGGTTGGCCGAACTTGTTGCCGAAATCCGACGCTCCGTTCGACGCTTTTATAAGTATGTCGGCAGGCGTCTGGTATAGCCACACGCGCGGATTCAACATCAGCTCGTAGCGGTGCTCGGCGCTCAATCGCGGATAAGAGGTCATGTACACTGCCGTCCCGGCTATGGGCAACGATGCCTTTCCGCCGCCAAGTCGGTCGCGTATCTCCCCTCCGGTTCCGGTAGCCGCCCCGTTGAATGGCTCTACGGTGGTGGGGAAGTTGTGGGTCTCGGCCTTAAGCGAGATCACGGTGTCGATATCTTTTACGCGGAAATAGTCGGGGCGATCGGGGTGCTCGGGCGAAAATTGCTCCACCTTCGGCCCTTTCACGAATGCCACATTGTCCTTATATGCCGATACAAGGGCATTTTTATTTTCCTGCGATGTCTTTTTGATTAACTTGAAGAGCGATAGCGGTTTCTCCTCGCCGTCGATGATAAAGGTGCCGTTGAAGATTTTGTGTCGGCAGTGCTCGGAATTGACTTGCGAGAACCCGAACACTTCGCTGTCGGTAAGGTCGCGCCCCAATTTCTTGGCCAAGTCGTCGAGATATTGCTCTTCGTCGGCCGACAAGGCAAGGCCTTCCGCCTTGTTGTATTCACGTATGTCGGTAATATGCACTATCTCCTCGGGCTTGCGGTTGGTGTCAAACACTCGCGAATTGATGCCGTCGTAGATGCGGTAGAGCATCCGGTCGTAATCGGCATCGGCCTCGGTCTTGACAAACTGTTCGATTCGGGTGATGCCGCTTAGACCCATGTTTTGGGTTATCTCTACGGCGTTGGTGCTCCACGGAGTTATCATCTCCTTGCGCGGGCCACGATACACCCCTTTTACTGTTGTTGACGACAAGGGCTTTGCACCCGAGAGCAGCCACGTAAGGCGCTCTATCTCCTGCTCACTGAAGCGATGATCGGTCTCAATACCGTAGATTAAGCCGGTCCCTTTTTTGAAAAATACTACCATGCGTTGTTGAACGTGACGATTGGGTTTCCGCCGCAAATTTACAACATTTTTTCGATTCCTACAACATGGCCATTCCTTTGCTTTGTGTTAATTAATTTTTACCGATTTCGCGTGTCGGATATTTTCACTACCTTTGCATCTGCAATGAGGAATATGTTATTCATATTATTTATCGCTCCGCTATTGGTGCTATGCGGCTGTTCCGGCAATGGCGACGACCCCGACCTGCCCGCTGCCGATGCCCCTCGCGCCGTGCTCGTCTACATGGTAGCCAACAATTCCCTCGGCTCATCCAACTACGACTCGTCCGACATCAACGAGATGCTCATCGCAGCCAAAAATGGCGACTTCGGCCAATCTCGCCTCTTCGTCTACCACCATGCTCGCAACGCTGCTCCGGTGCTCAAAGAAATCACTGCCGAAGGCCAACGCACGCTCCTCACCTACGACGCCAATTCTTCATCGGTCTCGGTGGCTCGCATGAAGCAGGTCATCAACGATTTCTGTCGTGCAGCGCCTGCCCAACGCCGCGGCCTCGTCCTGTGGAGCCACGGCAGCGGCTGGATTGAAAACGGCATCCAAGAGTCGGGCAACGCTATCTCTACGCTATCGTTTGGCGACGACGGCGGGAGGCACATGAATGTTACTTCGCTACGCAATGCTCTGAGCGACAAGCTATTCGACTTCGTTTACTTCGACTGCTGCTACATGGCGGGCGTGGAAGTGGCCTACGAACTGCGCCACTGCACCGACGCAATCGTCGGTTCGGCCACCGAGCTACCTTCGCCCGGAATGCCCTACGACGAGACGCTCCGTTACCTCCTCCTGCCTGAGGCCGACCTCGTCGGTGCCGCATCTGCCACCTTCGATTTCTACAATGCCAAATCCAACGAGGCCCGCACTTGCACGATTTCTGTTATCAACACCTCTGCTCTCGACGACCTCGCCGACGCCACTCGAGCCGTTTATATGGCCAATAACGTCAACTCGCCCGGCTTCTCGCCGCAACGCTTCATGACTTCGGCTTGCTACCTCTACGACTTCGGCCAATACGTCGACGACCTCGCCGCCGACTTGCCACAGCTCAAAGCCAGCTTCGACAAGGCGCTCGCCGACGCCGTGCTCTTCAAAGCCTCCACCCCGCGGATCTGGGACTTGCTCGCCATCGACCATCACTCCGGCTTGTCGACTTTCATCCCCAACGAGAACCAAGCCGAAAAGTACCACTACGGCAATCTCCAATGGGCCTCCGACGTAGCCGCGGCTCTCTACTAATAACCCCCACGACGATATCTCTTTATGCTCCAGGACAACAACGACTTAGTAAACATAATCACTTCCAAAGGCTCCGACGCCGCCGAAGGTATCGACCAACTGAAGAATTTCTCGTTCAACGACTTCATCGCCGACCTCTCCGAACGCCTCGTCAACTTTGCTATCAACGTGGCAATTGCTATTGCCGTATTCTACATCGGCAAATTTGTCATCCACCGCATCTACCGCATCGTGGCTTCCATCCTCGTGCGCCGGCAGGTCGACAACTCGCTCACCACGTTCATCCTCAGTTTCGTCAAGATTGTCCTCTACTTCATCCTCATCATCACCGTCATTGGCATTCTCGGCATTGAGACGAGCTCGTTCCTCGCGCTATTCGCCTCGGCCGGCGTCGCCATCGGTATGGCTCTCAGCGGCACGCTGCAGAATTTTGCCGGCGGCGTCCTCATCCTCCTCCTTAAGCCCTACAAGGTGGGCGACTACATAGAGGCGCAAGGCTATGCCGGATATGTACGCGAAATCCAGATTTTCCACACCGTCATCACCACCTACGACAACAAAGCCATCATCATCCCCAACGGCGGGCTATCAACTTCAAGCGTCAACAACTGGTCGCGCGAAGAATACCGCAGGGTGGAATGGGACATCTCAATCTCCTACGGCGACAATGTCGACACCGCCCGCAAAGCTATCCTCGACATGTTTGCCGACGACCACCGCATCATACGCCAATCTGCCGACGAAACGCATCCCGACGACGCCGACACCGACACTGCCACCGACTCTCCCGCAACTCCGGATTTCGTGCCCGAACCCAAGAGACCCGGCTTCTTCCGCCGAATTTTCACCCGCAAGGACAAGGTGAAGGAGGCGCTCGACCGTTGGCAGGAAGCCCACGACCACAATATCAAAGCACTAAAACCGCGCGTCACACGCGACCCATCGGTCGTCGTCGACGACCTCGCCGATTCAAGCATCAAACTCCAAGTTCGCGCGTGGGTGGAAAGCTCCAACTACTGGGACGTGTTCTACGACTACAACGAACGCATCTACAAAGAGCTACCCTCCCACGGCATCCATTTCCCATTCCCGCAAATGGATGTCCACATCAGGCAACACTGATCCTATCCATCCACTACTCCCGGCGACACTGTGCCTATCCATCCACTACATCAGGCGACACTGTGCCTATCCAGCCACCACTCCCGGCAGCACTGCGCCTATCCATCCTCCACATCAGGCAGCACTAAGCCTATCCAGCCACCCGCAACCCCCTTTTTTTTGAATATTCATTTCTCCATTTTTGAATATTTAACACTATTACGCGCTCAAAATATCCTACTATTACATATTTATCGGAATATTTTCCGTAAATTTGCGTGATAGTGGCTATGTAGTACGCTACGCTTTCCATCGGCCTCTCTCCGCACCTACGCCGAGAATCCGTAGCCCCTCGGTCCTATTAACAACGGATGCCTGAAATATCCTTTTAATAGTCACCGATTTAATACCGCTAATGCCGCCATAACCCCTCTCCCCCGCGACCGCCTCGCTGTGCGAGCGACACCGGCCACGGGATTTAGTGTGCACCATCCCTTCCATGCGACGCGCGCACACCCTTGCCTCGATAATAAAAAAACAACATAAATGATAAGTAAATGGAATTACTTACCCTTGACACCCGAAAAACAAGAGATAGAGTCTGCGTTGGCAAAGCGTTATGCCGACACACCCGCTATTTGCGAGCTTCTGGTTCAGAGAGGTGTGACGTCGGTTAAGGAGGCTGAACAATTCTTCAGCCCTTCCTTGCGCGACCTCCACGACCCTTTCCTGATGCCCCAGATGGACCTCGCAGTGGCTCGTCTCAACCGTGCCATGGGAAGCAAGCAACGCATTATGGTTTACGGAGACTACGACGTCGACGGCACTACCGCCGTGTCGCTCGTCTACAAGTATCTCCGCAATTACTACTCCAACATCGGATACTATATCCCCACCCGCGACGACGACGGATATGGCATCTCGCATCGCGTAATCGATGAGTTCCACCAGCAAGGCGTCAAACTCGTCATAATCCTCGACTGCGGCATAAAGGCCATTGAGGAAATCAAATATGCCGCCTCGCTCGGCATCGATTTCATCATTTGCGACCACCACGTCCCCGACGACGAGCTGCCCCCGGCTACCGCAATCCTCAACCCCAAACTCGAAGGCTCCACCTACCCCTATTCCGACCTCTCGGGATGCGGCGTGGGCTACAAGTTCATGCAAGGGTTCGCCAAGTCCAACGGCATCAACCCCATCGACCTCGAAGCCCTTCTCGACCTCGTCGCCGTTAGCATCGCCGCCGACATCGTGCCAATGACCGGCGAAAACCGTATCCTCACCTACCACGGCCTCCGTCGCATCAACACCAACCCCAACATGGGTCTGAGGGCCATCATGCGCATCAGCGGCCTTTCCGGACGCGAAATCACCATCTCCGACGTGATTTTCAAAATCGGCCCCCGCATCAACGCCTCCGGACGCATGCAAAGCGGCAGTGAAGCCGTTGAGCTCCTCGTCTCGCGCGACGCCAACGAAGCCCTCGAGAAAGCAAAAGCCATCGACCAATACAACAAGGACCGCAAAGAGCTCGACAAACGCATCACCGAAGAAGCCAACGCTATCCTCAGCTCGCGCGACGAGCTACACTCCGACAAAAAGTCTATCGTCATCTACAACAAGGAGTGGCACCGCGGCATCATCGGCATCGTTGCCTCGCGACTCACCGAAATCTACTACAAACCCGCCGTTGTCCTTACCCAGTCCAACGGCCTCGCCACCGGCTCTTCGCGCTCCGTGCAAGGTTTCGACATCTACAAAGCCGTCGACGCCGCACGCGACATCCTCGAAAACTTCGGCGGCCACACCTACGCCGTCGGCCTTTCCCTCAAGGAGGAAAACATCCCCGAATTTACTCGACGTTTCGAGGAATACGTCGCAAAAAACATCACCACCACGCAGCTCACCCCTCAGCTCGACATCGACACCTACATCTCCTTTGCCGACATCACCCCGCGCCTCCTCGCTCTGCTCAAACGCTTCAACCCCTTCGGCCCGGGCAACCAAAAACCGGTGTTCTGCACGCGACGCGTCTCCGATTTCGGCACCAGCAAACTCGTAGGCAAGCAGTTGGAGCATATCAAACTTGAGCTCGTCGACGACACCTCCGGCAAAGTGTTCAACGGCATCGCTTTCAACCTTGCCGAGCACTTCGACCACATCCACGCCGGGCGTCCCTTCGACATCTGCTACACCATCGAGGAGAACAAGCACCGCAGTTCGGCCGACAATATTCAACTGCAAATCAAGGACATACGCCCCTGCAAGTAACTTTTCGGGGCCATTACCCCCATGTAGGATATGCGCAAACTTAGCATCTCTCCGCAATCTTCTCCCGAGGAAGTCCTCCGCCACTTTTGGGGCTACGACTCTTTCCGCCCGCTGCAACGCGACATCATCGGCGCCATCCTCGACGGCCGCGACACCATAGGCCTCCTCCCCACCGGCGGCGGCAAGTCCATCACTTTCCAAGTGCCCGCCATGTTGCTGCCGGGCCTCACTGTCGTCGTCACGCCCCTCATTTCGCTCATGAAGGACCAGGTCGACAACCTCTACGCCATTGGCATACGCGCCGCATACCTCCACTCCGGCCTTTCTCTGCGCGAAACCAACCTCGCCCTCGACCGTTGCCGCCTCGGCAAAGCCCGGATGCTCTACATATCCCCCGAGAAGCTGCAGTCGCCTTCCTTTGCCGACACGCTCCGCCTCTTCAACATCAGCCTCATCGTAGTCGACGAGGCCCACTGTATATCGCAATGGGGCTACGACTTCCGCCCATCCTACCTGCGCATCGCCTCGCTCCGCACGATGTTTCCCGACGTGCCTGTGCTCGCTCTCACAGCTTCCGCTACCCCCGAAGTCATCGACGACATCGCCGACCGCCTCCTCATGAAGTCGCCGGCAATATTCCGGCGTAGCTTCTCACGCGACAACATCTCCTACATAGTGCGCAACGTTGACTTCAAGGAGGGCAAAATCGTGGACATACTCAGCAAAGTTCCGGGCACGGCAATCGTCTACGTACGCTCCCGGCGCCGCACACGCGAGATTGCCGACATGCTGCGCGCCAATGGCATCTCCGCTGCCGCCTACCATGCCGGCCTCCAACCCGAAGAGAAGCAGGAACGGCAAAACGACTGGAAATCGGGCTCCATCCGCGTCATCGTAGCCACCAACGCCTTCGGTATGGGCATCGACAAACCCGACGTGCGCATCGTCATCCACTACGACCTGCCCCCCTCGCTCGAAGAATACTACCAGGAGGCCGGGCGCGCCGGACGCGACGGCCTGCCGGCATTCGCCGTGCTACTCGTGTGCAAATCCGACAAAGCCATCCTTTCCCGGCGACTCTCCGAAGCATTCCCCGACAAGGACACCATACGCCGCATCTACGAGCTGGCGTGCAATTTCCTCGACATTGCCGTCGGCGAAGGCTACAACAACGTCTACGAGTTCAACATGCCCCTATTCTGCGAGCGTTTCCACTTCCACCCCCGGGTCGTCGACCCCGCACTACGCATTCTCTCCCAAGCCGGATACATCGACTACGCCGACGAGGTGACCACCCGCTCCCGCGTCATGATGCTCATGCAACGGCACGAGCTATACGACCTCGACCTGCCCACTACTGCCGACGCCGTGCTCCAGGCACTCCTGCGCACATCTACCGGCATCTTCGCCGACTACGAAATAATCAGCGAACCGCTCATCGCTCGCCGCCTCGCCGTCACCGAGCAATCGGTCTACGAAAACTTGCTCCTCCTATCCCGTATGCACGTCATCCACTACGTGCCGCGGCAAACTGCCCCCTACATCTTCTTCCCCACCTCGCGCGAACTCGCCCAACACCTGCTTTTCCCTCGCGCCGTTTACGAAGACCGCAAGCAACGCATGGCCAGGCGCATCGACGCCGTGCGCCGCTTCGCTTTCTCCAACGATGAGTGCCGCGTCGCCACCATGCTACGCTACTTCGGCGAAACTGCCGCCAAGCCGTGCGGCAAATGCGACGTATGCCGCGCCGACATCGCCGCTTCCCGCCAGCACAACACCGCCGACTCCGTCGACTCCGACGCCAATATCGCCCTGCGCATCGTCCACCTCGCTTCCCACCCCGGCGGCATCACCATCGACGACCTCGCCCGAGCGCTCACCATCAACCCCGACCGCGCCATCTCCCTGTGCCGAGCCCTCATAGACAACGGCGACATCGCAATCAACGGCAACATCATCTCCGCCACCCCTCGCCCAATCTCGCGCTGACGCCCCCCGACTTTACCCCCGACTTTACCATTATTACTCGCTAATATTCACTCCGGTTTTGGCGATATTTATATTTTTTCGTAATTTTGCACCTCGGCAGGACTGCCTCCCAGCGCTCTGCCCTATTCTTATACGTATCAACTTCTTAACATTATATTATTATGGCAAAGAAAGCTCTGCTGATGATTCTCGACGGATGGGGCATCGGCAACCACTCCAAAAGCGACGCTATTTTCTCAACGCCCACTCCCTATTGGGACTCTCTCATCAAAAACTACCCTAACTCGCAGCTCCAGGCAAGCGGCGAAAACGTCGGGCTCCCCGACGGTCAAATGGGCAACTCCGAAGTAGGCCACCTCAACATCGGTGCCGGACGCGTCCTCTACCAAGACCTCGTCAAAATCAACAAGGCCATCAAAGACGGCTCTATTCTCGACAACCCCCAAATCAAGGAGGCTTTCTCCTATGCCAAGAATTCCGGCAAAGCCCTCCACTTCATGGGCCTTACTTCCGACGGCGGCGTCCACTCTTCGCTCGACCACCTCTTCGCACTTTGCGACATAGCCAAGAACTACGGCCTCGATAAGGTGTTCATCCACTGCTTCATGGACGGCCGCGACACCGACCCCCGCTCCGGCAAAGGCTTCATCGAACGCCTCCAAGCCCACCTCGACAAATCTACCGGCGCTATCGCTTCCATTATCGGCCGTTACTACGCCATGGACCGCGACAAACGCTGGGACCGCGTCAAAGTGGCCTACGACCTGCTCATCAACGGCGAAGGCGCTCAGGCTACCGACATGGTTAAAGCCATGCAGGACTCCTACGATGCCGACGTCACCGACGAGTTCATCAAACCTATCAACAACGCATCGGTCGACGGCACCATCAAAGAGGGCGACGCTGTCATCTTCTTCAACTACCGCAACGACCGCGCCAAAGAGCTCACTATCGTCCTCACCCAGAAGGACATGGACGAACAGGGCATGCACACCATCCCCGGTTTGCAATACTTCTGCATGACCCCCTACGATGCTTCTTTCACCGGCGTACACATCCTCTTCGACAAGGAAAACGTCGACAACACCCTCGGCGAATACCTCTCTTCGCTCGGCAAAAAACAGCTCCACATCGCCGAAACCGAGAAATACGCCCACGTCACTTTCTTCTTCAACGGCGGACGCGAAGCTCCCTACGACGGCGAAGACCGCATCCTCGTCGCTTCTCCCAAGGTGGCTACCTACGACCTCCAGCCCGAAATGAGCGCCTACGAGGTCAAAGACAAACTCGTCGACGCAATCAACTCTAAGGCCTACGACTTCATCGTAGTCAACTACGCCAACGGCGACATGGTGGGCCACACCGGTGTCTACGACGCTATCCAAAAGGCCGTTACCGCCGTCGACAATTGCGTGAACGCCACTGTCGAAGCCGCCAAGGCTGCCGACTACGAGGTAATCATCATCGCCGACCACGGAAACGCCGACAACGCCATCAACCCCGACGGCACCCCCAACACTGCCCACTCCCTCAACCCCGTGCCCTGCGTCTACGTCACCGCCAACCACAACGCCAAGATTGCCAACGGCATCCTCGCCGACGTAGCCCCCTCCATCCTCCACATCATGGGGCTCCCCATCCCCGCCGAGATGACAGGCCACGACCTCATCACCGACTAAACCGTGGGCATCAGCCCCACCACCCCAATAACATTAGGCGGTGTGCCAGGAATAATAACCCTGGCACACCGCCTAACTTTCACATCGCCATAGCAATCGTAACCATCCACCCACCCACTCATCTCCCGATCAATCTCGATTATTCCCGATTAATCGGGATTATTCCCTATAAATCACTCCCGCCAACATCCTGCGGAGGGCGTCCGCCCAGGACGCCGATTTACATCATCCGCCCACCCTCACATATAGGCACAAAAAAAAGAGGTGGTGCTTAAAGCACAGCCTCTTTTATGCTGTTTTTAATATCGCTGTAAATTAAGCTTTTACAGAGTCGTTAGCTACTGCTACAGAGTCGTTACCGTTTACAGTGTCAACGGGAGCAGCAACTTCTTCAACTACTTCAGTAGCAGCTACTGAATCGGTTGCAGCAGCTTCGCCTTCAGAAGCAGCTTTCTTACCACATGAAACCATTGCTACAGAAGCAAGTACAGCGAGTGACAAAAATACTTTTTTCATTTTTTCTTAAGAATTAAATAATAAAACAATAATTTGTGCTTCAAAAACTGTGCAAATTTAAGCATTTTTTTTGACATGCAAATATTTTTACAAATATTTTTTCATCCAGCCCCATTTTTTTTATTTTTTTGACGCTACGATGCTGTTGGCCATCGCCACTGCCTTCGTGATATGGTCGCATATCCGATCCGCCGGCAACAGCTTGTCAAACCCGGCATGCTCCAACGTGGCGCGCACATTGTCATGCACACCCGAAAGCACCACCTCTATGCCTTCCTGCTCCGACGACGACACCAATATCTCAAGGTTGTGCAAACCTGTCGCATCGATAAACGACACCTTGCGCATCCTTATTATCCTCACTATCGGCTTCTCCGACAGGTTCGTACGCATCAACTCGTCAAACTTCGTTGCTATCCCGAAGAAGAACGGTCCATCTATCTCGTAGATCGACACTCCCTTGGCCACGTCGAGCACCTCATGGTTGTCGGAATCGGTACCCTCGGCCACGTCAAGCTGCTCGGAGTACACCTTGATCTCCGTGTTCTGCATCACACGGCGCAGGAACAGCACCACCGCCAACAGCAGTCCTATCTCTATCGCTATCGTCAGGTCGAATATCACCGTAAGCACGAAGGTGACCAACAGCACCGAGATATCGCTCTTCGGCGCCTTCAGTATGTGCGCTATCGTGCGCCATCCGCTCATATTGTATGCCACCATGATAAGCACCGACGCCAAGCATGCCATAGGTATCATGTTGATCAACGGCATCAAAAACAGGAAGATAAGCAGCAACACCGCCGCATGGATGATACCGGCCACCGGCGTGCGTCCGCCGTTGGTGATATTGGTCATCGTGCGGGCTATCGCGCCCGTCACCGGTATGCCGCCGAACAACGGCACCACGATGTTGGCCACGCCCTGCCCTATCAGCTCCGTATTGGAATTCGTTCGCGACCCAGTCACACCGTCGGCCACCGTCGCCGACAGCAACGACTCTATCGCGCCCAACACGGCTATCGTGAACGCCGACGGCAACAGCATGTTGATGGTAGCCATGTCGAGCGTAAACCCGTGAGGCGCGGGTATGTCGGTCGACATCTCCCCGAAACGGCTCCCTATCGTAGCAACCCCATCAAACGCGTCGGTCACCATCCCCAATATCCACAACGCCAACGTCGTCAGGATGATAGCTATCAGCGCGCCCGGCAATTTCTTCGATATCTTGGGCGTAACTATCATTATCGCCAACGCCGCAACGCCTATGGCCAACGTGGGCAAGTCTATATTACCTATGTTCTGGAAATAGGCTCCCCATTTCGGCAGGAACTCGCTCGGCAGCCCGGTAAGGCCAAGTCCGAAAAAGTCGTTCATCTGCGTCGAAAATATCGTCACAGCTATACCGGCTGTGAACCCTATCACTATAGGATATGGTATGAACTTTATCACCGTTCCCAACTTAAACAGCCCCATCAGCACCAATATCAACCCTGCCATAAACGTAGCTATAGCAAGTCCTTCCAACCCGTAAGTCGCTATTATATTATATACTATAACTATGAATGCGCCCGTCGGACCTCCTATCTGCACCGAGCAGCCGCCCAATGCCGACACCAAAAATCCGCCTATGATCGCCGTGATCAAACCTATCGTCGGACTTACCCCCGACGCTATACCAAACGCGATGGCCAACGGCAACGCCACTATGCCCACCACTATGCCGGCAATGGCATCAGCACGAAATCGCGACGCATTATACGTCCGCAAACTCTTCGCAATCTTCGGCTTAAAATCAATTGCACCTGTCAGTTTCATAATCTTTTACCTATTAAATATATATTTCTTCAATTGTACCTTCTCTATCAATAGATACTTCCCCAAATGAACCCACATAACAAAGCACCACACCCTGCGCCCCAACAACGCCCCACAACGCATCTAACCTGCGCCCCAACAACGCCCCATAACGCATCTAACCTGCGCCCCAACAACGCCCCCATAACGCATCTAACCTGCGCCCCAACAACGCCCCATAACGCGCCATCCAACACACCCATAACACCCCTCCAATGCGTCCCTCCCCAATTGAGACTGCAAAGTTACAAATTTTCACATTAATTATACACTTTTTCACTACACTTTTTCCCAATTTACATCATCCACCCACGCCGCCACGGCTCGCCGCCATCCCACCCTACGGCCATCCACCCCCGCCCGCCATGCTTGGTCCTGTGTAGAGGCTTTAGCCTCGCCGCCCTCGCCCCGGCTCGCCACCATCCATCCACGCCAGCCGCGCTCAGCCCGCAACGCTCCACCTGCCGCGGGCGTGCGGCAGCACGCCGATTATTCGTAGCCCCGTACGCCGAGCGCAGCGAGGTGTGCGGGGTCACCGTGCGCCCCACCCACAGGCGTCCGGAGCGACGCCGATTTACATCGCCCCGCCTCGCTCCGCCTCGACGTCTTGGTTCTGTGTAGAGGCTTTAGCCTCGCCATCCACCCGCCATCCATCTACTCATCCACCCACCGCCTCGACTCGCCGCCGGATGGCGTCCGTCAGGACGGGAAGCGAGCTTCTGCGAGCGTATGAGTAACCGGGGGTTGAGCGACAGCGAAACCCCCGGTCCGGTGGTACTGCACCAGGACGGCGTCTGAAAGACGCGCCCCGGTACACTTTCCTCCACCACTACCGGTGAGCCCCGGCAGGGCAACCGGGTCCACACAGCCGCCGGATGGCGTCCGTCAGGACGGGAAGCGAGCTCCTGCGAGCGTATGAGTAACCGGGGGTTGAGCGACAGCGAAACCCCCGGCCCGGTGGTACTGCACCAGGACGGCGTCTGAAAGACGCGCCTCGGTACACTTTCCTTCCCCCACTCTCGGTATTTCCAACTTTTTTTCTTACCTTTGCCCCATCCAAACCAATAATAATCGTTTTTCTATATGAAAGCATTTGTTTTCCCCGGACAGGGCGCACAATTCGTAGGAATGGGCAAAGACCTCTACGACAACAACCCCATCGCCCACGACTTGTTTGAAAAAGCCAACGAAATACTCGGCTTCCGCATCACCGACCTCATGTTCAACGGCACCGACGAAGACCTTCGCCAGACCGCCGTCACTCAGCCTGCCATTTTCCTCCACTCCGTTATCCTCGCCAAGACACTCGGCGACGAGTTCAAACCCGAAATGGTGGCCGGACACTCGCTCGGCGAATTTTCAGCCCTCGTGGCTGCCGGCGCAATGGCCTTTGAGGACGGCCTCCGCCTCGTCTCTGCCCGCGCAAAAGCCATGCAGAAAGCCTGCGAACTCAAACCCTCTACTATGGCCGCCGTGCTCGCCCTCCCTGACGAAACCGTCGAAGAGATTTGCGCCGGCATCGACGGCGTTGTCGTTTGCGCCAACTACAACTGCCCCGGACAGATCGTAATATCCGGCGAAATTGAAGCCATCGACGCCGCTTGCGAGAAACTCCTCGCCGCCGGTGCAAAACGTGCCCTCAAACTCAAAGTGGGCGGCGCTTTCCACTCTCCTTGCATGGAACCCGCTCGCGCCGAACTCGCTTCGGCCATCGAGGCTACCGAATTCAAAACTCCCGTTTGCCCCGTTTACCAGAACGTCGACGCTCGTCCCCACACCGACCCCGCCGAAATCAAAGCCAACCTCGTGGCTCAGCTCACCGCTCCCGTACGTTGGACGCAGTCTGTCAAAAACATGATTGCCGACGGCGCTACCGAATTCGTCGAACTCGGTCCGGGCAAAGTGCTCCAAGGCCTCGTGGCTAAGATCGACCGCAACATGGTCATCTCCGGCCGCCAGTAATAGCCAACACGGCAACTGCTCGGCCCTTCAGCCGGGCAACTCCCGCACAACCGAACAAAGGCGGTGGGTCAAAATCCTGAATTTTGACCCACCGCCTTTCTTTTCGCCCCAATCGCATCTCCAAACCCATATTTTTGGCTCAGCTGCAAAAGTCGACTGACGCCCGGCTCACTCCAACTGGCTCACCTTCACCCGCCGCCCCTTTATCTTGACCCCGGCCAAACGGCGAGCCACGGCATCACCCTTGCCGGCCGCCACAGCCACTATAGCATAATGGTCGTCGACGGCTATCCGCCCAACCTCCTCGCGGCCCAAGCCCCCCTGCTGCATCACATACCCCGCCACGTCCCCCTTCGATATCTTCTCCTTCTTGCCGGCATTGATATACAGCGACTCCCACTCCCGGGATATCCCCTCGCTATTCGCCGCCAACGCTCCCTCCAGCTCCCTGTCGGCCTCCACCCCTTCGGGCAGGCTCTCCCCCTCCGACAATATGGCATACACCGTCCCCGGCCGCCCCTGACGCGCCGTGCGCCCATTGCGATGCGTCCATGTGGCCGCCTCACCGGGCAGGTGATAATGCACCACGGCATCCACCCCCTCTATATCCAAACCGCGCGCCGCCAAATCGGTGGCCACCACCACGGGCGTCGTCCCGTTGGCCAACAGTTCCACGGCCTTCCGCCGCTCATGCTGCTCCAATCCCCCATGATACAGCCCCACCGGCATCCCCGCGCTCCGCAACCGCCCATACACCCGCTCCGCACTCTCGCGGTGGTTGACGAACACTATCACCCTCCCTCGCGGCATCCACCGCAACAGCTCCTCCAACCGTCCCAACTTGTCACGCTCGGCGCTCTTCACCGCCACTACCTCTACACCCCCATTCCCATCCATTCCTCGCCCGGATGGCGTCCGCAAGGACGGGAAGCGAGCCTCAGCGAGCGTATGAGTAACCGGGGGTTGAGCGTCAGCGATACCCTCGGATCCCGACATCGCACAGCCTTGCGTCTGAAAGACGCGCCCCGGTACATTTACCACACCGCTCCCCTCATTCCTCATTCCCTTCCACCCCTTCCCCATCCACTCCGGCAACTCCCTCGCCTCAGTGGCCGACGTCAGCACCATCGCCGCTCCTCGCCCCACTGCCCCCACTATACGGCGCATCTCGGCCTCAAACCCTAACTCCACGCTCTTGTCATACTCGTCGATCACCATGCAACGCACCCCGCCCAAACCGACGCTGCCACGCCGCAGATGGTCCACCAACCGTCCCGGTGTGGCTACTACCACCACCGGCATCCCCGACTCTCTCGCGCCCCGCATCTCGTTGACCTCCGTAGCCATGTCGTGACCGCCATACAGCGCCACGACCCTCACCCCCGGTTCTCCGCCATCGCGCACCATTCCTATCCTCCTCACCACCCCCGCTACCTGCAACACTAACTCCCTCGACGGCGCCACAACCAACCCCGCCACGCCCACACGGCGCGACCCACCATCCCATGCCACCTCGCGCAGCATGCGTATGGCAAACGCCACCGTCTTCCCCGTCCCGGTAGCCGCCGTCAGCAACAACCGCCTGCTCCCATCGCCGCACATCGCCCTCTGCATCCCATTAAGCTCCGCATATCCCATCCGTCCACACACCCACCGTTCGATATCTCCTATCTTCATCTCATTAAAAAAACTAAAACATTTCGCAACCCCAAATTTACCAACTTTCCCCCACACCACAAAATCACGACAAAACATAACCACCCATAACCACCCATCCACCCATCGCCATGCGGGCGTCCGCGGAGCGACGCCGATTATTAGTAGCCCCGTACGCCGAGGGAGCACAGCGACCGAGGTGTGCGGGGATCCCGATCACCCCCACCGAGGGCGTCCGGAGCGACGCCGATTTACATGATTAGCGTAGGGATCACGGACAAGAATGATCGGTG
>JAQXRH010000032.1 GCA_029218425.1 Bacteroidales bacterium | reverse complement strand
TCCAGGCGTCGTAGAAAAATTTGCCGCGCTACATGCTTCCGGCGAATACCCGACTCCCCTATTCGGCTAATCCCCCATCAGCACAACACCACTCCGCTATTCCATTATTGAAATAGCGGCATCACCAAAAAAGCTACGCCTCGCGTAGCTTTTTTATTTCCCCACTTATCCTCACAGCCATTATACGCTACCCGATGCAAAAAAGTGGTTGAAATGAGTCAAAGCCCGCTACAGCCATCAAGGCAGCAGCGCCTGCCATCAAGTTTCCTTATCGGCATAACTCGCTAATTCAAAAATTTTTAGTAACTTTGGCGCAGGATTTGGAATCACACTCTCTCCATAACTAAGATTCATCATCATACACTACAGCCTTTCAAGCCACTTGACAATTAAATCATTTAATCATACCATACATTCTATCATTAAATCTAAATTTATGAAAAGATTTGCAACATCACTGCTGACTGCGTTAGCTGCTACAGTAGCCGTTTCAGCACAGGCACCTGTTGAAAGCCGTGCATTCTATTCAACAAATGCCAATGATGCCGTCGGCGCAGCCGCATCTATCACCATCGACGGCAGTTTCAGCGACTGGAACGACAACCTCATCGTGGCCACATGCGGTGCCAACGACATGTGCAACGCATTCCACGGCAGCCACGAGAACAGCCTCATCGACATCTATGCCATTTATGCCGCTTGGGACGACAGCAACCTATACGTGGCTTGGCAGATGTGCAACACCGGCGATACTTGGGCTCGTCCGGGCGACGGCCCTCTCACCGATGGCGGACGCATTGGCGACGTTCCTTTCATCGTTGCCATAAGCGTCGACCCTACCTCGGTAGGCATGACCGGTATGCTCAAGGACGGCAGATTCATCTGGGGTGACAATGCCGAAAACGGCGTCAAATTCAACGAACACGCCGACCACCTCTTTTTCATGAGCGGAAAACCGGGACTCGGAGCTCCCGCTATGTTTACAGCTGCCGACGCTACCGGCGTTACCGACTACGGCTCCCACTGCCACTTGTTCACCAATTCAGGCATCAAATACGCTATGGCTGAGGGATTTGCACCATCCCACCTTTGGCGCCAGCGCACTTTCGCCGAGTGGAGCGACGCCACTACTCTTGTGTCCGACCCATCTATCATCAACAACATCTACGATAGCGCCAACTACGACAACCTCCTTGAAGGCACCCCCGAAGGCCTGCAACCCCACGACACTTCCTTCGACTCCTTCTACGAAATGCAAATACCGTTTACCGCTCTCGGCATTAATCGCCAATGGCTCGAAGCCAACGGCATCGGGTTGCGCGTAGTCGGCACTCGCGGCGAGAGCGGCATAGACTGCTGCCCCTTCGACGCTTCGATGGTCGACAACGTGTTTGAAATCTACGCCAAGGACAACTCCACAAGCCACGAGAAAGACGATATCGACATTATCACCTACGCCATGGCTTCGGTAGGCGCTATCCGCACCGGCTCTACTACCCCGCTTCCCGACCCCGACCCCGAGCCCGACCCAACCGACGGTAACTACACCATCTATTTCGACAACTCTTCATCCAATTGGGCCAACGTATACACCTGGGTATGGGACAAAGCCGAAAACGACCGCAATTACTCTGGCGGCTCTTGGCCCGGCACTGCACTCTCTCTCGACTCTGTCACAGGCTTTTATAAATACTCTTTCACCTGCGACAACACCAATGCCGACCTTTGGTGCATATTCTCCAACCAAGGTGCTTCCAAAACCGAAGACTTGGCACTTGTGAACTACGGTATCTATAACGCTTCTGGTTTCACCGGCCAATGTGTCGACGGCATTGACGACATCTATGCCTCTCCCGCCGATGCCCAAGCTGTTTACTACAACTTGCAGGGCACTGCAATCGAGCAACCGGCTCCCGGCAACGTCTACATCAAAGTCGTAAACGGCTCCGCTACTAAGGTTGTAATCCGCCAATCAACTTTAAACAACCGATAATAATCTTTAACCCTAACACCCGGGTGCACGGCTCAGTCTGGAGCCATGCACCCGGGTCCTTTTTGACCTAATCTTTCATTGCTTTAGGTCATCTGACTCACGTTAAACATACAAATATTCCCCTGTACCACTACGATACAGGGGAATATTTAGGATTTTGGCGAAGTAAAAATAACTATTTAGGGCTGACTTCTGTTGCAAAGTCAGCCCTATTTTTTTCATTTGCCTAATACGTTTAGCCGACAGTAATAATCCGTCTATTTGGCCGCTTGTTTTACTGGCTTGGGGAAACGGAAGATGATGGAGAGGGCCACCATCAGCACCAAGAATGCCGGGTAGTACATATACTCGACGAACGAAACCGGCGAAAGGCCCGACAAACCGGCGGCAAGCAGCGCTTGAGCACCGTAGGGCAATATACTCTGCACTATGCATGAGCACGTGTCGAGGATACTTGCCACTTTGCGAGGTTGTAGATGAAATTTGTCGGCTATGCGTTTTGATAGCTCGCCCACGGTGATGATAGCTATTGTATTGTTGGCCGTGCACACGTTGACCACGCTCACCAATAGCGCTATGCATGCCTGGGCGCCGCGGGCTCCACTGATATGGCGCGTCAGCCAGTTGATTACGAAGTGGATACCTCCATTGTGCTTGATAAGTCCCAGCAGACCCGACGCGAGGAGCGTGACTACGATAAGGTCGCCCATGCCGGTGATGCCGTCGCCCATGGCCGTGGTCATGTCTACGATGCTTATTGAGGTGCAACACAGGGCTATGACTATCGAACCGATGATGCCGAGAAGGAGCACTATCAGCACGTTAATACCGATGGCGGCCGTGACAATTACCACAAGATACGGGATGATGAGCACATAGTTTTGACCTTCGGGTATCGACACCGAGGTGGGCATATTGCCGATGACTATATAGAGGACGAGCGTAAGAAGAGCGGCAGGAATAGCAATATAGCAGTTGGCACGGAACTTGTCGCTCATGCGGCATTCCTGGCTACGTGTGGCTGCAATAGTAGTATCGGAGATGAACGACAGATTGTCGCCAAAGAACGCCCCGCCTATCACTACCGCCACAAGGAACGCATCTTCCACACCTATGTTGCCGGCTATATCGATAGCAAAGGGAGTGAGCGCCACCACCGTACCCACCGACGTGCCTATCGACAACGATATGAAACATGCCGAGATGAAGATGCCAGGTATGATGAGCTGAGTGGGGAGCGTATTCAGCGCAAGCGCCACAGTAGCGTCAATCGCGCCTATGCTCTTGGCAAGTGACGCAAAAGCACCGGCAAGGATGAATATCCATATCATGTAGAGGACATTGGGATTGGCTGCTCCTTGCGAAAATATCTCTATACGCCGGCTGAGCTTCGTACGGCGAGTAGTCAGCACAGCCCATGTCACAGCCAAAATGAAAGCCACCGACACCGGGACTTTATAGAAATCGCCCACTGCTACCGATGCTCCAAGATAGAACAACAGGAACACCACGATGGGAGAAAGTGCCAATAGTCCTTGTCGCTTAGTAGGTGTAACTTCTTCAGCCATAATAGCTTAAAAAAACAGTTTGGATGCGTGTGTGATAATGATTAATATATAATGCTCGATGCTAAAACATGACACCCCGATGCTAAAACACATAGCCTCGATACTAATATAAATGCCTCGATACTAATAGACTATGTCTCGATACTAATAGACGATGCCTCGATACTAATAGACGATGCCTCAATGCTAAAGGACTATGCCTCGGGGCATCGGAGATCATATCGATGCGAGAAACTCGTTGCGGAGCGTGGTATCGGAGGCAAAGATGCCGTTGTAGTCGATGGTGGTGGTCACCGATTGTTGCTTCTCCACGCCGCGCATCTTCATGCACAGATGCTGTGCCGTGCAACGGGCTATTACTCCTTTGGCCGACAGTATCTTTTGAAGCTCGGCACACACCTGTTCGGTAAGGCGTTCCTGAACCTGCAGCCGGCGGGCAAACATGTCGACGAGGCGAGCCACTTTACTCAGTCCGATAATCTTACCATCGGGGATGTAGCCTATCGATATATGACCGAAGAAAGGAAGTATATGGTGCTCACAGAAGGAGTAAAATTCAATATCGCGCACAATAATCATTCGGGAACCATCGTGGGTGAAGATGGCTCCGTTGACAATATCATTGACATTCTGACGATAGCCGCGTGTGGCATACACGAGGGCCTTGGCGGCACGGATAGGAGTTTTGACGAGCCCTTCGCGGGTGGGGTCCTCCCCTATCAGCTTTATTATCGCCTCATAGTGAGCCGCAATCTGCTCTACTACAGCATCGTCGGCAACTGCATTGTCGGCCACCGGTGTCGGTTCGGTAGTTATATCAGGCTTTTTGTTGACCATCTTACTAATATTTCATTTTCTATTCTCAACTTGCTGATACTAAGCTAAGCAACTGCAATATCGGCAAAAAATCAATTGACTGCGTTGATACGGTCGCGCACCACAGTGATTTCGGCGCGATAGGCGGGGAAAGCCTTCTTGATTTCGGCGGCGAGAGCATCGGCTTCGGCACGCGTACGGCAGTCGCCTACTCGAAGTCGCCAATATGGAGAGTCGTAGCTCACGTAGGTAGCAAGGTCGGGGAATGTTTGAGATATGGCACGTTCCTTGGCTCGTGCCTCGTTTTTTGCCGTGCGCGAATTGTTGTCGGAGTAAATCTGAACTCGATAACCGCCAATTTTTTTCACTCTGCCTGTTGAAGTTACCGTATTGTCGGCAATGATGCTATCACCGGCGGCAGGTTTGTGCAGACGCATTTCGAGAGCTTGCGGATGGGTCACTGATATTACACCCGACCGGTTGATAATATCGGTAATAGTGGTATCGGCAGCGGCTGCTGGTGCAGGAGTCTGAGCCGATGCAGTGCAGGCAATAATGAGCAATGCGGTGATTGACAATTGTTTCAGTAACTTCATCATAGCGAGATAGTTAGAGTGATAAAAAGTTGAGAGTGGAGAGCGGAGAGTAATATTAAAATTAATAACTGGAGAGTGGAGAGTAATTCTAAATAGCTGGAGAGTAATTCTAAATAGCTGGAGAGCAATTCTAAATGAATAGGAGTACTGTTCAAAATGAATAAATGTCGGCGCCATCAACCCGCTTTAGTGGCAAGGCGCAATGACGCCAACATTATATCTAATAATTTTGAAAGCGTGTCATCCACACATACTTTCAAATCCGGGTCACAACTATATGGGAGCTATTAGAAAGCTTTCACGATGCCCATGAATGACTCAGCGTCGAGCGAAGCGCCACCGATAAGGCCACCGTCAACGTTGGGTTTGGCGAAGAGCTGGGGAGCATTGCTCGGCTTGCAGCTACCACCGTAGAGTATCGAAGTGTTTTCTGCTACTTCTGCACCATATTTGTCGGCGATGACTTTGCGGATGAATGCGTGCATTTCCTCTGCCTGGTCGTCGGTAGCGGTTTTGCCGGTACCGATAGCCCATACCGGTTCGTAAGCGAGGATGAGCTTGGAGAAGTCGGCTGCGCTCATTTCGAAGAGTGCGTCCTCGATTTGTTTCTTCACAACTTCCAAGTAAGAACCGTTTTCACGTTCTTCGAGCACTTCACCGATGCAGAAGATAGGAGTAAGATTGTTTTCGAGGGCAAGAGCTACCTTAGTCTTGAGGATCTCAGAAGTCTCGCCGTAGTACTGACGACGCTCAGAGTGGCCGAGGATTACGTAGGTGGCACCTGTCGAAGCTACCATAGCAGCAGAAACTTCGCCGGTGTAAGCGCCTTTCACATGGTCGGCACAGTTTTCAGCACCGAGACCGAGCTTAGAAGAGTCGATAACGGCATTTACTGATGCGAGGTGGGTAAAGGGCACGGCGATGACAACGTCGCAGTTGGGGGTAAAACCTTTGAGGGCTTCGTTTACATCTTTAGCAAGCTTAACACCTTCGGCAAGGGTGGTATTCATTTTCCAGTTGCCGGCTACAATGTTCTTTCTCATTTCTTTATCGTTTAAATATGTTATGAAAATTCAATTATCATCGGGATGTGGCGTAAGGCGCTATCGCCGGATTCATCGGGATGAGCGGCCACCTTAGTTGCCTATTTTTCCGACTGCAAAGTTAATTGTTTTTTTTGTTTTTGGGCAATAATCTTAATATGAATTCCTGAGTAAGGGCCAGTAAAAGCAACAGGGATGCCGCTAATACCGTTATGAAGTAGAAATTCCATTTGTCATCGACATTTATGTCGGCCACAGAGAGGTCGCCGTTGCCCAGGGCGTCAACTACATCAAACTGGAAAGCCGACAGCGCCCGTTTCCACTTTATCACACCGTCGTGAAGATACACCATCGACATCTGTCCGCGCGCGAGCTGCTTGAGCGAGGTGTCCTCTACGATATAGCAGGGATAATCGGCCATCGACATGTCGATCCACCGCGCGAT
>JAQXRH010000031.1 GCA_029218425.1 Bacteroidales bacterium | reverse complement strand
GGATTGGGGAGGGCCGGTCGGGGGGGGCTGCTGGGGATGGGCGGGCGCGCGGGGGGGTGCGCGGGGGATATTTTTGTGGTGTGGGGTCAATTGTTTGCTTTTTTGTGGCATTGCGACGTGGAGAGTTTTGTTTTTGTGATTTCTGCTGTATATTTGGTACTGTAATTTTTACCTTTTTTTTGCTTGATAACTTTATCGGTTAGTGCTTGATATTTTTTATATGTTATTACCTTAATTTGCAGATCATGAAAACGAATTTTAAACTGTGGCGGGGATTGGTGGTTCTGTGCTTTGTACTGACTGCGGTGTCGGGCAGTGCGCAGGACGACCGTAATTGTTATATCAAGAGTTACGGCGGTCTATTCCTGTGTGAGGGAAGTGGAGGCAAGGCTCAGCTTCAGGGGGCGGGGCAGGCGGTGAAGTATTACATGACGCCGGCTTACCGCAATTATTATTTCATAATCAAGGAGAGCGGGGGCGAGCGTAAGTATCTTAATCTGTCGGGGTGCGAGCTGGTGTTCGGTTCGGACAATACGACGACGAAGTCGCATTTCCTGATAGAGGATGGCGAGGGTGGCTATTCGCTGCTTAAGTGTCGGTCGAACGGTAAGTATGCGGGCACTGACGGCACGCGTGCGGGTTCGGCGGTGTTCGGCGACAAGGATGGTAAGTCGTCGAAGCATGTGTGGTATCTGACGGAGTCGGCTGACGCGGTGCCTGAGACGATGAAGGTGGAGTATGAGCTCGATGCCGAAGCGCTTCGTCAGGTGCATGAAGGGTGGGGAGTGTCGCTCTGCTGGTGGGCGAATATGTGCGGCAAGTGGAGCGATGACAAGATTGACAGGATAATAGACTGGCTTGTGAGTCCGAAAGGATTGAACTACAGCGTGTTCCGCTACAATATCGGAGGCGGCGACGATCCGCAGAACAGGAACTGCGATCCGCATCATTTCGGCAGCGGCAAGGGGCTGCGTGCGGAGATGGAGGGGTTCAAGGACTCGGCGGATGGTGACTATATATGGAGCCGGGATGCGGCACAACGCAAGATAATGCTCAAAATCAAGGAGAAACGTCCTGACGCGATATTTGAGGCGTTCAGCAATTCGGCGCCCTATTATATGACTAACAGCGGCTGTGTGGGAGGGTCGCAACTGGGGTTGACAGACAATTTAAATCCGAAGTATTACGAGGCGTTTGCGCATTATCTTGTCGATGTGTGCAAGCATTACAGGGATGAGTATGGGATTGAGTTCCGTACACTGGAGCCGTTCAATGAGCCGTATACCTATTATTGGAAGCGCAACGGCGATCAGGAGGGATGTCGGTTCAGCTATGAGTCGCAGATAGCTTTTCTGAAGGTGTTGTACCCGATACTGAAGGCTTCGGGGCTTCGGACGGAGATCGCGGTGTCGGACGAGACGTCGGTGAGCACGTCGGTCAATGGGTTCAAGAAGTATGAGGCAGCGGGGGTGCTCGGTATGGTGGGGCAGTGGAACACGCACAGCTATTCGGGCAGCAATCAGGACCGTGCGGAGCTCAATGCTTTGGCCAAAAGTGCAGGCAAGCGTCTGTGGATGAGTGAGACAGGGGCGAGCGGCGACGGCATCAAGGGTAATCTCGACATGGCGCGCCGCATGATGGATGATGTGCGCTATCTGGAGTGCGTGTCGTGGCATGACTGGCAGTATATCGAGGAGGGGAATGACCAATGGTGCCTTGTGAGGGCTGATTTCGCCAATCAGACGAGCGAGAGGGTGAAGAATTATTATGTGCGGCAGCAGGTGACGCGGTTCATCAAGCCGGGATATCAGTTTGTGGATACCGGTGAGGACAACGCGCTGGCGGCCATCAGCCAGGGGCGCGACACGCTTGTGGTGGTGGCGCTTAACGGGGGCAATATCAGGAAGACGCATGAATTCAGGCTGAAGAACTGCGAGGCGAAGGGGGTGCCGATGCTGTATTTCACTTCGGTGTCAGCCAATATGATGAAGAGTGCGTGCAGCTATGATGACGGGGTGGTGAGCTACACGGTGCCCGACCAGAGTATTGCCACGTTTGTTATTCCGCTCAAGAGGGGCGATAATTCGGCGGTGGAGTCGGTGTCGCGGGTGCCGCTCTCACTGTCGGTGGGGCGCAATGAGTTGAGTGTCAGCGGCGAGGGGCGCTGTAATGTCGCGGTCTACGGTGTCGGCGGGATGTGCTGTGCTAATGTGGATTTCGACGGGTCGGTGACGCTGCCGCTGTCGGCGGGATATTATGTTGTGCGGGTGAGTAGCGGGGATGATGTGATTGCGCGTACGGTGAGGGTTGAGTAATTGTGCGGGGGCTCTATTTGTGGTGAGATTATGCGTGGGCGGGATGCGCCCGCCCACGCTTCAGTTTGGGTTATTTCTGGCCGCGGTAGCCGCCTTGCTGCGGAGAGCCGGGGCTGCGGCTGCCGGGTGGGTTGGACGGTTTGCCCGGGTCGGGTTTGCCGGGTTTATGTCCGTGGTCGGGGTGGTGTCCCGGGTCGGGGTGGTGGGGCCCGTGGTCGGGGTGGTGGGGCTTAGGCGGCGGTGGTGGTGGCGGTGTGTGGTAGTCGCTCCAGTAGTAGGGGGCGTAGTCGCCGGGGAACCAGCCGGGGCCGCCGTCGACGATAGTGGCCGGGGGATATGTGAGGCAGCCGGTGAGGGTCAGTGACGCGGCGGCCGTAAGGGAGAGTATTGCCGATGATTTCTTCATGATGGTATGGTGGTGGGGTGGATGGGTGTTGTCAGAACTGTGAGAAAGAGAGCGGGAGGAGCGAGCTTACGGAGGGGAGGATGAATATAGAGCTGCGTCCCACGAGGATTACTTCGACGTCGTGTCCGGCGAGCTTTTCGTATTCAAGGAGGGCCTGCCGGCAGGCGCCGCAAGGCGGCACCGGTTGGTCCACTTCGTTGCCGTCGGTGCCCCGGGCGGCGATTGCTATTTTCTCGAAGCGGGCGTCGGGATGGTTGGCGCCGGCGTAGTAGCAGGCGGTTCGTTCGGCGCAGGTGCTGGAGGGGAAAGCGGCGTTTTCCTGGTTGGCGCCGGTGACGATGTTGCCATCGGAAAGGAGAATGGCGGCGCCGACATGGAATTGGCTATATGGGGCATAGCTGCGTAGGGTGGCCTCGCGGGCGAGGTCGACAAGCTGTTGCTGGGCGGGGGATAGCTCCGAGTAGTCGGCGGCTAAGATTTTGACTATGATATCAACATTTTTCATGATGCGTGGGTGGTGGGTGATGATGAGGTGGTCAATAATCGCCAAGAGGCGGTGGGAGATGAAGCGGAGGGAGGATTCTAAGGCACAAATAAAGTAAATTTGGCACAAAAAGCAAAATTTTGGCACGATAAATTTTGTGCATTGGTGATATTTGCTTACTTTTGCACTTTAGAATAAAAGGGCTCTGAACTAACGGTAGCCGCAGAAAAGTAAATAAGTAAAAACAGAACAATATACGATTTTGTAATGTCAAAGAAAGCAACAACAGAGGAAACTCGCACATCGATCGACAACCTTAACGACTCACTGACAGGCCTTGGCGCCAAAGTGCAGAAAAACATGAAGAAGCTCACTATCATTGGTGCAGTAATCGCATTAGTAATAGTGGCAATAATCGGTTACATATTCTTAGTGAAGAAGCCCGCCGTCAACAAGCAGGACAATGCTATCGGGCAGGCCGACCGCGAGATGCTCATGACCGGTAACGACTCTATTTCAACCGCTATGTATCAGAAAGTTGCCGAAGGGTCGTACGATGCCGGCAACCGTGCCAAGCTGATGTCCGCTATCGGGCTCTACAACCAGGAGAAATATGCCGACGCTATCAAGTATCTCGAAGATTACAAGGTGCAGGACGACATCATCGGCGCTGCAGCGAAGTCGTTGTTGGGCGACTGCTACGTCAACATCGACAAGTACGACGAAGCTGTCAAGGCATTCAATGAAGCTATTTCGGTGAGCAAGGGTAATCCTTATTACACGCCGATATTCATGGTTAAGCTTGCCCACATCTACCATGAGCAGAAGAAATATGCCGATGAGGCTTCGCTCTACCAAGAGATTAAGGATAAGTATCCCGAATTTATCAGCAATTCAAGTTTCAACATCGAGAAGGACCTTGAGCGCGCCAAGCAGCTTGCAGGCAAGTAGGAAGGTCGTGTGAAACGAAATACAAAAGGGCGCAATGGTTGCGCCCTTTTATTTTGCGGGGCGGGTGGTGTAAATCGGCTCCCCCGCACACCTCGGTCGTTGCGCTCCCTCGGCGTACGGGGCTACTAATAATCGGCGTCCTCGGCGGACGCCCTTGGGCGATGGGGGGCTGAGGGGGTGAGTTGATGAGGGGATGAATTGATGAGTTGATGAGAGGATGGGTTGATGTTTAGGAAGAAACGAGATAGGAATGAGTATCGATAAAAGATTGCAAGAATTGGTGGAGCGACCCGTAGGGCGGTTGCTTTGGCAGTATAGTGTCCCGGCGGTAGTGGGGATAGTAGTGATGCAGTTGTACAATATCGTCGACCGCATATTTATCGGTCAGGTGGTAGGTACCGATGCGATAGCGGGGTTGGCGATAACGTTCCCGGTGTCGAACATATCCACGGCGTTGGGGGTGCTGATAGGGGGCGGAGCTGCGGCGCGTGTGTCGATATTCTTGGGTAATAAAGACACGGGCCGTGCGCTGCGTGTGGCCGGCAATTCGTTGGTGTTGACCTTGGTGATAGGGTTGGCGTATATGGGGCTGTTTTACCTGTTTTTGGACGACCTGCTGGTGTTGTTTGGCGCTACGGATGCCAATATGCAGTATGCCAGGGACATGATGGTGTATGTGCTTCCGGGCTTGTTCTTGACCAACATAGCTTTTTCGTTCAACAATATAATGCGCGCGTCGGGATTTCCGATGAAGGCGATGGTGACGATGTTTATCGGAGCCGGGGTCAATGTGATATTGGACCCGATATTCATTTACTTGCTTGATTGGGGCATAAAGGGAGCGGCGATAGCCACCGACATAGCGATGGGCGTGTCGGCACTGTTTGTGATGAGCCATTTCATCAAGGGGCGCGGCGTAGTGCGTTTTCAGCGAGGCATTTACCGTCTGGATTGGAAGATAATATGGGGGATAGTGGGGATAGGTGCGGCGCCTTGCATTGTCAACCTTGCCGGCTGTTTGATCAACATATTGATTAACACGACGTTGAACCGCTATGGCGGTTCGGATGCGATAGCATCGGCAGGGGTGTTTGTGACAGTGACCTCGTTTGTGGTGGCGTTTATCATCGGCATATGCCAGGGGATGCAGCCGATTGCCGGGTATAACTATGGGGCAGGTCGTTACGACCGCATGAAGCGAGTATTTTGGTATGCTGCCGGTGTCGCCACGGTGGTGAGCGTAGTAGGGTGGAGCCTTGGCATGTTGGTGCCGCAGGAGGTGTCGTCGGCCTTTCTTACCGATGCCGAGATGGTAGAAAAGACCGGGGGGTATCTCAGCCTGTCAATGTCGATGTTTTGGATGGTGGGGTTGCAGATAGTATCGTCGACCTTCTTCCAGTCGATAGGCAAAGTGGGTAAGTCGATATTTCTGAGCCTGACGCGCCAGGTGTTGTTTTTGATACCTACGTTGCTGATATTGCCCGGCATATATGGGCTGAAGGGGATATGGTTGTGTTTCCCCACGTCGGATATATTTGCCTTTGTGGTGACGGTGGTGATGATAGTGTGGCAGATGCGACAATTTCGCACCCCCTCAGTAAAAATATAGCCATCCCCGCAAATTCTTAATCACTTCCCAAATTGTTGCTATTCATCCCCGACAAAAGTTTATCCTCGCCTTTTCCCTTGCCTCCGGTTCAATAATTTGCCATTGGTTTTGCCCCATCACTATTTTGCTTTTGCTATTTTGCTTTTTTGAAATGTTGATGTATAAAATGAAACGGGGTGCACTTGTTGGAATAGGTGCGCCCCGTTTCATTTTATGTGCCCGGTTGTCGGGCTGGCTCGACTTTGTCGTCGGGATGATTGGGCTTTGTTGTCGGGCTGACGGGTTGAGATGGACGATATGTAAAAGCCTGTCTCAATCCGGCAGTTTTTATTCGACAGTTATGCCGATGTTATTTGATGACAACTTTGGAGGTCACTCCGTTTTTTCGGCAGATGTAGATGCCGGGGGTGGGATTGGCAACTTTGATGCCGTTGAGGTTGTAGTATTCAACGGTATAGTTGTCGGTGATGTCAATGTCAATGTCGTCGACGGCAGTAGTGTTGCCAATGTTTTTGAAGAGGCTCCACACGTTGGCTGAGGTGTAGGATTTTTCGGCATCAATGGGAATAAGCAGACGGGCATTGGCGTATGTCTCGTTGGAGAAAGCTGTTTCATCTTCTACATACGGGGGCTCGGGGTTAAGGCTTGTTATAGTCTCTAAGTCGGTATCGGCAAATGCTTCGGTGTCAATGTAATTGAGCGTAGCTGGGAGGGTAATCTCTTTCAGTGCTGTGCATCCTCGGAATGCCTGGCGGTAAATGTAACTGAGTTTGTCGGGCATATTAATTGTTGCGAGACTTGTGCAGTTTTTGAAGGTACGGGGTGCAAATTCCGACACGTTTTCGGGGATAGTGATGGTAGTTATTCCGGAGCCCATGAAGGCAGCTTCTGCTATATAATTAACCGTAGAGGGGATTTCAATGGTAGTCAAAGCCGAGCAGTTGCGGAATGCGTTATCCGGGATAGTCTCTATGTCGGCGGGGAGCTCAACTGCAGAGAGGGCGGAGCAGTCGGCAAAAGCGTTTTTGCCGACTGCCGGGATGATATCTACGCCTTCGATGCGTTGTTGTGTCGACGCTTTACGGATGTTGGCTTTGGGTACACGGTATGCCACTTTGCCTTGAGCGTCGTCACGGTATTTGACGCTTTGGAGAGATTGGCAGCCTTCGAAAGCGGAGTTTCCAAGGCTGATAATCGAAGAGGGAAGCTCTGCCGATGTGATATCGGAGTTGCGAAGTGCGGCAGCCGAGATGGCAACAACTTCGTAGGTGTTGGTGCCGTCGGTCACTTCATCGGGTACAGTGAAATTACCGGAGGCGGTGTCGGCTACTTCGCCGGCATAGAATACTGCGGTCTCGGCTTCATCGGCAAATACATACATTTGCGTTTCGTTGGCTGTGGGATAGCATTTAAATTGTCCCCACGACTTGTCGCTTTTGTAGGCATCGAGCATTTCGTCGGGAACGAATATCAGCGATGTGTTATATGTCTCGTAGTCGAAGCCATTGGCATCGAGTACCGGTATGGTGGTGGCGGCTACGTCGAGATGTGCGATAGCAGTACTTCCGAATGCGTAGGTGTCGATGGTGAGTGATTTTTCAACGGTCTCGGGAATGTAGAAGTAGGTTAGCCCTGTGCGGCTGAAGGCATATTGACCGATGGTAGTGAGGTGGTAAGTAAGAGAAGCCGGGTCGATGGCTGAGGCGCGAGCAGGGGCTTTGGCCACAATTTTTTCGGATTCGGTTTCGAATGATTCGGAGTCGTACCATTGGATGGTTTTGAGGTCGATTGCTCCATCGAAAGCCGATTCGTTGATAACTCTCAGTCCGGATGGGAACTCAACGAACGTCATGTCTTCGCATGAAGCGAATGCATAAGAGTCGATGTAGCGAGTGCGTGGCGGTAGAGAGATTGATTTAAGACCGGCACCCATGAATGCTTCAGCGCCGATTTCGGTAACGGTGCCGGGTAGAATGATGCTTTTAAGGTTGAAGCATTTGTAGAACATGCCTTGAGGTACAACTACAAGACCGTCGGGGAGTGTCACATCGGTAAGGAATGAGCAGCCGGCACAAATCATTGACCCGAATTCTTTGACGTTGGAGAAGTCGGCTGAGGAGATGCCTGTACCTTCAAAAGCCGCGTCGCCGATAGATGTGATGTGACGGAAATCGATTGAAGATACGGTCTCGCAATATATGAAAGCGCCATTGTCGATAGTGGTGACGGCGTAACGGATATCGTCGTAGTCGATATATTGCGGAATGACGATATCGCCGGTATAACCACCGTCTTCGTTGGCTATGACAGTGGCACTGGCAGTTTTGCGGTCGAGACGATAGCATATATTGTCGACCATTATCGCAGGCACTTTGATGTTGAATGACGACCAATTGGTGTCGGTAGTATATGCGTTATATGCCTCATCTTTCACCCAAACGGTATAGTAGTAGGTGGCAGTGGGGAAAGTGGAATTGTAGGAGTCGGATGGCGGTATTATTGTCGGAGGAGTGACGGCATCGATTGTGATTTTCGTGAGATTGTCGCAATTCATGAAAGCTTTGCTTGAGATATTGGCGATGTCGGTCCCAAGATGGATTGTAGATAAGTTAGAGCAATTGTAAAATGCTTGAGAACCGATACCGATGAGTGCATCGGGTAAAGATATTTCTGTGATGCCGGTGCATCCGTAGAATGCTTTACTTTCAATATTTTTGATGGATGCCGGCAAGTCAATTGATGTCAGTGAAGAGCATCCTAAGAAAGCACTATCGGGAATTTTGGTAATACCGTCAGGAATGTTTACCGACTGAAGGTTGGTACATTCATAGAAGGCGGAGCTACCTATTGACGTAATGGAAGGGGGCAGTGTTACCGATTGTAGAGTCTTGCAGTAATAGAAAGCCCTGTCGGCGATTGCAGTGACGGAGTATTCATTGCCGTTTACGTTGATGGTAGCGGGGATGTTGAGAGATTGTACCGGGTACCAATCATCGTAGATTGTATCAAATGTGAGGAAGTCGTAGGTGACCGTAGCGGTGAGTGTGGCAGGGTCAATGAGATAAAAAATGCCGTTGACTTCAAATGGGTAGTTGTTCATAGACTGAATGGTGCCGAAGTTCGACCAATTGGTCACAGCGGTATAAGAATCGACTGCGGCGTCGGGAACGAAGATTTGGCGTGACGAATTATTGTTGGCTTGGTTAGCCATAGTGGGCACGTCGGTAGCGAAAGAGAGAATTTTTTTAAGGCCGGTGCAATAGTAGAATGCTTTTTCGCCTATTTCGTTAAGAGTTGCCGGAAGCACGATTTCGGATAGGGATTTACAGTAGGCAAAAGCATTGCTGCCAATATTTGTGGCGTAGGGTATTTCGACTTTTGCCAAGGCACTGTTATTGGAAGCCGATGACATATAGAAAGCGTAGTCAGGGATTGTTTCGATAGGGATGTAGGCCGACTGAAGCCCAACGCAATCGGCAAAGGCATACTTTCCTAAGGAGATTACCCCGGCAGGGATGCTGATTGTTTTTAGAGATGAGCATTTTTGGAATGCATAGTCTCTGATGGTGGTCACACCATCGGGGATAGTGATATTTTCGAGGGCGGTACAGTTGCGGAAAGCACCATAGCAAATTTCTTTGAGTGCTGCCGGCAGAGTGACATCAACAAGGCCGGTACAAAAGTCGAAGCAATAGTTGTTGATAGAAGAGAGTTGTGAGCCCTCTTGGAAATGGCAAGAAGTCAAAGAACGGCAGTTCAGGAATATGTTCGCCCCTATTTCAGTGACTGATTGCGGGATGGTGATGGTGGTGATTGGGGTGCTGGAGAAAGCTTTTTCACCAATGATACGGAGCTGCGAGCCTTCTTGGAATGTTATGGAAGTGCAGGCGCTGCAGGCGTTAAAGGCCTGTACCCCAATGCTTGTAACGGAAGCCGGGATGTCAACCGAAGTGAGAGCCGAGCAAAAGAAAAATGCACAATCGCCAATGGTTTTTAGACTTGTGGCATTGGAGAAATCAACTTCGGTAAGGGCTGAGTAGTCGTAAAAAGCGTAAGTGCCTAAAGACGACACATTGGACCCGACTACTATCTTGGTGACAGAAGTGTCTCCCTCCCTGACCGATAGGTCAGGGATGTTTTCATTAACATAGAAAATACCATTTTCGACATAGTTTTCAGCTGATGCAGATGTCGCGAAGGCGAGAGCCGAAACGATTGCAATGCCTAAAAGGCAAGTCCTTCGGCGTAGCCGAAGTGAAAGAGGATTAAGTGATGTCTTCATATTGAATGATTTTTGGTAATAAATATATTCGGAATAATTAAAATCCTCTATTATAGGTAGGTAATTGTGCGAATGTAATAAAAAATGGGAAAAGATAGTGCAATAATGAGGAGAAAAATGGAAGAAAAATAGGGACGAGGTAAGGAGAAGGGGGAGTTATAACCCTCAGAGTATATGTGATATGATGGTATGGAAGGTGAATTAGGGTGAAGGTACAAAAAAAAATTACTCGTCGTCGCGACGAATAATCTTCTTACCTTAAATCTAATACCATGAAAAACTGATGCAAAGGTATTCTTTTTATGTTATAAAACATAATTTTGGGGCAAGAAAATGCATGGCGTTAACATGATTTAACGATTTAGGACGGATGTCGATGTAAATCGGCTCCCCCCGCACACCTCGCTACGCTCGGCGTACGGGGCTACTAATAATCGGCGTCCTGGGCGGACGCCCGCCGCATGATGTGGCCGGCGTTGGCGGGGAGCTGGGTGATGTAAATCGGCGTCCTGCGGAAGCCTACGGGGCGGTGGCGGACGGGAGTGATATAGGGAATAATCCCGATTAATCGGGAAGAATCGAGATTAATCAGGATTAATCGAGATGAATGGGGATTATCGGGAGATGGGGGCGAGGCTAAAGCCTCTACACAGGACCAAGGCTGCGGAGGGAGATGGGAGGGAGATTGGGGCGAGGCTAAAGCCTCTACGCAGGGCCAAGGCTGCGGAGGGAGATGGGGGCAAGATGTGGGCGAGGCTAAAGCCTCTATACAGGACCAAGGCTGCGGAGGGGGATGGGAGGGAGGGAGATGGGAGCGAGATGGGTTGGTGGGCGGAGGTGAAAAGGAGAGAGGGTGTGTCAAAGTGGATTTTGACACACCCTCTCTCTGTTGGGGTTATATAGAGCTGAAGTCTATATGATTCTATTGTTTTTAGAAGTGCTACGGATTAGCCGTTCACTTTCTTCATGTGAGCGATGAGGTCGAGAACTTTGTTAGAGTAACCGATCTCGTTGTCGTACCAAGAAACAACCTTAACGAAGGTAGGAGTCAATTGGATACCGGCTTTAGCGTCGAAGATAGAAGTGAGGGGGCAGCCGAGGAAGTCGCTCGACACGACAGCATCCTCAGTGTAACCAAGAACACCCTTGAGCTCGCCCTCAGAAGCCTCCTTCATAGCAGCACAAATCTGCTCGTAAGTAGCCTCGGTATTGAGTTCTACAGTCAGGTCAACTACTGAAACGTCAGAAGCGGGGATACGCATTGACATACCTGTCAGTTTGCCGTTAAGCTCGGGAAGAAC
>JAQXRH010000030.1 GCA_029218425.1 Bacteroidales bacterium | reverse complement strand
CCCAAATAATAAAACTCGCCAAATCATCGGTTGATGACTTGGCGAGTTCTTAATTTTAGCCTGCGGAGGGGGCAACCTGAAAAGTCAACACTTTTTCAGTGCCCTCGAGGTTTTTCGCGAGATTTTTTATAAGTAGTATTCTGATGGTTACGAAGCTTTATCTCACAACCTGCTTTTTTTCATATTGACCTGTTTTTGTCTCAGAGCCGTGAGGTGAGGGTGGGGAGGATGGCGTTTTTCCAGGGGAGGAAGTCGCCGGCGAGGATGTGATTGCGTGCTTCGGTGACGAGCCATAGGTAGAACGCTAAGTTGTGGATCGACGCGATCTGCATCGCAAGTATTTCGTCGGCGATGAAGAGGTGGCGCAGATAGGCCTTGGTGTAGGTGCGGTCGACATACGATGGCCCGTCCTCTTGGAGTAACGTGAAGTCGTCGGCCCATTTCTTGTTGCGCATGTTCATGATGCCATGCGATGTGAATAGCATCCCGTTGCGGGCGTTGCGGGTGGGCATTACGCAGTCCATCATGTCGACGCCTCGCTGTATGGCCTCTAGGATATTGGCGGGTGTGCCTACTCCCATAAGGTAGCGGGGACGGTCGGCGGGAAGGATTTCGTTGACCACTTCTATCATGTCGTACATCACTTCGGCGGGTTCGCCCACGGCAAGCCCGCCGATGGCGTTGCCTTCAGCTCCCAGGTCGGCAACAAACTTGGCCGACTCCCGGCGCAAGTCGGGGTAGGTGCATCCCTGTACTATTGGAAAGAAGGCCTGCGAGTGGCCGTAGCGCGGCGATGTGGCATTGAAATGCTCCCACCCGCGTTTGAGCCACCGATGGGTCAGCGCAAGCGATTTCGTGGCGTAGTCGCGATCGGAAGTGCCCGGCGGACATTCGTCAAGCGCCATCATGATATCCGAACCGATAGAACGCTGTATGTCAACCACTTTCTCAGGCGTAAATAGGTGCTTCGACCCGTCGATATGGGAGCGGAAATATGCGCCCTCCTCTTTGAGCTTACGGTTGGACGAGAGGGAGAACACTTGGAAGCCTCCCGAGTCGGTGAGTATCGGGCGTTCCCAGCCGTTGAACTTATGCAAGCCGCCGGCACGTTCTATGATGTCCATGCCGGGGCGAAGATAGAGGTGATAGGTGTTGCCGAGTATGATTTTGGCCTTGATGTCATCGCGCAGTTCGTGCTGGTGCACGGCTTTGACTGTGCCTTGAGTACCCACGGGCATGAATATCGGGGTAGGTATATCGCCGTGGTCGGTGTGGATGATTCCGGCTCGGGCGTTGGAATTATTGTCGGTGGCTTGTAGTGTAAAATTCATAACGGGTAATTATCCGGTTGATGTATTTTGTCAAAAATGTAGTTGTGGAATTGTATGCGTGAGGCCTTGTCGGCAAATGCCTCCTTGTCGATAAGGACTATATGGTCGGGCTTGTTGCCGTAGACGATGATGTCGAAAGGCGACCCCGGAGCGATGTCGGTGACATCGCATATCGGAATTGAAAATTGACGCGTAGGACGGTCGGTTGCGCCATGACGCATGTCGGCGTCAACTTTTCCCTTATTATCGGCATCGCCTCTTTCTCCGCTTTTGATGTTGGCGTTTTCGTCATCATCGTCGGGCTCATTTACAGGCGGCGTTAGTGTCGCTATTATACTGTCGGTAGCGGTGTCGAGGGCTATAGTGGTGTCGTAGGCCGATAGCAATGCTATGCGCGGATTGAGGGCATAATAGTAGTATACAAACATCATCGCAGTGGGCACGATGATGAATAGATACATCAGCGCGACAATGAAAAATGCCACGTTGACCACTGCGCCTAAGATGACAAGGCTTAGGAATACTGCTGATAGGGGTGCGATATAGCGATACGACCAACGCGTAAGTATGCGCCGTACGTAGGATGTGGCTGTGACGTGAAAAGGGCCGGTCGACAATGTCATATCAGTAGTGTATTCGCTTCCTATTAGGGCTGTATTTGCTATCTATTAGGGCTATATTTGCTTTCTATAAGAGATGACAAAGGGTGGACGCTGCCGAAAAACCGTTGCTCCACCCTTTGTAGTATAGCTACGTATTAGTCTAACTTGTGGATTACCAGGCCTGAACGAAGTTTGGGCTCAAACCAGGTGGTCTTAGGCGGCATGATATTGCCGGTGTCGGCAATATCGATTAGTTGCTTCATCGACACCGGGTAAAGCGCCAATGCCACTCTCATCTCTCCGGAGTCGACGCGGCGTTTTAGCTCGCCGAGCCCGCGTATGCCGCCCACGAAGTCAATGCGCTTGTCGGTGCGGAGGTCGGTAATGCCGAGTATGTCGCGAAGTATAAGGTCGGACGACACGGTGACATCCAAGCAACCTATGGGATCGTTGTCGTCGTAGGTGCCTTCGTGGGGCGTCAGTGAGTACCAGTGCCCGCTCAGGTAGAGCGAGAAGTTGTGGAGGCGGGCTGGGTGGTATATCTCGGTGCCCATGTCCTCTACGTCAAAGTTCTCGCTTAGGCGCGATAGGAATTGCTCGTCGGTAAGTCCGTTGAGGTCTTTGACAACACGGTTGTAGTCGATGATTTTGAGGTGCGAAGCAGGGAATGCCACGGCGAGGAAATAGTTGTATTCCTCATCGCCACGGTGGTTGGGATTGTTCTTTGCTTTCTCGTTGCCTACTAATGCTGCGGCTGCTGTGCGGTGATGGCCGTCGGCGATGTAGAGTGCCGGCATTTTGGCGAACTCTTTAGTGATGGTGTCGATTGTCGCTTTGTCGGAGATGACCCAGAAATGGTGGCCGAAGCCGTCGGGTGCCACAAAGTCGTACTCCGGAGTGCCGGCCGTCACCTTATTGATGATATCTTGGAGCACGTCGTTGTCGGGGAAGGCGAAGAACACCGGTTCGATATTGGCATTGTTGATGCGCACATGTTTCATGCGGTCTTCTTCCTTGTCGCGACGTGTCAGCTCGTGCTTCTTGATTTTGCCAGTCATGTAGTCCTCTACATTGGCGGCAATGACGAAGCCATATTGCGTGCGCCCGTCCATCGTCTGGGCGTAGATGTAGTATTTGTCTTCATCGTCTTGCACGAGCCAGCCTTGCTTCTGGAAGTTGTTGAAGTTTTCTACGGCTTTGTCGTAGACTTTGGGGTCGTGCTCATCGGTGCCTGGCGCAAAGTCTATCTCGGGCTTGATGATGTGATATAGCGACTTGGGATTGCCTTCAGCCTCGGCTCGCGCTTCTTCTGAGTTAAGCACGTCGTAGGGGCGAGAGGCTACTTCGGTGACTAATTGGCGGGGCGGACGTACGCCGCGAAACGGTTTGATTTTAGCCATGGTAGGGATGAATTTGGTTTGTGGGGTTATTTGCGAACGATAGTTTGCTGGCGGTCGGGACCTATCGACACTATGGTGATGGGCACGCCGAGTTGCTGCTCAAGGAACTTGATGTAGTCGCTGAACTGCTTCGGGAATTGGCTCTCTTCCTTGAATTGTGTCATGTCGGTAAGCCAGCCGGGTAGGTTGACGTATACGGGCTTGATGCGCGAGTCGTCGACGGTGAACGGGAAGGTGTCTACTTGCTTGCCGTCGATTTCGTAGGCTACGCAGGCTCGTATCTCGGGGAATGTGTCGAGCACGTCGCTCTTCATCATGATAAGCTGGGTCACGCCGTTGATCATGATGGCATATTTTAGGGCTACGAGGTCGATCCAGCCGCAACGGCGCTCACGTCCGGTGACGGCGCCATATTCATGGCCGAGGTCGCGTATTTTCTTGCCGGTTTCGTCGTGGAGCTCGGTGGGGAAGGGGCCGGAACCTACTCGGGTGCAGTAGGCCTTGAAGATGCCGAATACCTCGCCGATTTTGTTGGGCGCCACGCCCAACCCGCAGCACGCCCCGGCGCTGATGGTGTTGGATGAAGTGACGAAGGGATAAGAACCGAAGTCGACATCGAGAAGCGTGCCTTGCGCGCCTTCGCAGAGTATCGACTTGCCCTGGTTCAAAAGCCCGTTGATGAAGTATTCGGAGTCGATGAGGTCGTAGGTGAGTATGTATTTCACTGCGTCGAGCCATTTTGCTTCAAGCTCTGTGATGTCGGGGTGCTCTCCCATGGATGCAAGGATGCTCAGGTGACGGTCGCGGGCTGCTTGGTAGGCCGACAGGTCGCCATGCTCCATGTTGCCCAGTCGCAGGCCGTTGCGCGACACCTTGTCGGTGTAGGTCGGGCCGATGCCTTTGCCGGTGGTGCCTATCTTGGCGGCGCCTTTGGCCTTCTCGTTGGCGGCGTCGAGCAACCGGTGGGTGGGTAGTATGAGGTGAACTTTGCGCGATATCTTGAGCACTTTGCGCAGGTCTTTGCCCGACGCTTCAAGCGCTTGGGCTTCCTCCTGGAATAGTACCGGGTCAAGCACTACGCCATTGCCTATGATATTGATTTGATCTTTTTGGAAGATGCCTGAGGGTATGGACCGTAGCACGTATTTCTTGCCGTCGAATTCGAGGGTGTGTCCGGCATTGGGACCGCCTTGGAATCGTGCCACTGCATCGTAGCGTGGAGTCAGTACGTCGACAACTTTACCTTTCCCTTCGTCGCCCCATTGCAGGCCGAGCAAAATATCAACTTTCATTTTTTTCTATCAAATTGTGTATGTGGATATTATGTTGTTTTTTTAATCACAAGGAGTGTTACAAGTCCGACTTGTTGCGCTGCTTCATGCGTCGGCTGCATTGCGAGCAAGTGCCGTAGACATAAAACTGGAAATACTCTGGGGTAAAAGCCTGGTATCTGCGCTGCGATAGGGCTTTGAGCAAGATGGGGTCTTTTATCTCCTTCACTTTCCCGCACTTGGTGCACACAAGGTGCTGGTGGTTGGCAGCCGCTGTGTCTACAATCTTTTCATATTGGGCCGGTTCGTTGCCAAAACGGTGTCGGCGCACTATGCCGGCTTCGGTGAAAAGCTGTATTGCGTTGTAAACTGTGGCACGGCTGACGCGGAAGTTGGTGTCGTCCATCGCACGGCAGATTGTCTCGATGTAGAAGTGCTTGTTCATGCGCAGCACCATGTCAAGGATGGCATATCGCTCGGGTGTGCGGCGCAGATGCTTTGCAGCGAGATATCTGTCAAGCGTATCGACGGCCGATGTCTTAACTTTGTTGTCAGTCATACCAAAGACAAAGGTAGTAATTTTTTTACAACGTAAAAAACTTTTAGCGGTATAAAGCGGCAGATGCTCGGCATTATTGCCGACTATTTGCCTGAGTGGGCAAAAAGTAGTAATTTTGTAAAATGTGAATTGATATAAGCAGCCATGTCTGATCAGAATATTATCATAAAGGGTGCCCGCGTCAACAATCTCAAAAATGTCGACGTGGAAATCCCCCGCAATAAATTTGTAGTAATCACCGGGTTGTCGGGCTCGGGCAAGTCGTCGCTGGCTTTCGATACGCTCTATGCCGAGGGGCAGCGCCGCTATGTGGAGAGCTTGTCGGCCTATGCGCGCCAGTTCTTGGGCCGCATGTCGAAGCCCGAGGTCGATTTCATCAAGGGATTGCCGCCGGCTATCGCTGTGGAGCAAAAAGTCAACACCCACAATCCACGAAGCACCGTGGGCACCTCGACCGAGATATATGACTATCTGAGGTTGCTCTTCGCGCGTGTGGGTCGCACGTATTCCCCGGTGTCGGGCGCGCAGGTGAAGAAGCACACCGAAGAGGATGTGATTGCCACGGCCCAGAGCTATCCCGTTGGCACTCGTATCGCGGTGACGGCGCCGTTGGTGATACGCGACGGCGAGGATGCCTTGCGCCGATTGTCGACTTTGGCCGGAGAGGGCTTCTCGCGCCTTTTCCATGACGGGGAATTTGCAATGATCGACGACATCGTCGCAGCCCTAAAGACTGAAACCAAATCTCGAAAAAAGAAGATCGAGATTACTCAATACCAGCTGCTTATCGACCGCCTTGCCGTGGCCGACGACGGCGATGAACTGTCGCGGCTTGCCGACTCGGTGGAGACGGCCTTTTTCGAGGGCGACAACCGTTGCTCGCTTTATGTGTGGAGCGCCGACGGTTTGCATCGTCACGATTTCTCCCACCGATTTGAGGCCGACGGTATGGTATTCGTCGAACCTAATGACCAGCTGTTCAACTTCAACAACCCTATCGGCGCTTGCCCCAAATGCGAAGGCTTTGGCAAGATTGTGGGCGTTGATGAAAACCTTGTCATCCCCAACAAGGCGCTGTCGATATTCCAGGACGCGGTGGCTTGCTGGAAAGGGGAGAAAATGGGCGAATATAAACGCCGGTTCATGCATATTGCCGCACAGACCGGCTTCCCCATCCATAAGCCGTACGCCGACCTTTCGGAGTCGGAAAAACACCTGCTCTGGCATGGCAACTCGTCGGTCGAAGGTATCGACGGCTTCTTCCGTATGGTTGAGGAAAACCTCTACAAGATACAGTACAGAGTGTTGCTCGCTCGCTACCGTGGCAAGACGGTTTGCCCCGTGTGCCACGGCACACGATTGCGCCCCGAAGTCAACAATATCAAAATCAACGGCATGACCATCGTCGACCTCAACCGTATGCCTATCAGGGAATTGCGGAATTGGTTCGACAACCTTACACTCAGCGGCAACGAGCAGAAGATAGCGGCGCGATTGCTCGTGGAGATACGCAACCGCATCGGTTTCCTTTGCGATGTTGGTCTTGACTATCTGACTCTCGACCGCGCCTCCAATACTTTGTCGGGCGGTGAAAGCCAACGTATCAATCTCGCCACGTCGTTGGGCAGCAGCTTGGTGGGCTCGTTGTATATCCTTGACGAACCGTCCATAGGCCTCCATTCGCGCGACACGCAGAAACTGATATCGGTGTTGAGGCATCTGCAGGCCATCGGCAACACGGTAGTGGTGGTGGAGCACGACGAAGAGATAATGAATGCCGCCGATTATATCATTGATGTAGGCCCCGAGGCGGGGCGACATGGCGGCGAGATTGTCTTTCAAGGCGCTATGGCCGATATGCAGAATGCCAAGAATAGTTATACGGCTAAATACCTTAGCGGTAAGCTCTCGGTGCCTGTGCCCAAAGTGCGGCGTAAGTCGAGTTCCTACATAGAAATAGAGGGCGCTCGTCAGAACAATCTCAAAGATATCACCGTAAGATTTCCACTCGGCATCATGACAGTGGTGACGGGCGTGTCGGGCTCGGGAAAATCGACGTTGGTGCGCGATATTTTGTACCGCGCTTTGTTGCGCCATTTTGAGCAACCCACTGATGCTCCGGGCGCTTTTAAAGCCATGCGCGGCGACCTCCACCGCTTGCAGGCTGTGGAATTTGTCGACCAAAATCCTATTGGTAAATCCACCCGCTCCAATCCCGCCACCTACATTAAGGCTTACGATGAGATACGCCAGCTCTTTGCCTCGCAGCAGGGCGCTAAGCAAATGGGGTTTCCGGCAAGCTATTTCTCTTTTAACGCCGAGGGCGGTCGCTGCGAAGAGTGCAAAGGGGAGGGCGTGATAAAAATCGAGATGCAGTTCATGGCCGATATCGCCATCACCTGCGAGGAGTGCCACGGCAAAAGGTTCAAACGCGATGTGCTTGACATCGAATACCGCGGCAAAAACATCTTCGACGTGCTTGAAATGACGGTCAACCAGGCTATTGAATTTTTTAGCGAAGGTAACGGGAGCACTGAGCGGCTTATCGTCAAACGCTTGAAACCGTTGCAGGACGTGGGCCTCGGTTACATTAAATTGGGGCAGTCGTCATCTACATTGTCGGGCGGCGAGAACCAGCGAGTCAAGTTGGCCTATTACCTATCGATGGAGGGGCAGAAGCCCACGATGTTCATATTTGATGAACCGACCACCGGATTGCATTTCCACGACATAAACCGGCTCATGGACTCTTTCAACCGACTCATTGCGCAGGGCCACACTATTGTCATCATCGAACACAATATCGATGTCATAAAGTGCGCCGATCATATCATCGACATCGGACCCGAAGGTGGTGACCGCGGCGGCAATATCGTAGCCGCTGGCACCCCGGAGCAGATAGCTGCCACCCCCGAAAGCTACACCGGCGCATTCCTGAAAGAAAAGTTGAAATAACAGTATTCGTGATTATGACACTCGGAATGCATGTATTTCGGGGGGCTGGTCTGTTGGCAATGGGGTTTGTCTGTTGGCAATATCGATTTTAAATTTGTTGTAAAAATAAAAGTTATAGCCCGATTGTTGCTATTATTGGAAACTTTTATTAGCTTTGCATATTGGAAAAATATAAATTTGATATGGCAAACAGAATTGATGAAATAGGGCAGCTGTTTCAAAAAAGGAGAAAGGAGCTCGGCCTTACTCAGGAACAAGTCGGGAAACTGGTAGGAGTAACCAAGTCGGAGATATCTAAAATTGAGAATGGAAGAGGTATTACTTTTTCAACTATCAATAAGTTGTCGGAGGCACTTGGTGTATCAGCAGAAGTGGATCTTCGTCCGGTTCCATCGATGTCGACCGATGTGGTTCATTATATAGTAATGAGTCTCGGGCTGTTTGCACGTAAATATAATCTGACAAGAAAAGAAGCTTGCAATTACCTTTCACGTTTTAAGGGTTTAGAGTTTTCCATTGGCAATTATGAGGCAGAGCATCAACTATCATTGCAAGAATGTGTGGATGACATGGTCGCAATCTGCCAAAGAAATGGAGGGGAAATATCATGAGACTGTATCATGGGTCAAATCTCCCTATTCTGAATATAGATTTGTCGAAAGGACAGCGATTTAAAGATTTTGGCCAAGGCTTTTATACTACACATTTGGTTGAGCAAGCGGTCTTATGGTCCAAAAGAGTATCAGAACGTTATGGCGGGATTCCTACTATTACTGAGTTCGAGTTTGATATGGAGTCGGCGATATCCCATGGCCTTAACGTCAAAGTGTTTAAAGCCCCGGATAAGGAATGGGCTCGGTTCGTTATGGCAAACAGAAATAGGTATGAAGCTTTCAATCATGATTATGATATAGTCATCGGGCCGGTTGCCGATGATCGTATGGCGCGTTTGTTCGGACTATATGAAATGGATATTATCAATCTGGATGATTTAGTCGACGGATTGATCTATAAAGAGCTCAATTCACAATACTTCTTTGCTACAGAACGATCGCTAAGATATATTAGACGAATATGAATAAAGAGGATAATACTTTTGATTTTTTGGTTGAGTATATTTCGGCCAAGGTGGTGGAATGGCTTGTCAAAGAAAAAAACATCGGGCTTGAGGAAGCGCTACTCTTATTCCATAATTCGGAAACTTTTGAAAAGTTGTGCGAGCGTAAAACGGATATGTATATCGAAAGCCCCGGGTATGTATATGAAATCTTTAATCAGGAGTTGAAGCGTGGCACAATCAGAGGGCTGACCGATTAATAATGCCTTCTCAAAGGCATTTCAAGGAGTTGCAAGGGCCGATACGTATCAGCGGTACTTGGTGTATCGTGTTCTGCGGATTGGTCGTATTATTGGGCGTCGGATTATTTGGCGGCTTTGCGGTATAGGATAATAGCGACGATGGAGTAGATGATGTTGGGTATCCACATGGCTACGCGTGCCGATGTAATGCCTGAGACGGCAAATGACGATGTGACGGTCATGAACAATATGTAGCTGAAAGCTAATACAAGACCGAGACCGAGGTTCACCCCCATGCCGCCGCGCACTTTGCGCGACGATAGCGACAACCCTATGATTGTAAGGATGAACGCAGCTGCCGTCATTGCATAGCGCCGCTCAAGTTCTATCTCAAACGATTTGATATTGGCCACACCGCGCTCCTTTTGCCGTGAGATGTATTGCTGAAGCTCGGGCGTGGTGAGCATCTCGTGGTCGTTTTTGGCTATGAGGAAGTCGCGGGGTTGTATCGGTATGATGGTGTCGAGGCTGCTGCCTTTGCGTATGAGTTCACGGTTGCCCTGGAAGTCGCGTATCACATAGTCGCGCACCTGCCAGTTGTAGGCCGTGTCGTATTTGACGGTCTGGGCCGTGAGTCGCGACACGAGTTTCTTGTTTTCAAAGCGTTCCAACGAAAATTTGTAGCCTGTCTTGGAAGTGTTGTCGTAGCGCTGGAAGAAGGCTATCTCGCCCGGCGATGCCTGGAGCATGATGTTTGACCCATAGTCCACGCGCTTGTTCTTGACGTAGGTGTTGGTGTATTCGATACGTTTGACGTTGGCGGGAGGTATGATATAGGCCGATAGGATGAAGGTGAGTAGGGCGATGACTGTGGCTGAGAAAAGGTAGGGCCGTGTGAGCCGGCGGAATGTCATGCCAGTTGACAGCATCGCTATGATTTCGGAGTTGCCGGCGAGCTTCGACGTGAAGAAGATTACGGCGATGAATGTGAAGAGAGGGGAGAACTGGTTGGCAAAATAGGGGAGAAAGTTGATGAAATAATCGCAAATGGTGGCCTTGAATGGGGCCTTGAGAAAAGCATCGAGCTTCTCGTTGATATCAAACATCACGGTGATAGCCAAGATGAGAACGATGGCGAAGACATAAGTCCCGAGAAATTTGCGTATGATGTATCTGTCTAATGTCTTAAATGGGCTTCTCATTGTTGACTGTAGAAACGATATGCTATGATGTGTTGAATGGGTGTTGCGATGCTGTAGTATGCTATAAGGCAATCAGGGCATACTGCCTATGGCGTGTATGCCCTGTTACCGTTTTTTATCGTCAGTCTTTGTCGATTTTGGCTTTGACCTCGGGAGCTTCTTTGATGCCGTCGCGTATGAGCAAGGCATCGATAGTGGGGTCTTGGCCGCGGAATTGGCGATAGAGCTTGGCGGGATGGTCGGTGCCGCCGCGAGTGAGGATGTTGTTGCGGAATTCGTCGGCTGTCTTGCGGTCAAATATGCCGTTCTCCTTGAATTTGGCAAAAGCGTCGGCATCGAGCACTTCGGCCCATTTGTATCCGTAATATCCGGCAGCGTAACCGCCCGCGAATATGTGCGAGAAAGTGGGGGAGAATATCATGTCGTCGATAGGCTCGAACACTTTGACTTGCTCTGTGGCGCTACGCTCGAGCGCTACTGCATCGTTGATTGGCTGCTTGGTGTCGTGCCAAGCCATGTCGGTGTAGCCGAAGCCGAGCTGGCGTATGCAGGAGTAGGCGGCACCGAATTGCGACGAGCGTATGAGCTTGTCGACGAGGTGCTGCGGTATGGCTTCGCCGGTGAGATAGTGGCGGGCAAATCCGTCGAGGAATTCTTTTTCGGTGAGGTAGTTCTCGTTGAATTGCGACGGCAGCTCTACGAAGTCGTGGTACACGTTAGTGCCGGAAAGCGATGCATAGTTGGCATTGGCGAGGAGCCCGTGGAGGGCGTGGCCGAACTCGTGGAGGAATGTCTCTACTTCGTAGGGGGTGAGGAGCGACGGCTTTTCGGGGGTCGGTTTTGTGAAATTCATCACTATTGACACCAAGGGGCGCACGTTGACCCCATCGGCGTCGACATATTGCTCGCGGAAGGAGGTCATCCACGCTCCGGGACGTTTCGACGCGCGCGGGAAGAAGTCTGTGTAGAGGATGCCTACGAGCGACCCGTCGGGGTTGCGCACTTCGTAGGCCTTGACATCGGGATGGTATACCTGGATGCTGTCGTTGGGGGTGAATGTGATGCCGTAGAGCTTGGTGGCGAGCCCGAACACGCCATTGATTACGTTGTCCAAGGGGAAGTAGGGGCGAAGCTCCTCTTCGTCGTAGGAGTATTTGGCATTCTTGAGCTTGTTGGCGTAATAGCTGTAATCCCACGGCTTGATGGTCACCGTATGTCCTTCAATTTCTGATGCATAGCGGGCGATTTCGTCCATCTCTCTGTGAAGGGCGGGCATGTAGGCGTCGCGTAGGCGGTTGAGCAAGTCATACACGTTGGCGGGCGTCTCGGCCATGGTGCGTTTGAGGTGATGTTCGGCAAATGTCTCGCTGCCCAGCAGGTTGGCAATCTGGCGGCGCAGCTCGGCGATGCGCTTCATGTTTTCCACGTTGGAATATTCCCCCTTGGTGTTGCGCGAGTTGTAGAGCCGGTAGAATTTTTCGCGGAGGTCGGCACGGTCGGAGTATTTGAGGAATGCCATATAGGTGGGCTGCTGGAGGGTGAAGAGGTATTCACCATCGCGTCCTTTCTCTTTGGCATCGGCGGCCGCCTGGGCTACAATATCGTCGGGGAGCCCGGCGAGGTCGTCTTTGCCGAGCCATATCTCGTAGGTGTTCAGCTCTTTAAGCACGTTCTGGCCAAATCGGGTGGTGAGCTCTGAAAGCTCGGCCGAAAGGGCGCGGTATTTTTCGCGGTCGTCGCCTTGAAGGTTGGCTCCGTTGAGGGCGAAGGAGTCGTAGGTGGTTTGCAGAAGCATTTCCTGCTCTGTGGTGAGATTGAATTTGGCGCGGTTGTCATATACGTCTTTGATGCGCTGCCACAATCGTTCGTTGAGTGCGATGCTGGTGGAGTAGTCGCTTAGCTTGGGCGATACGCGGAGCGATATTTCCATCATCTCGTCATCGGAATCGGCGCTCAGCAGATTGAAGAATACGGCTAGCGTGCGTTCGAGCTCTTTGCCGTTACGTTCAAGTGCCACGATGGTATTGTCGAAGTCGGGCATAGAGCGCTGGTTGCATATTACTTCGATGCCTTGGAGCGACTTGGCGATGCCGGCATCGATGGCTTCTTCGTACTGCGAATTGTCGATCTTGTCAAATGGTATGGTCCCGTAAGGAGTGTCAAACTCCCTGAGTAGTGTATTTTCAGCCATTGCTGTCACGGATATTAATAAAGAAAGTGATAATAACAGTTTTTTCATATTGTGAGGTATTCAAAAAATTAGGTACAAATTTACTCAATTATTTCATAAACACCAAATAGACGGCGCCGATAAGCAGGGCGAACGCCAAATAGTGGTTCCAACGTATTTCAAAGCCCTGGAAGGCGAACGAACAGAAGATGACGAACACCACCAGTGTGATTACCTCCTGCATCACTTTCAGCTGCATGAGCGAGTATGGTCCGCCGTTGCCTTCGAAGCCGATGCGGTTGGCGGGCACTTGGCACATGTATTCGAGCAACGCTATGCCCCAGGAGAATAGGATTACTAATATTAATGGCCAGTTGGTGGAAATGCCGGCTTGGCCTAATTTGAGATGGCCGTACCATGCCAATGTCATGAATACGTTTGACACCACGAGCAATACGATGGTGAGAATGGCTGGAGAGATGCTCAGATGGATTATTGGTAGTATCATTTGCTGTTTGTTTTCTTGTTTGCTGTTTTGTTGATCACTGTTTGCTTATTGTTTCCTGTCTCCAATTCCCAATCCCTGTTTCCTGTTCCTTGTTTTGTTGATTACTGTTCGCTTACTGTTCCCTGTTTCCAATTCCTGTTTCCCAATTCCCAATCTGCCAATTCGTCTATGGCGGTGGGGCGCTGAGCTTTGGCCATAGGGGAGGGCGAAGCCCGGTTGCTGGAGAGGCGTCCCGGAAGGTGTAGCTACTGCTTTTTTGAGGCGCGGTACAGGCGGTAATTTATTAAACTTTTGCTTTTATTTTCGTTTGAAACCTTTTGCAAATCAGGCATTTTGATGCGCCATGACCCTTTGCGCTTGAAGAAGAACGAGTCCTTCAGCTTTTGCGCCTCGCGCGATGCCTTGCATCCCCCGAGGCTGTCGGGGAGCAAGTCGGCGGGAATGTGGTCGATGGTGACGGCTTGCGTTACGCCGCAGGGCGGGTAGCCCATAAGGGTCCACATTACCATTTCGCCGGCTTTGTCGGGGGTGCTGACCCCTTCGATGGCGATGCTTGCCGAGGTGGAACGGCGTGGTATGAAATCTTTGTCGACGACGGTGGGCGCTGTCGATTTGTCGGTGCAGTCGGGAGAGTAGTAGAATGAACGCGAAAGGTGGTCGGTGAGCAGCTCGGGCGTAATGTCGCCGTTGATGATATGCGGCGCTAAGAGGGTGCACGCGTTGACGTAGCGCACCTGTCCTAACCCGCCTTCGCCACCGCTTACTGAGAAGTTGGTGCGTATGATTATAGGGTTTTCATTATCAAGCTGATAGAATGTAAAATTTAAATCATCGGTTTCAAAAAATCCGCCATTGCCGTAGGCGTCGATAACGCCGAAGTTGGCTTCAACGCCGAGTGGCTTGGGCAGCGAGAGGAGGAGGTCGCGGAAGTCGTCTACGGTGGCGCACCGGGCCAGGGCCTCCGACATGATAAGCCCTTCGCGGTCTTTCCAATCATCGGCGGGGTGTTGCAGATTGTAGGATGCCGTGTTCATTATGGCAAATCCCGCATCGTTATAGCCTATCCAGGCTTCGCGCGCTTCGGTATCCTCGCTGTTGTAGAGTGCCACGTATGCATGTGTGCTGTCGGTGGCCTGTTTGCTCGCCACATAGTTGACGAAGTGAGACGTGTCGCGGTTCTTCCACAATATAGGGCGGCCATCGCGAGTGAGGCTCCCCGATATTATTGCCGACGTGCAGGCCATGGCGCTGGCATACGAAATGGCCATCAGGCTAAAGATGAGGATATGGCGTATCATATATTGGCTGGGCAAAGTGGTTTTCCGAATTGTTTTGCAAAGATAATTGCAATTTTTTTTGTACTGACAGATTTTTGTGCTAAATTTGAAATTAAGTATGAAAAAAGAAGACTATATCTACAGCATAGAAATTGATGTCAGAGACTACGAGCTTGACTCTGAAGGTATTGTGAACAACGCCAATTATTTGCATTATTTGGAGTGGACCCGCCATGAATTTTGCAAGACAACGGGCATGTCGTTCGACGATATGCGCCGTAGCGGCATCATCCCGGTGCTCAACAGGGTGGAGATTGACTATATCACTTCGTTGGTGTCGGGCGATAGGATGACGAGCTGCCTTAACTTGACCCGCAAAGGCCCGCGCTTTGTGTTCCATCAGGACATCTACAATCAGCGAGGCGAACCGGTAGTTAAAGCCGTGGTGTCGGTCGTGGCATTGGAAAACGGACGCTTAAGCCGCGGCGATGTCCTCGCCAAGGCTTTCGAAAAGTATCTATAATGTTGTAATTATCGTATTAATCCGCTGATTATTAGTATAATGGCTATCGCACATCGCAATATTGATTTTAAAGAACGCTGCTACAGGCTTGCGTTCTCCATGATACGCGGTGTCAACCCCGTCACGGGTGGAGCCATATTGCAGCGTATGCACACCGAAGCCGATTTCTTCAATGCCACGGCGGTGCAGCTGCAGACTGTCATGGGCACTAAGTCGCCGCTCTTCGAACGCGAGTACCGCGACAAGTTGCTTGCTTTGGCCGAGAATGAGGCCGTATATGACGATATCAACCATATCAGCGAACTATATTTTACCGACGAAAGCTATCCACAGCTATTGCAGCAATGCAGCGACGCGCCGTTGATGCTTTATGGCCTTGGCGACTGCGACTTATCGCGCAGTCATATAGTTAGTATAGTGGGCACGCGGCACGCCACGGCCTATGGCGTGGATTTCGTCAACAAACTGGTGTCGGGACTTGCCGAAAGGGTGGGCAATGTGGTGGTAGTGAGCGGTTTAGCCTACGGTATAGATATTGCGGCACATAGGGCAGCCTTGTCGGCGGGAGTGCCGACGATAGGTGTCGTGGCGCATGGGTTGAGCACTCTCTATCCGTCGAGCCACCGTAGCGATGCGGCACGGATGGTGAAATCGGGCGGAATGGTGCTCACCGAGTATCTGCACGACGCGCCGGTGCATAAGGGTAACTTCTTGGCTCGCAACCGCATAGTCGCCGGCATGGCGGAATGTCTCATTGTGGTAGAGTCGGCTTCGAAAGGGGGCGCTTTGACCACCGCTCGTATTGCTTCAGAATATTCACGCGACGTCTTCGCCCTTCCGGGACGTACCTCCGACCTCTATAGCCAAGGCTGTAATAAGTTGATTTCCACCAATGTGGCGCACCTCATCACCAGCGTTGACGACTTGATTGACGTGATGGGCTGGGAGGCTGTCGCCACTGAAGGCCAACAGAAGAGCCTTTTCCCATCGCTCAGCCCTGATGAAAATATCGTTGTGGAATACCTTCAAGCCAAAGGCGACGCCCGTATAAATACGATATCGGTGGAAACCGGTATTGCGATGTCGCGCCTGATGCCGTTGATGGTGAACCTCGAATTTAAAGGCGTAGTGATCAACTTCCCCGGAGGCGCCTATCGCCTTGCTTAGCCTATCACTCCAACATCCCCCCTTATTATAAAACATTTCATTTACTATATTTGTTATTACTTTATAAATCTATACCTTATGACAAAGAGAATTATCCCTCCATCCGAATTTATAATCAACCCCGACGGGTCGGCATTTCACATCCATTTATTGCCCGAACAGCTCACCGACCGTATAATCATGGTAGGCGACCCGGGTAGAGTGGAAATGGTTGCATCGTTTTTCGATTCTCGCACTTTTGAAGTGCAGTCGCGCGAATTTCGCACCATAGGCGGCACGTATGCCGGCAAACCGATAATGTGTATCAGCCACGGTATCGGGCCCGACAATATCGATATCGTAATCAACGAGCTCGACGCCCTGGCCAATATCGACTTCTCCACGCGCGAAGTAAAGGACACCCACCGCCAGCTCACCATGGTGAGGATAGGAACATCAGGCGCACTGCAGCCCGAATTGCTTCTGGGCACACCGGTCATCGCCGAAAAGTCGATAGGCTTTGACGGCGTGCTCAACTACTATGCCGGACGTAATGAAGTGGCCGACTTAGACTTCGAAAACGCATTCTGTGAGCAAACCGACTGGAACCCCTTGTGGGCGCGCCCCTACGTCGTGGATGCCGACCCCGAACTCGTGGCACGCATCGGCAAAGACGACATGGTAAAGGGCAATACCATCTCGGCAGTTGGCTTCTACGGTCCGCAAGGCCGCGAACTGCGCTTAGCTCTTGCCAATCCCGGGCTCAACCGCTCGATTGAGGAATTCCGCTTCAATGGTCGCAAAGTCACCAACTACGAAATGGAAAGCGCGCCGCTCCAGGGCCTTGGAAAACTGATGGGACACAAGGCGATGACCGTATGTTCAATCATTGCCAACCGCATGAACAATGATTCCAACCCCAACTATAAGAACGGCATACACGACTTGATCGGAACGGTGCTTGACCGTATCTGACGAAAACTATAATCAGCGGTCAAAAGTCGCAGCAATTTGTATGGCCGTTTACTTAATCTGGGTTCGGAGGATTATGATGAACGGGGATGCCGCATACGATGTTATTGACTATGCCGTAGGCATCATCTATATGATTAACCCGGTCATGGCGCGAAAGCGCCTTGGCCGGGTCAATGTGCGGGCATGAGACGTTGCCGCAGGCATCGTCAATCTCTCCTGATATGAGGCGGATTGATGATGCCTACGGCAACATCATGCAGCGTGATGCGACTCGTCCCGGCCAAGGCGCTTCGCGCCATGACCGGGTTAATCATATAGATGATGCCTGCGGCATCACCGCCACTCCAATGCTTAAGTAAATAGCATTGAATCGCGTCCCTACAAGTTCGTTGCGTCGCTTGAGTGTTGCAGTATCCGTTAGTCTATTGGGGGAATGTTTATTTGGCTTGGGCAGTCAGAATTTGTAGGAGCAGGATACGAATGCTGTGTGGGTTATGTAGTTGTCGTCGTCGGGGAGGCCTTGCATGTTGGTCGGGTAGCCGGAGTAGAGGGAGAAATCTGAGATGCCGTATCCGAGAGTGAGTATGAGGTGGTCAATCTGGAGATTTATGCCGGATTTCAGATCCCAGCAACAATAGCGGGGATTACGGCTTCCGCTTGCGCCGGGCGAGAGGACGATGCCCGGTTCGGTGAAAAGATAGAAACCGGCATCCTGACTTTTCCAGTTTAAGATTCGTGGTGAGCGGACAGCTATGGCTGCGTTGAATTTAAAACGTGCTGCATAGTGGTGGCCGGTTTCCCATTCATCTTCTCCCCAATCTCCCATCTGATGTATCTCGCCGGCCATTCCGAGGCCGATTTTGGCTCCGACATACTGTATCGGGAAGTAAGCTCCATGAAACTGCCATTCATATCCGTCGTTGTTGAGTCCGGCCATAGCTCCGGTTTCCCATCGGCATACGCCGTCATCAGTCATATTGGTTTGTGACGATGCTACGTATGGAGTTAATATGGATATGAAGCAAATGGTTAAGATGCGGGATAGTTGTGACATATTTAAGGTTGAAGGTTTTGTTATTCAAAATTAAATCCGCAGCTACGATCAGATTATGAGGCAGAACAGTAGCTGCGGTTAAAATACGGTTATACGAGATTACAACTCGTTGATGCGGTTGACGAGCCATTCGCCTATCTCTTTGGTGCCGTAGGCTGTGTGGCCTTCTACCTGTATTTCTGGAGTGCGCACGAAGGCCGCAAGGGCATCATCGACAGCGCGGCGTATTATAGCGCCTTCTTCCTTGAGGTTGAAGTATTCAAAGAGCATTGCTACGGAGAGCACCTGCGCCATGGGGTTGGCAATATTGAGCCCTTTGGCTTGGGGCCATGAGCCGTGTATCGGCTCGAACACGGGGGTGTGCTCGCCGGTCGAGGCGGAGGGGAGAAGTCCCATCGAGCCGGAGATGACGCTGCCCTCGTCGGTGAGTATGTCGCCGAAGGTGTTTTCGGTAACCATCACGTCGAAGAACGACGGCTCGGTAATCATCTTCATGGCCGCGTTGTCGACAAACATATAGTCGGTGGTGACATCGGGATACTGCGGTTCCATCTCTTTGGCAATTTTGCGCCACAATCGGCTGGATGCGAGCACGTTGGCCTTGTCGACCACGGTGAGGTGGTTGCGACGTCGGCGCGCATATTCAAATGCCACGCGGAGTATGCGCTCTATCTCCTCGCGGGTGTAGGCGTTGGTGTCGTATGCTCGGTCGTCGTCCTGATATTTCTCGCCGAAGTACATGCCGCCGGTAAGCTCACGGATGCAAATGAAATCGGCATCCTTGATGATTTCGGCCTTGAGCGGCGACTTGTGGATGAGCGCCGGGAATATCTGCACAGGGCGTATGTTGGCAAAGAGCCCCAGGCGCTTGCGCATGGCAAGAAGGCCTTGCTCGGGACGCACTTTTGCCGTAGGGTTGTTGTCGTATTTGGGGTCGCCGATAGCGGAGAAAAGCACGGCATCGGCATCCATGCATATTTTGAACGTAGTTTCGGGGAACGGGTCGCCACATTCGTCGATTGCCGATGCTCCCACCGGAGCGTAGGTGTAACTTACGGAGTGCCCCTTCTTGTTGCACACGGCGGTCATTACGTCGACGCCTACTTTGGAAATCTCGGGACCTATGCCGTCGCCGGGCAATACTGCTATTTTAAAGTCCATGTCTTAATAGTCGGGTTACTGTTGCCATAGGTGGCTCCACCTATCGGCATTATTTGTTTTCGTATTCAATGATTTTGTCGCGGTTGCTGAGCAAGTAGTCGATATCGTCAAGCCCGTTGAGCAGGCAGTGCTTCTTGTAGGGGTTGATGTCGAAATGCTCTGATACTCCGGTGGAGAGGTTGGTGATGGTCTGTGTGGGCAGGTCTACCGACACTTGTGCCTTCGGGTCGGCCTCGATTGTCTCGAATAGTGAGGCCAAAAACGGTTCGCTCACCACTACCGGAAGCACGAAGTTGTTAAGCTCGTTGTTCTTGTGGATATCGGCAAAGAATGTCGATACTACCACACGGAAGCCATAGTCGGCAATAGCCCATGCGGCATGCTCGCGCGATGAGCCGCATCCGAAATTTTTGCCGGCCACCAATATTTGTCCCGAGTATCGGGGATTGTTGAGCGGAAACGAGGTGATGACGTTCCCGTTTTTATCGTATCGCCAGTCGCGGAAGAGGTTTTCGCCGAAGCCCTCGCGAGATGTGGCTTTGAGGAAACGTGCGGGGATTATCTGGTCGGTGTCGATATTCTCGATGGGCAGTGGCACGCACGTCGATGTCACGTTGTTGAATTTCTGTTTCATCACAGGAGTTTTAAAGGGTTGGTAATAACGCCGGTCACGGCAGCAGCGGCTGCCACAAGCGGGCTTGCAAGGACGGTGCGTGCGCCGGGTCCTTGACGTCCTTCAAAATTGCGGTTCGACGTTGACACGGCGAGGCATCCTGCCGGCACTTTGTCGTCGTTCATCGCAAGGCAAGCCGAGCATCCGGGCTGACGCAGCTCAAATCCGGCTTCTTCAATCACCTTGTCCAAGCCTTCCTCTTTGACCTGACGGAGCACTTCCCACGAGCCGGGCACGAGCCATGCGGTGACATCGGGATGCTTCTTGCGCCCTTTCACTATCGAGGCGAATTGGCGGAAATCGTCGAGACGGCCGTTGGTGCAGCTGCCGAGAAACACGTAGTCGACCTTGGTGCCTTCGATGCTCTTGCCCGAGGTGAATCCCATATATGAAAGCGATTTTTCAAACGAAGCGCGCTCTTGCTCGTCGGCATTGTCGGGGCAGTAGGGCACAGGCTCGTCGATAGCAATGCCCATGCCGGGGTTGGTGCCGTAAGTGACACGCGGACGTATGTCGGCGGCGTCAAATCGCACCTCTTTGTCGAATACGGCATCGTCGCCCGAGGGGAGGGTGCGCCAATAGGCCACCGCCTTGTCCCACTCTTCGCCCTTGGGGGCGTAAGGCCTGCCTTTGCAGTATTCTAAGGTGACTTCGTCGGGGGCTATCAATCCGCCGCGGGCACCCATCTCTATCGACATGTTGCACAGTGTCATGCGTCCTTCCATCGACAACGACCGGATTGCCTCACCGGCATATTCCACGAAGTAGCCAGTGGCGCCTCCGGTGGTCATCTTGGCTATGATATAGAGTGCGATATCTTTGGCCGTGACGCCTGCCGACAGCTTGCCATCTACTGTGATGCGCATTGTCTTGGGCTTGGCCTGGAGAATACACTGCGAGGCGAGCACCATTTCCACCTCCGACGTGCCGATACCGAAAGCTACGGCTCCAAACGCGCCATGAGTGGACGTGTGGCTGTCGCCGCACACTATAGTGTAGCCGGGAAGCGTAAGCCCGTTCTCCGGACCGATGACGTGGATGATGCCGTTGCGCGGATGGCCCAGCTGGAATAGTGTAAGCCCGAATTCCCCCGCATTCTTGGTGAGCTGCTCCACCTGGTGGCGCGATACCTCGTCGGCTATCGGCTTGTCCTGGTTGAGAGTGGGGATGTTGTGGTCGGGCGAGCAATAGGTGCGTTGTGGCCGGAATACTTTGAGCCCGCGCTTGCGTAGCCCATCGAATGCCTGAGGGCTTGTCACCTCGTGGCAGTAATGGCGGTCGATATAAAGTTGGGTAGGGCCTTCGTCGACTTTTGTCACGACGTGGCTGTCCCAAATTTTATCAAATAATGTATTCATTGTAGAGATTGATTAAACGCTATGTGTAAATGCCGGTGCGCCATGGCTGGAGGCGCGCATGGCGCACCCTCCGGTGGCTTTGTCGCCGGAATTGTTATCTTACGAATTTGTTGATGGCATCCAAGAATGCTTCGGCCGAAGCGCTGACAATGTCGGTGTTGGCGGAGAACCCGTAGTAGTGGTTGCCGTCGTATTCTACCGTCATGTGCACCTTGCCCACGTCGTTGCTCCCCTTGTTGATAGCCTGGATGAGGAACTCCTTGACGAGCATCTTGCGGCGTATGATGAGCTTGATGGCTGAAATGGCGGCATCGACGGGGCCGTTGCCCGATGCGCATGCCTCAAATTTCTCGCCTGCGATGTCAAGCCCTACGCTTGCCACCGACTTGATGCCTACGCCCGATGTGACTTGCAGGAAGTCGAGCTTGATGCGGTGCTCCTTGTTGTGCTGGCCGGCTATCATGAGCACGTCGTCATCGTTGATTTCCTTCTTCTTGTCGGCAAGACGGAGGAATGCCTCGTAGGCTTTGTCAAGAGCTTCTTTGTCGAGATCGATGCCGAGCACATGCAGGCGATGCTTGAGAGCGGCGCGGCCCGAACGGGCTGTGAGCACGATAGAGTTTTCGTCTACGCCTACCACCTTGGGGTCGATAATCTCATAGCTCTCGCGGTTCTTGAGCACGCCGTCCTGGTGGATGCCCGAAGAGTGGGCGAATGCGTTGCGCCCTACTATAGCCTTATTTGGCTGTACCGGCATGTTCATCAGCGACGACACCATGCGCGAGGTGTTGTAGATTTTTGTGGTGTTGATATTTGTGGTGATGTCGAGCTCTTTGTGGGAGTAGCATATCATGGCTACTTCCTCGAGCGACGTATTGCCGGCTCGTTCTCCAATGCCGTTGATGGTCACTTCGGCTTGTCGTGCTCCTCCTATTATGCCCGAGATGGTGTTGGCAGTTGCCATGCCCAGGTCGTTGTGGCAATGGGTGGCGATGGTCACCTTGTCGATGCCGTCAACGTGGTCGATGAGGTATTTGATTTTCGCCCCAAATTCGGCCGGGAGGCAGTAGCCGGTGGTGTCGGGGATGTTGATGACGGTAGCCCCGGCTTTGATTACGGCTTCTACCACTCGTGCAAGGTACTCGTTGTCGGTGCGTCCGGCATCTTCGGCATAGAATTGCACATCTTCAACGAAGCGTTTGGCATAGGCCACAGCCTTTACTGCGCGCTCGATGATCTCCTCGCGGGTGGAGTTGAATTTGTATTTGATGTGGGGGTCGGAGGTGCCGATGCCGGTGTGTATACGTTTGTGCTTGGCGTATTTAAGTGCTTCGGCGGCCACCTCAATGTCTTTCTCTACGGCACGCGTGAGGGCGCAGATAGTAGGCCATGTCACAGCTTTTGATATTTCAACTACTGATTTGAAATCGCCCGGACTTGATACCGGGAATCCGGCCTCGATGACATCGACGCCGAGCTCCTCAAGAGCTTTTGCTACTTCAATCTTTTCTACGGTATTTAATTGACAACCAGGCACCTGCTCGCCGTCGCGGAGTGTGGTGTCAAATATGTAAAGACGGTCGCTCATATTTTGTTATTTGATAATTATCTTTTGGAAACCTGATTAAAAAATATGTTTTTTTGAAATTTTGCACAAAGTTACTGCCAAATATTTACATTTTCAAACATTTTGGTGGAAATTTGCGTCAAAACGAAGTTATATGGCACGATATTATGCGGATATATCGTTGGAATTTCCTCATACAGTCTTATGCAATTCGATGCATGCCCAGTGCTCGCGCGAGCTGACGGTACGACACTCAAGATTGTATTGCCGGGCGTGTTGTGTCAGCATCTCGACGTCCTCTTCATAGAAGCCGCTAAGTAACAGCGTGGCACCATCTTTCATCGCAGCGGCATAATCGGCCATGTCGTTGAGTATGATATTGCGGTTGATATTGGCTATGAAGATGTCGGCTTGGGGAATCGAGCTGAGGGCGCTGGCGTCGCCGAGTATGACGCTGATTTCCGAATGATTGTTGAGCTTGACATTCTCCACGGCATTGGCATAGGCAAATGGGTCGATTTCAATGGCGTAGACGGGTGCCGCGCCCTTCATGGCGGCAAGTATGGCGAGGATGCCAGTGCCGGTGCCCATGTCGATAACCGACAAGCCCGAAAGTTCACTGTGGAGCAAATGGTTGATTATCAGTGAGGTGGTGGAGTGGTGCCCGGTGCCGAATGCCATCTTTGGGTCTATCACTATATCGTAGGCGCATTTAGGTATGTCGGTGTGGAAGCTGGAATGGATTACGCACATGTCGTCGACCACGATAGGGCTGAAGTAATTGCGCTCCCATTCGGCGTTCCAGTCTTTCCCTTCTATCTCTTGCGTGGCGACGTCGAACGTAAATCCCGGAAGCGGGAACGATGCGACCGCTTCATCCAAGCTGCCTTTGTCAAACAATTCCTTTTTTATATATGCAGTAGTGCCGGTGGCATCGGGCACGAAGCTCTCATATCCTATATCGCATAGCAATGATGCGATAATGTCGGTAGTCGTTTCATCGCATGGCGTTGCATCAACGCGTACTTCTACATAGTCATTCATTGTAAGTCCGGTATTATTTCCAATTTGCAAATTTAATGCAATTTTTCCGGTTTCGGTGTATAAAACCGGGGGAAATCACGTTTCAATCATCATTGAAGCTGAAACGAAGCTTAAATCCATGCAAAAAGAGGGCGATGTGCCATAATTGGAATATTGACACACCGCCCTATACTTTGCCCTGGTGATGCAGGGCTTTTATGTCGATATAGGCTACTTCTGCAAATGTTATCAGCACATAGCCGTCGTCATGGTCAGCGCATAGGCTATTAGCATACGCCTTGTTCCATCATGGCATTGGCCACCTTCATGAAGCCTGCTATGTTGGCCCCCTTCATGTAGTTGATGTAGCCGTCGGGCTCTTCGCCATATTTCACGCACTGGGCGTGGATATCGTTCATTATGCCATGTAGACGTTGGTCGACTTCGTCGGCGCCCCACTGCAGATGCATGGCGTTCTGGCTCATTTCCAATCCTGAAGTGGCTACACCGCCGGCGTTGACAGCCTTGCCGGGGGCATAAGTGATGCGGTGCTCGATGAAAGCGTCGATAGCCTCGGGACGGCAGCCCATGTTGGAAACCTCTGCTACCAATTGCACATTGTTGGCGATAAGCTGGCGGGCATCGTCGCCGTTGAGCTCGTTCTGGGTGGCGCAGGGCAGTGCTATGTCCACTTTCTGCTCCCACGGTTTCTTGCCGGGGAAGAATGTGGCGCCTGGATGCTTTTCGATATAGGGCTCAACGATATCTTCGCCAGAGGCGCGCAATTCGAGCATCGTGTTAATCTTGTCGCCACTGATGCCGTCGGGGTCGTAGATGTATCCGTCGGGACCAGAGATAGTCACCACCTTGGCTCCCAATTCGTTGGCTTTGAGGGCTGCGCCCCATGCCACATTGCCGAAGCCCGATATTGCCACTGTCTTTCCCTTGATGGAGTCGCCCTTGCGAGCAAGGATATTCTGCACAAAATAGAGTGCGCCGAAACCTGTGGCCTCGGGGCGGATGCGTGAACCACCGAAATCAAGGCCCTTGCCAGTGAAAGTGCCGGTGTGTTCGTCGACAAGCCGTTTGTACATGCCGTACATGTAGCCCACTTCACGGCCGCCTACGCCGATGTCGCCTGCGGGTACGTCGCGGTCGGGCCCGAGGTTTTTCCATAATCCGAGGATAAACGCCTGGCAGAAGCGCATGATTTCACGGTCGCTCTTGCCGCGAGGCGAGAAATCGGAACCGCCTTTGGCGCCGCCCATAGGCAACGTGGTCAATGCGTTTTTGAATGTCTGTTCAAAGCCGAGGAACTTGAGGATGGAGAGGTTGACCGACGCGTGGAAACGTATGCCGCCTTTATACGGGCCGATAGCGTTGTTGAACTGCACGCGGTAGCCAATGTTGTTTTGCACTTCCCCTTTGTCGTCGAGCCATGTGACGCGGAATGTCACTATGCGGTCGGGCTCTACCATGCGCTCTATGATTTTGTTCCTTTCAAACTCGGGATGCTGGTTGTAGATGTCCTTCACTGATAGAAGTACTTCGGTTACTGCCTGAATGTATTCATTCTCTCCGGGATGCTTTGCTTTCAGGTTGTCGATGATGGTGTTGATTTCCATGACTTAAAATTTAGGTATTTATGGTATATAGTTGTCGTAATCGAAAAATGTCTTCAAGGTTAAACCCAGTTTGCCGTTATCGGCCTATTTTTATGCAAATATAATGTTTTAATTCCGACCTTTGCAAAAGTTTTGTAAGAAATTTTTTTCTGACAATTTTTCGCCTAAAATCAATAATTTTCATTTTTGGCAAGATATTTGCTACAATGTTTGTTATCTTTGCATAAACAAGTATTTTGTATGGCAGAAAACGTTTTTTTGAATAAAAAAGAATTATTTACTAATTTGCTATCGCAGGGCCGGCTCTACGAGGCTATCGACATGTTGAGGACTCTCTCGGAGAAAAAAATGCAATGGGAGGTTACCGATATGATAAACCGTGTAGAGGAATCCTACCGCTATATGCTACGCTATGCTATGGAAGATGTGGCCGACCCTCATCGCGATATCATATATAACAATATTAAGACCGATTTGGTTGTCATATACGACAGATTGTCGCGTATAGTCAATGCGCAGTCGGCTTCTTCGATATATTATACCACCATACGGAGCGGCAATGTGCGCTCCGTGGCTGAGGCAATAAGCCGTTACCGGCGCGTCCTGCAGTCCAACGATGCTTTCTCCATAGCGTCGGGCGACTCGCAGGGCGGCAGCAATGCTTCGCTGGAATTGGAAGCTGCTGAAAATTCGCTTTTCGAAAGCGTCTGGGTCAACTTCCCGTATTCCGCCGACGACACCGCTGCTTTGACCCGGCTGTTTGCCGACGTGGCCGTGCCTATCCACGTCAAAATCATGGCCGTGTCGGCATTGATGCTCGGCAGCTTTGAGTTTTTCGACGCTAAAAGGGCAGTGGCGCTCGCCGAAATCTATGCCGCGACCGATGCCGACGAACAACTGCGCATGACTGCGCTTACCGCATTGCTCATCATGCTTTACGTGAACCGCAACGCGTCGATGCCCGCCGAACTTAAAGCCCGGCTGGAAATGCTGCGCGACGTCGACGGTTGGCTGTCCGACATCAAAACCGTATTCCTCGAGCTTATTCGCACTCGCGACACCGAACGCATCACCAACAAGCTCCGCGACGAAATCGTGCCGCAGATGATCAAGATAAAACCGGAAATCGACCGCCGCATCAAGATGGATTTCGAACAAGGATTTGACCCGGCCGAGATTGAAGAAAACCCTGAATGGCAGGAATTCCTCGAGTCGTCGGGCATCGCCGACAAAATGAAGGAGCTATCGGAAATTCAGGAGGAGGGAGGCGATGTGCTTATGGGCACATTCTCGCAACTTAAATCCTACCCCTTCTTCTTCAATCCCGCCAACTGGTTCCGCCCCTTCCACACCGACAATTCGGCTCTGGCTCAACTGGGCAACGACGCCGACATCTTTGTCGAGCTTATCGCTCAGTCGCCTTTCATGTGCGACAGCGACAAATATTCATTCGTGCTGGCCTTCGCAGCTATGCCGCAAGCCCAACGCAACATGCTGGCTTCGCAAATGAAAGCTCAAAATATCAATGCCGCCGAGATACATTCGGCTTCGCTCACGCTCTCTAACGATACCCGCCGCTACTTCATCAACAAGTATGTGCAAAACCTCTACCGCTTTTTCAACCTTTTCCGCCGTAAAGAGGATTTTAACAATCCCTTTGCTGCTGAAATCAACCTCATAGAGGTGAAGCCGTTGCAACCCGATTTCCTCGAGGACTCTACGCTGCAGCTTGTGGGCGAGTTCTATTTCAAGCACCAATACTACAGCGAAGCTTTGGGCGTGTTCGGCCTGCTCGAAAAACATATTTTCCCCGACGGCACCCTCTACCAGAAGATGGGCTATTGCCAGCAAAAATTAGGCAACATAAAGCAGGCTATCGATTATTACGAGCAGTCGGAATTGCTCACCGGTAACAATGCTTGGACCATCAAACGCCTTGCCGTCGCACATAAGCAGCTCGGCAACTATAAGAAAGCTTTGGAATATTTCCAGCGCCTCGACGACATGCAGCCCGACAAATTTGCTACCGCTATGAATATCGGTCAATGCTTCATAGCCCTTGGACAATACAAGGACGCTGCCAACGCTTTCTACAAAGCGCAATATCTCGACGAATTGTCGGAAAAGCCGTTGCGACCTCTGGCCTGGGCTTTGCTGATGCAAAACGACCTCGCCGGCGCTCGCAATATCTACGATAAAATCATCGATGCGCAGCAGGTGCAACCTATCGACTACCTTAATCGCGGGCATCTGGCACTGGCGCAGCGCGATTTCCACTCGGCAATATCGTTTTATAACAAATATATCAGCGTGTCGGCCAACGGATGGAGCGATTTCCTGCGCGAAATGACCGACGACCGGCGCTCGCTCGTTAAACTTGGCGTCGACGAAAAGATGCTCCCGCTCGTCATTGATGCCGTAAAGTACTTCAAAGAATAAATTATTATTTAACCTATAAATTTTCAATCATGGTAATACAAAGATGGCAATCAGTTTTTCTGCTTCTCGCCGCCATTTTATTGGCGTTGTTCACATTCTCATCCTTCGCTTCGGTAACAGGTGCCGATGCTGCGGCTGTCGACATCTCTCCTAAAGATTTCCCCGTCTATTTGGTGCTCAACCTATTGACGACAACACTGCTGCTTATTTCTATTTTCTTATATCGCAACCTTAAATTGCAGAAGAAGGTGACGAAATTGTCAATACTGCTTTTGTTCGGCTCGGCAGTCACAGGTGCTGTGCTCATGTATGGCCCCAATGCTCCGGAAGGCGATGTCGCTCCGGTGGTGGCCGGTGGGGTGCTACTGCTTGTCGGTGCAATTGTATTCGCAATACTCGCATTGCGCGGCATCAAAAAGGACCAGAACACGTTGGCTTCCTACGACCGTCTACGCTAACCGCATAGCTCGTCCACATAAGGGCGCATAGCCCATTGAGCATCAGGGCATGTCGTTATAGCCCAATATGGAATATATGTCGGCCCTGCCCAATAAGGTGAAATATAAAGACGGTGCGTCAAAATCTCGAATTTTGACGCACCGTCTTTATTTGGTGTTGAATTGTTGCGGGTGGCTTACTGACCGAGATAGGTCTTCAGCAAACGGCTCTTCTGGCCTTTAAGACGTCGGATGGCTTTCTCCTTAATCTGACGTACACGCTCGCGTGTCAGGTCAAATTTCGCGCCAATTTCTTCCAAGGTCATTTCCTGGCATCCAATGCCGAAGAACATACGCAAAATGTCGCTTTCACGCTCGTGGAGCTGGCTTAAAGCCCGGTCAACCTCCTTGGATAGCGACTCCTGGTTGAGCGCGGAGTCGGCTGATGGAGAATCGTCGTTGGGGATTACGTCCAATAGGCTGTTGTCCTCGCCATCGGCAAATGGCGCGTCGACTGACACGTGGCGGCCCGACACTTTCAGCGTGTCGGCTATCTTGTCGACAGGCACGTCGAGCGTCTCGGCGAGCTCCTCGGCCGACGGACGGCGCTCGTTCTCCTGCTCAAACTTTGACAACGCCTTGCTTATCTTGTTGAGCGAACCTACCTGGTTGAGGGGGAGGCGCACGATGCGCGATTGCTCGGCAAGTGCCTGAAGGATGGATTGACGTATCCACCACACGGCATAAGAGATGAATTTGAAACCGCGCGTCTCGTCAAATTTCTGCGCGGCTTTGATTAGGCCTACATTGCCTTCGTTGATAAGGTCGGGTAGGCTGAGCCCCTGATTTTGATACTGTTTAGCAACCGATACCACAAATCGGAGGTTGGCGCGCGTGAGTTTGTCGAGAGCGTGCTGACGCTCGGCCTCGCTTCCATTGCGTATCATCTGTGCGAGTTCTACTTCTTCTTCGACGGTTATCAACTCTTCGCGGCCTATCTCCTGCAAGTACTTATCAAGAGATGCACTTTCGCGATTGGTAATCGATTTTGTAATCTTCAGTTGTCTCATATTCTATATGATAGTCTTTACAAACTGCAAATTTATAATTTTTTATTCATATTTTTACTATCCGCATGGCTAAAATATCTGAAAATTTTATCAAAATCTTCAAAATAATTTCATCCTCGTTTCAATAATTATCGTCAAATAATTCCGCCACGGCCGTTGGTAGCTGTGGCGGAATTATTTGACGCTGATTTGGCAGTAGGGCGCAGTACCAATATTTGCGTATTTAGATACCTCCTTGTGATGCCTCCTCGGGTTAAGGTGCGCCCTCTAAAGGGTCGCGCCGGTAGGGCGATGCTTGTTGTCGCGGGCTATTCGGTTATTTGTAGCGCGCCCATTTGATGAGCTCTTTGACATTGGGCTTCTTGCCGTACATGAAGATACCTACGCGATATATCTTGGCTGTGAACCATATGATGGCTACGATTGAGGCATACAATATGGCAAGCGATGCTATTATCTCGCCTGTCGGCACCCCTCCGGGTATGCGCGCCATCATCACCATAGGCGATGTGAACGGTATCATTGACAGCAGCGTGGCGAGCGACGAGTCGGGATTTTGTCCTATCGACATGGCAAACATCAATCCTACAATCACCGGCACGATGCAGAATACTTGCAGCTGGGCTCCGTCCTGGGCGTTGTCGACCGATGCCCCGATGGCTGCATAGAGGGATGCATAGAGCGCAAACCCGCCGATGAGGAACAGTATCAGGTATCCGAATATCGAGAAGACATAGCTCAACGACGACAGCATGGCCATCGCTTGAAGCATGCCAAGGTCGGTGGTCGCTGTGTTGGGATCTAAAGTGCCCGCCCTAAAGGCTGAAAGCTCGGCAAACAATTGGTCGCCTACGATGCCCGGAAGCGCGAATGTGATGAAGCCGGCAATCAGCGCCGCCCATATTACCACCTGGGTGATGGCTACGGCTCCGATACCCATAATCTTGCCGAGCATAAGATGGGTGGGCTTGATTGACGTGACTATGATCTCCAATACGCGGTTGTTCTTCTCCTCGATGATGCTCATCATGACGAGCTGTCCGTAGATGATGATAAACATATATAGGATAAACGTCATGACGATGCCGATGAGGAAACTGGTGAGAGTGTCGGACGACGACTCATTGCCGGCATCGTCAATTTTGGTGGTACTGATTACCACATCGGCTTCTATCTCGCTGAGTTTCTGCTTTATGTCGCCAAGTTGGCGTTCTTCGATGCGGCAATTTTCAATGGCGTTCTTGATGTCCTCTTTCACCAACGTTTCGGTCTCAATGGAGCCGCCTCCTCTATGATAGAGCGCCACGGCTGTGGGGTTGTCGATGATGTCCTCGCCGATGACTATGAATGTGCCCACACTGGTGTCGGCTTTGAGCGAATCGGCCGGCAGTGGCGATACGACGTAGGGTAGCGACGGGTGTTCGATGAGGTAGGGCGCCACCTTGCCGGAGTTGTCGACTATGGTGATGGCTTCGGGCGCGCTGCCCAATCCGTTCAACAGCGTCGGGCCGAACATGAGTGCCAGCATCACTACGGGCATCAGCAGGGTAGTGACGATAAATCCTTTTTTGCGCACCCGCTGGGTGTATTCGCGGCTTATTACGAGTAATATGTTGTTCATGACTTGCGATTATTGTTTTCTACTGATGTGATGAATATCTCGTCCATCGACGGCAGGTCGGCCGAGAATGATGTCAGTGATACGGTGTCGTTGGCGGTGGCTATGACATCGTGGAGGCTTGTGCCGGGCGCAAAACGCAGTATGCTGCGCATGCTGCCGTCGTCGATTTTTTCGGTCGAAATCTTTGATACTATGCTGTCGCCGAATGCCGCAAGCAGGGCGCTTTCGTCGCCGATGTAGCCGAAGCGGTAGCGGTCGGAGCCAAATTGCTTGCGTATGTCGTTGACATTGCCGGTGAGTATGTTGTGCGATTTGTTGATTAGCGTTATCTCATCGCATAAGGCTTCTACCGATGCCATGTTGTGGGTGGAGAAGATGATTGTGGCGCCATTATCGCGTAGCTCCAATATCTCGTCCTTGAGCAACTTGGCATTGATGGGGTCGAAGCCTGAGAAGGGTTCGTCGAAGATGAGCAGCTTCGGGCGATGGAGCACTGTGATGATGAACTGCACCTTTTGGGCCATGCCCTTCGACAGCTCTTCCACTTTCTTGTCCCACCATTCGCTGATGCCGAATTTGTTGAACCATCGGCGCAGCTCTGTCGTGGCGTCGTGCTTCGACATCCCTTTCAGCCGTGCGAAAAATACGGCCTGTTCGCCCACCTTCATCTTCTTATATAGCCCGCGTTCCTCAGGAAGGTAGCCTATCGAATTGACATCGCTTTGCGATAGCTGGTGCCCGCAGAAGTACACTGTGCCCTTGTCGGGGGCTGTGATGTGGTTGACGATGCGTAGCAACGTGGTCTTGCCGGCGCCATTGGGTCCGAGAAGCCCGTAGATGCACCCTTCAGGCACTGTCAGCGACACGTCGTCGAGCGCTTTGTGACCTACGAATTGTTTGCTTACGTGATCTACTTTTACTATATCCATGCTTCGTTTTGATAATTGATTGTGTTCCGATTGATGTTATTTACAATATAATAAACGCAAAGATAGTCAATTTGTTACAAAAGAAACATGCCGAAAATGAAAAAGTCGTTCATTTTCGGCATGTTTTTTATTGCAATCTGCTGTGAATTACTGCGCTATGTCGACGGCATAATATACCTTGCGTGGCGAGCCGGGATATACTCCGGAAATGAACATCACATGGTCGTACTCGTCGCTTGCTATTATTGCATCATAAAGCTTCTTCATGTCGTCGGCCGATTTGACATACACGTTGTTGATGTCGACTATGATGAAGCCTTCGCGTATGCCTGCATCGTTGAATTTGCCCTCGCCTATGTTGACCACTTGCAGGCCTGACGGTATGCGCAGGCGGGTAAGTGTCTCTTTTTCTACCTCCTTAAATTCGCATCCGAGCGTCGACACGTCGTTCTTGGTGGTGATGCCGCTGTCGCCTTTGGCATTCTTGAGCGTGACGTCGATATTGCGGCTCTTGTTGTCGCGCACCACGGTCAGGGTGATGGTGTCGCCTGGGCGATGCTTGGCTATTTCGGCTTGGAGTTGCCCGGTGGTGTGGGTGGGGTTGCCGTTTATTGAGGTTATCACGTCGTGGGGCTGGATGCCGGCCTCCTCGGCGCTGCTGCCTTCTACTACTTCGCCCACGAAGATGCCGGCGGCAACTGCGGTAATCTTATTCTCTTTGGCCACCTGCGGGCTTAGCTCGGTGAACGATATGCCCAACAATGCGCGTTGCACAATGCCGTAGTTTTCAATATCGTCGACTATCTTGGTGACGATAGATGTGGGGATGGCAAACGAATTGCCGGCGTAATTGCCTGTCTGCGAATAGATTGCCGTGTTGATGCCCACAAGCTCTCCGTTGAGGTTGACCAATGCGCCTCCCGAGTTGCCCGGGTTGACCGCTGCGTCGGTCTGGATGTAGGATTCCACTCCCTGGCGGGCATGATAGCCGGTGGTGGAGGATATGTTGCGTGCCTTGGCGCTCACGATGCCGGCGGTGACTGTGGAGGTGAACCCGAAAGGATTGCCCACGGCAAGCACCCATTCGCCTACGCGTAAAGATTCGGAATCGCCTACTTTGATAGATTGCAGGCTGTCGGCGTCAATCTTGATGACGGCAAGGTCGGTGACGGCATCGGTGCCCACTACGGTGGCGTCGTACGAGCGATTGTCGTTGAGGGTCACCTCAAGGCGGTCGGCTCCGTCAATGACATGGTTGTTGGTGATAATCAGGCCGTCGGACTTTAGTATTACGCCCGAGCCAAGCCCTATCTGCCGCATCTCTGGCTCCTCCGGGGCTTCCTCTTTCTCTTTCTTCTTGTTCTGGGGCTGTTGGCGACGGGGCTGTATCGGCCCGAAGAAATATTCAAATAGCGGGTCGCCCTCGAAGGGATTGAAACCGCCACTGTCGGCCGACATGCGCCTCTGCGGCGTCGCTTTGACATAGCTCTTTATTGACACAACGGAGTTGACTGTGGCTTCGGCAGCACGTGTGAAGTCGACATTCTCAAATGCCGATGCTGTTGTCGTCGCACCGGCAAGTAGTGCCGGAACGAGTATTTTCTTTGTCAAGTTGTTAATTTTCATTGTCAATTGTTGTTAGTTTACTGCGCAAATATAACGATAAAAATGTGAGATTATGCGCCATTCTTCGCCGGTTAAACTTATTTAATATTATTCCAGGGTTATTTAAATCAAATTTTATTAAATTTGTGTAATCAATTATAATGCGAACGCCTCTCAACACCCTCATTAAGCTGCTATTCGTATCAGCAATGGCGATAGGAATTACTGCTTGCCACTCTTCCAAGAAGGTAGTGAAGGGTAATGACGGCGTGTCGGTGCAGAAGGTCGACTACGGCGCGATGAAGTCGGATGTGGAGTCGCGCGATTACGATCTCCCTGCAATTGGGGCTCTTATCGAAGAGGCTGTGAGATGGCTCGGTGTGCCATATAAATATGGCGGTAACGACAAGCATGGCGTGGATTGCTCCGGGCTTACTTCGCAAGTGTTTCTCAAATCGCTCAATGTGAAGATGCCTCGCACCTCGCGCGAGCAACAGCAATGGTGCGACAATATCAAAAAAGACAATCTCCTGCCCGGCGACTTGGTGTTCTTTGCCACCGGCTCCAATCGTAACCGCGTGAGCCACGTGGGCATCTATATCGGCAATGGCGATATAATTCATGCGTCATCGTCGCGCGGCGTGATTGTGAGCAGCCTCGGCGAAACCTATTATATGAAACGCTATCATTCGTCGGGACGTCCCGCAATCATCCAAGAGATTTACGCTTCGTCGGGCAAGAAAAAGAAGTCGAAAAAATCAAAAGCTAAAAATGAGCCTACCCCCGCCGACGCTGTCAATGATAACGTAAGCCCATCGCCGGCGGTAGTCCCCTCGATATCGATTGACCAACTGATAGAGATGCAAGTAGATTCTATCGCGGCGGCTATCGATGAAAACGAGGCAGCGCCGTCACCGACGCCGTCTGCCCCCCAGCGAAGTGCAAAGCCATCAGCCAAGCCGTCGCCCAAGTCGCCCAAGTCGCCCAAGCAGCCGTCGCCAGCTCAGCCGTCGCAGTCGCCATCGTCCACGCAGTCGCCATCATCGCCTGCGCCATCACCCACGCAGTCGCCTGCGCCGATTCCGCCCAAGCCGGTGATAGAGGAGCCCAATGACTCCGTTTTCAATCAATTCTTCGACTGATATTTTCCTAAACTATATTTACAAACCTAAAAATCAAACTGTTATGGACGCTAAAGAAAAAGTATTGGCTACAATGAAAGAAGCTGGAGAACCGCTCAACGCAGGTAAAATTGCCGAACTTAGCGGTCTCGACCGCAAGGAAGTGGATGCTGCCATGAAGCAGCTCAAAGCCGAAGGCGCTATTGTCTCTCCCGTTCGTTGCAAATGGGCCCCTGCCCAGTAACGGCTTTCCCACACCCGCTTTAAGAGGGCGGAAACAGTTCTCCTTCACTCGCTTTAAGAGCACGGCAACGGTTCTTCCTTACTCGCTTTAAGAGGATGGTAACCATCCGAAACGATCCATCTTTATCATGGCGTTTTTGAATGCTAATATTGCAATCAAAAACGCCATTGTTCGCTCACGCTCAATGTCATAGTGGGGCAACGATTATTGCAAAAGTTTGAAACTAATGGAAATGAATGAATTTCGGAGAAATGAATTAAGCCCAACCGGTTGAGCAGATTTTGATTATATATGCAATATAAAAAAGTGGGGATGGATGCTGTGTTGGGAGAAAAATATGTACCTTTGCAGTCCGAAAACATCGTAGATTTTATATAATGATGAAACGGGGATTGTTTGCACTTTCATTAGGTACATTCGGGCTCGGAATCACAGAATATGTGATGATGAGTATTTTGCCGGACCTGGCAAAAGGGCTTGATGTTTCAATCGTTCAGGCAGGGCATCTGATTTCGGCCTACGCGCTTGGGGTATGCGTCGGTGCTCCGTTGTTTGCAGTATTTTTGCGTAATGCCTCTATGAAAAGAGGATTGTTGCTGCTGATGATGGCCTACATTGTCGGCAATCTTGCTTTTGCTGTAAGTCCAAGTTATATTTCAGCTTTGGCAAGCCGGTTTATTGCGGGTCTGCCGCATGGTGCATATTTCGGGACGGGTGCTCTTGTCGCAAGCCGTATTGTTCCGGGAGATAAAGCCACTTCGGCTGTTGCAATGATGGTGATGGGCATGACGGTGGCTAATCTTGCCGGCATACCGATAGGCAGTATGATTGGAAACTTGCTGAACTGGCGGTATATTTTTATTTTTACGACAGTGTGGGGTGTGTTGACATTTATAATGCTTCACAAGTGGGTTCCTGACATCGGGAGTCTGCCCAAGAGCAATATCAAGTCGCAATTCCGGTTTATGAAGTCGATATTGCCGTGGCTGCTTGTGGCGACTACGATGCTTTGCAATGGGGGAATATTCTGTATGTACAGCTATGTGTCGCCTCTGATGAGTGAAGCCGGCATGGGGGCAAGCATGATGCCGTTGCTGATGGTGCTGGTAGGCGCGGGTATGTGTCTTGGAAATTATTATGGCGGTAAAATGGGCGACAAGTACACGCCATCGATGACGGTGCAATATATCGCGGTCACGATGGTGGCCGCGCTTCTGTTTATATTCGTGGCAGCATCTAATGAGTTTCTGACGGCTGGAGGAGTGGTGTTGGCGGCAACATGCCTTTTTGCCGTATCTCCGCCGATGCAGCTGTTGCTGATCAAGTATTCTCCGGGAGGCGAACTGATGGGAGGCGCTATGGTGCAGATGGCATTTAATTTCGGCAACGCGCTTGGTGCATATTTCGGAGGGCTACCGATAGATGCCGGATATAATGCGGGGTGGTCGGCCCTTGTCGGTGCGGCATTCGCGCTTGTGGGCACAGGGTTTATAATGTATTTCAGAGCAAGAGTCAAGTCAAAATCACGGATGGCGGTTTAAACAGCCGCCGTCGGCCGGAGATTGGCTTTAATGTAGTCGACCATGGCCTGCGGATCTTCGCATCCGAGTACATATTTCTTTCCGGTGGTAAGGATTACCATGAAGCAGTCCGACGACTTGCCATAATATGCCGTGTATTTGCCGGTGTCCCTTTCGCGGAATATGCCCCAATAGCCCATAAATCCGCCCGATGCCCACACGCGTATGGCCCCCATTGTCGGCTGGTATAGCTCCACGCTTGCTATCTCCTCAATGGCGATGCCATGGCTTCTCAAACAGCTCGATACCTTTATCCCGTTATCGTCGGCCGTTATCGACCTTGGGGCATATAGCAAGCCTGTTGTCACGATGACGGCCAATATGCCCACCATGCAGTAAAATAACGCTTTCTCCGAGTACGATGTGACACATATCACTGTGAATGTCACAAAGATAATGCCGGTAAGAATCTTGCAATAACTGCTTAGATTTACTCTTGATTTCATAGTAAAAATCTGTTGATGATTAATGCTGAGGGCTACAAAAAGTAAGACCTGCCGAGAGCGATATTGCTCCCCCGTGGCAGGTCTTTGCAAGCTGTGATTCGGGTTTTATCTTTGGATTATATGCCGGATTTGCTTCGCCATAGTCGGCTGTCGGTTTCACCAAGCAAGATATTTGCTTCGCCACACTCGGCGATTTGCTTTGCCAAGCAAGCTGTTGGCGTTTTTTTACCCGGCAATAATCATGCGTTGGTCATTAGTGACGGTCCTTGTAACCCTGGTGCTCGTATTTAAGCGTGAGGGTAGGCTGGTCGCACACCTCTGCCGGGCCGAAGTATTGGATAGGACCGGGGTAGATGTAGTCGGTGTTGTAAGCCCAATCATTGCGCTTGGATGCGAATTTCTGGAAAGGTGCGTCGTCGAGACGTACAAGTGCCTTTTGGATAACGGGTTTCATGGCGCCGTGGCGACGTTCCATATTCATCATCATAGTGATAGGTATGCCGCCGGGTATCCATTGTACTGCCGGTTTGGTGAGCTTGCGTACCGATGAAATGTAGCCTGTCACACCAGCGTTGATAAGGCAAGACGCGTTGAAACCGAGTGCGTAGCAGTAGTCGGCGTCGAAGTTCGACGGGTCGGCGCAACGTCCTTCGTAACCGAAGAAGTGGTGAAGGGCGGAGAATTTACCTACGTATTTGCCCTCTTCGGCCATCTGTGCAAGACGTTTGCCTACCATTTCGCTGAGCAGTTTTTCGGTTTCGATGAGCGATACCTGTACGTTGCCGTGGGGGTCGCGGTCGAGTGAAAGCTGACGTGCCACGCCCAAGGGCAGGGATGCGTAGATGGCGGCATTGTCGGCTGAAAGATGGTCGATGATATACTGGCGCTGGTCGGCTGCGTCGACAGCGGCAAATTCGGCTGCGTTCTTAGCCAAAAGGTCGTTGAGCTCGGCAATAAGTTTCTTCACTGCGGGGATGAACTCGATAAGGCCTTCGGGGATGAGCACTGTACCGAAGTTGTTGCCACGTGCGGCACGTTCGGCCACGATGCCGGCTATGTAGTTGACTACATCGTCGAGCGACATGTTCTTGGCTTCTACCTCTTCGGAGATGATACATACGTTGGGCTGAGTCTGGAGCGCACATTCAAGGGCGATGTGCGATGCCGAACGGCCCATCAACTTAATGAAGTGCCAATATTTCTTGGCAGAGTTGCAGTCGCGCTGTATGTTGCCGATTACTTCGGAGTAGACTTTGGTGGCAGTGTCGAAACCGAACGAGGTCTCGATGACATCGTTCTTAAGGTCGCCATCGATGGTCTTGGGGCAACCTATCACCTGCACGCCGGCTCCAATCGATTTGTAATATTCGGCGAGGATTGCGGCATTGGTGTTAGAGTCGTCGCCGCCGATGATTACGAGAGCGCTGATGTTGAGCTCGCGGAGTATCTCCAAGCCTTTGTCAAATTGCTCTTTCTTCTCGAGCTTGGTGCGGCCCGAACCGATGATGTCGAAACCGCCGGTGTTGCGGTATTCGTTTATGATATTGGAAGTTAGCTCTATATAATTGTGGTCAACCAATCCGCCGGGACCCATGAGGAATCCGTAGAGGCGGCTCTCTTTGTTGATCTTCTTTATGCCGTCGAACAATCCTGAGATGACGTTGTGTCCACCGGGCGCTTGACCGCCGGAAAGGATGACACCGACATTGATGGGCTTGCGGGCTGCGGGGGCCGGATCCTTCTCGAATTTGAGCTCGGGAAGCCCGTAGGTGTTGGGGAAAAGTTTTTTGATTTCCTCTTGGTCGGCTACTGAATTGGTCGGCTGACCTTCTACTGCTTTGACCGCTCCGGTCAATACTATCGGCAACTTGGGCTGATATGTTGCGCGAGCTTTTTGCAGAGCACTTTTTTCCATGTTTTGTTTATTGATAGATTAGAAATATTTTACGTTGGAAACTTTCCACAAAGTTACAAATAAAATAGAAAAAAGAATACAGATTGCTCGCTTTTTTTAACATTAATCCGTAGATATTTAATATTTTTTTATCGAGCAGTCGTTCAATCGGTTGACTGTGCTGCGGGGCGTGCGATTGATGTCAATATCTCATCGCAACGGAAATATTGGCGAGCGAGCCGCTGTATTTCGTTCACTGTAAGGCTGTTAATAGCTTTAACTTGTTGGTCGAAGTAGTTAGCCGGGGTGCCTGTGTGGAAATGTGATATGTGATGGTCCATTATGGAGAATGGTGTGTCGAGGGTTGCGGCAAGCGATGTCATGGCATTGTTTTTGACTACGGCAAGCTCGTCGGCGGGCATCGGCTCGTCGCAAAGGCGTAGCATCTCGTGCTTCACTTCGGCTATCACGGCTTCGACATATTGCGGAGCGGTGTTGGTGGCTATGGATATCAGTCCCCCTTCGCGGTAGCCGTAGAGGTTGGCTTCGATGCCGTAGGTGTAGCCCTTGTCCTCGCGTATGTTCGACATCAATCGGCTGCCGAAGTATCCGCCGAGTGCCATTACGGCGAGCCGCAGCGCTATGTAGTCGGGATGGCTGCGGTCTATGGTGGGCAGTGACATGACGATGGCTGCCTGGTGCTCGGTGTCGACGTCGGCGGTGGTCACTGTGCCTGCCGGCGACGGTTCCATGGGCATTATCTTAATGGCCGGGGTAGTGGCGCTGCTAAATTTGAGGTCGCTGAAAAATTGCTCTATCTCAGGCAGTAGCCCGCCTATTTCGCCGGCTACAAACAGTTTCGGAGGATTGCGAAAGGCGGCATTGTAGGCCTGGCGCACATCGTTGGTGGTGATGGCGTCGATTTCGTGTTCGTTGAGCACCCGGCACATCGGATGCCCGGCTCCGAAGGTCAGCTCCTTGTCGATTTGCGAGGCTACGTAGGTCACGTTTTTCAGCGATAGCATGTAGCGTGCTTTATGTTTGTCGCGCAGGGTGGCAAACTCCTTTTCGGGGAATGTCGGTTGTTGGAGTATCTCCCTGAGTAGCGGAAGGAGCAGGGTGGTGGATTTATTGAGCGACCATAGGCTTACGGTGGTGTTGTGTGTAAGGGCGTCGCTCTTGAGCCATGCGCCATGGTAGTCTAATGTCTGCGATATGTCGTTGCCTGAATAGGATGCAGTACCTTCTCTAAGCAGCTGAGTGGCAAGCTTGAGCGCATCGGGGTTGGCGGCTTCCATAAGCCCGGAGCCGTAGCTCAACGTAATGCGGTTGATGGGCTGGTCACCGGCGTCGATGGCATACACTTCGATGCCGTTGGGCAGTATGGTCAACGTCGGATTGGGTATTTCAAGGTGGGAAAATCCGCTTATGGGCGGCTGGACGGTGCGGTCGGGTTCGGTTGCCATCTTAATGTCGGAGATAATTTATCGGATTAGATTATGCGCCTCGGTGGGTGCTATGAGGATCGCCATGCATGTGGCGCAGTGTCGTGTGCTATTGGCCCAATGCGTTGAGGATGCCGGCGGTGGCTTCTACGGGGTCGGCGGAGTCAAGTATCTTGTTAGACATGGCGAAGCCGTTTACGCCCACCGATTTGAGTTGGTACATGACGGGCATGTCGATATCGCCTCTTACGACAATGTTAATGTCAAACCCATCGCGCCTCACTTCGTCGACTATCTTGGCAATGGCTTCGACATCGTGCTTGTCGTCGAAATCGATGACCACGTAGTCCATGTCGCGGCCTTTGAGCGATAGGATGTCGGCGGCGGTGTCGACGTCGACGCCTATGATGGCTTCTGCGCCAAGCTCCTCGCGCGCTTGCCCCGGCTTCATGTCGCCCGTCTTGAGGTGCACGCCATGTATCTGCATCTCTTTGGCGAGATTGACATCGGAGTCGACGATGAGAAATACCTCGCTGTCTTCGCATAGCTGCTTTATATCTTGCAGAGCTTGCTTCTGTGTGGTTCCTTCGGGCAAGGAATTGGATACTTGTATCCAGAGGCAACCGCCATCTATGGCCATCCGTGCTTGTTGTGCTATGTCGTAATTGTCGGATTTTGAGGTTATAAACTGAAGCATGATATTGAGGATTGAGGGGGTGTATTTTAAACAAAAAGCTGCCTAAAAAGTTAGACAGCTTATGAAATTTTTTTTGGGTGAGATGTGGGTTTCGAACCCACGACCTTCGGAACCACAATCCGACGCTCTAACCAGCTGAGCTAATCTCACCATCTGGTGTATGTCAATTTCAAAATTGCCTTTTAAAAAGTAGGGCGTTTCTGATTTCAACGCTGCAAAGGTACAAAGTTTTTTTTATTCTGCAATAGCTTTTGCTTAATTTTGGCGATTTTTTAGCAATTTTTTAACGCAGCAGGTGAAAAAAACTGTAAAATACGTCGGGAGGCTGATTGCCTCCCGACGCCGGCCCCAAGGGTTAAGCCTTGGGGTTGAGCCGTTGCTGTAGTATCTGATATGCGAGTTGGATGTAGCCGTCGTAGTAGTTGGCGGCATTTGATACGACGCCTTGAAGCTCTTGGGTAGTCATTGATGCTACTTCGTTGTAGAAGGTGGGGTTCTGACGGGAGAGCAGTTCCATAGAAGCGGCATCGAGCACATCGTTGGAGAATTGTTGCACGTTGTTGTGCACAATGTCGAGGAGCTGTTCGTCGCTATAGTCTTTGATGAGTTCCCATCCTTGGCGTTTGGAGAGCATGCGGCGCGCTTCTTCTACAAATGCGGGATTGGCATAAAGGCTGGGGTTGTTGACTATTTTGACGAGTTCATCGTTGTTCATCCCCATGAGCAACTTCTTTTGATCGTCGGTCACCATAGAGGCGGTGCGAGGGGCAAAGTTCTGCTGGGCCGGTGTTGCTGGCATCGGCGGTGGGGTAGGCATTGATGTAGGTTGCTCCACGTAGGTGGGCTGCAAAGCCGGTTCGTCGTCATTTTGAAATTCGCTTTCAATCTTGCGTGCATTGCTTGCTGCGCCCCACCATCCGCTGATAGCAATTGCGCAAAAGAGGAAAAGAAGTGCTGTAATTATAATAGCAAATGTATTAAATGCATGATAGCTGTAACTATTCTTTAATATGATTAAAGCAAAAACGAGTATTATGAGGGGAAATCCCGCTAATTGGAAATACATAATTTTAGCTTTCTTCAGCGACGGCAGGTGTTTCCCGATGGATACCAATCCGAATGCAATAGGTAGGTTGACAATACAAGTGAGGAGCAGAAAGATTACAAATCCGACGATTCCATCGCCATTGGAATAAATTGCTTCGAGAAACATCTCCTGTAAATCCTCGACAAAAAATATTAATACTTGTAGCAATCCACCAATAATAATACCGATGACAGCGGCTGTGAAGCCGGAGGTAGGTATTGACAAACGTTTGGATGGGGCGATACAGCTTCCTAAGCATATTGCCCAAATTATGCATCCGACAAATTGTAGGATGACCATAACAATGCCGAGGTCGTCACCAAGATATTTGATTACTCCTAAGGCATTGAGCAACGATAAAAAAGCTAACGGCAACATGGCGAGGGTGGCGCCTAATGCGGCCCCTGTCAGTTTGTTGCTAATTGTGGGAGGTTGTTGATTCATACTATGTGGTATAAAAGGTTGATAATTTTATTATGGGTTATTTCTCGATTGTGTCTTTACGTCGGCTTAGCCAGCGTGCGAAGATGGCAAGGAACGAGATTGTGACAATGCCTGCTATAATGATGGCGGTGTCGATAGGCAATCCGATGCCTTTTGTGGGCACGCCCAACGGGGCAAAGAGGATGTAGCTCAGGCATACCATTGTCATGAATAGCGCCGGGATGAGGGTCACGATATAGAATTTGCGATAACGAGCGAGGTAGACCGTTACAGCCCAAAGGGTGAACACCGAGAGCGTCTGGTTGCTCCATGCAAAGTAGCGCCACAGCACTGTGAAGTCGATTTGCATGAGCAAGAATGACACAACGATGATGGGGAGAGAGACAATCAGTCGGCGCACTATGGTGTCCTGCTTGATGGAGAAAGTGTCGGCAATAATCAGGCGAGCCGAACGCATAGCAGTGTCGCCCGTGGTGATAGGTGCGGCGATTACGCCGAGAATGGCTAAAAGACCGCCGGCCAATCCGAGCCAATTGTCGCATATGGCCTTGACGAGGTCGCCGGTGCCGCCGGTGTGCGTCGCGACGAAATCGGCAATGGCTTGGTAGGAGCCGCAGAAAGCGATAGCGGCGGCCGCCCACACCAGTGCTACAATACCTTCAGCCACCATCGCCCCGTAGAACACCGGGCGTGCCATCTTCTCGTTTTTAAGGCATCGTGCCATCATCGGCGACTGCGTGGCATGGAATCCGGAGATGGCGCCACAAGCTATCGATACAAACATCATCGGGAACAATGGCGCATTCGACGGGTCGGCCTTGCGGTTGGCAAAGCCTTCGCTGATGTAGGCGGGTATCTCTATGCCGCTGAATAGCAGGTAGCCCATGATGCCGGCAGCCATGACCAGGAGCGCCAACCCGAATATCGGGTAGATGCGGCCTATGAGTTTGTCAATAGGAAGTAGCGTGGCGAGAATATAGTAGGCAAATATCACCACGGTCCAGAAGGTGACCGAAAGATGGTCGGGGGTGAGCGATGCGAGCAACCCGGCGGGAGTGGTGACAAAGACAGCAACCACCATGATAAGGAGAAAGACGGTGAACAGGCCCATTACCGATTGGATGCGCCGCCCGAGCTCCATGCCTACAATCTGTGGCAGCGATTTGCCGTTGTTGCGGAGCGATATCATTGCGGAAATGAAGTCGTGGACAGCTCCGCCGAAGATGGTGCCTAATGAAATCCACAGGAATGCCGCCGGGCCGTACATCACTCCCATTATGGCTCCAAATATCGGGCCTATGCCGGCAATGTTGAGAAATTGTATAAGGAATACTTTCCAAGTGGGTAGTGGCACATAGTCAACCCCGTCGGGGTGGTCTACGCATGGCGTAAGACGTTTGGCATCAATGCCGAAGATACGTTCTACCACGAAACCGTAGATGAAGTAGCCTCCAACAAGTATCGCCAAAGCAATTAAGAATAAAGTCATTGATAAAAGAAAGATTGTTTTTGCGTTGCCAAAAGTAATAAATTATGATAATTTGAGCAAGAAAATCTTCACAATTTCGGTGGGCAAGCCAAATGAAATGCAAATCCGAAGCAAAATCGGATGCAAGCAGGTGGAAGCCAATGCGTATATCGCTCCGACGTGGCCGGCCGTCGGAGATCTGTCGGCGGGGCAGCAAGCTGCGCCGGTGGGTGGCGGCGGCAGTCGGGATGGGTGGCGCAAGCTGGTGGCAAACTGTGGCGGCGAGCTCTCGGCGGGGTGGTGTGGTTATTGCATTGTCGAGAAAATGTGCTAATTTTGTGGGAGAAAAGCAAAATGTCATGAATGGGAATGTTAGAGATATTGTTATAGTGACGTCGACGCGGGCCGACTGGGGGCTATTGTCGCCAGTGGCTAAGTCGTTGCAAAGCTGTGGAAATGTGAGGGTAAGCATCGTCGCCACCAATATGCATCTTGACGAGAGCCGCGGTATGACGGTCAACGAAATACGCGATGACGGCTTTGAGCCGGTGGCGCTCGTGCCTATGGCCTACGCCTCCGATAGCGAGGTGGACACGGCAGTTGCTATGGGTGAGCACCTTGCCGACATGTCGCGTACGTTGGGACGATTGCGCCCCGACCTGTTGCTGATATTGGGCGACAGGTTTGAGATGCTTGCCGTGGCGTCGGCCGCCACAATGCTGCATATCCCTATAGCGCATATTTCGGGCGGCGAGATTACGATGGGAGCCATTGACGATAACATTCGCCATGCGATAAGCAAGCTGTCGGCGATACATTTTGCGACTACCGAGCAGCATCGGCGGCGGCTCGTGGCAATGGGCGAACAGCCCGACAGAGTGCTTAACACCGGGGCTTTAGGGGTGTGGAACATGCTCCATGCGCCGATAATGCGCCGTGAGGAGCTGGAGGCGTCGATAGGTTTCAACATTGACCGCACGACGCTGTTGGTGACCTACCATCCAGCCACCAACGATGCCGAGTCACCGGCTCTGCGCTTCGGCGCCCTGCTTGAAGCGCTCGACCGGCATAAAGATTGCAAAGTTATAATCACATATCCCAATAACGACCCCAATAGCGCCGAAATCATAGCGATGATAAAGGCCTACCAGGCACGTCGCGGGGCTGAGGTGTTGGCAGTGCCGTCGTTGGGCGCTTTGCGATACCGTTCGGCGCTGCACTATGTGAGTGCCGTGGTTGGTAATTCGTCGAGCGGGGTAGTGGAAGTGCCGTCGGCGGGCGTGCCGGTAGTGAATATAGGTATGCGGCAGCAGGGGCGCACGGCATCGGAGGCAGTGATACATTGCGGCGACGATGCCGACGCTATAGATGCCGCTATCACTATGGCTCTCACCCCCGAAGCTAAAACCCGTGCACGTCTTACCCCCAATCCCTATCAGCACGATGACACGGCGGAGATGATAGCCGACTGCCTTGCCGAGTGCGATATCGCCACATTGTTGCCGAAAAGATTTTACGATATATGAAACCATTGATAATAATCCCGGCCCGTGGAGGCAGCAAAGGGATACCGAAGAAGAATATCGTGCCGCTCAACGGAAGGCCGCTGATAGATTACAGCATAAAGGCGGCGCTTGAGATAGCGCCGAAAGAGCGGATAGTGTTGTCGACCGACTCCGAGGAGATAGCCGCCGTGGCGCGACGATGCGGGCTCGACGTAGAGTACATGCGTCCGGCCGAGTTGGCTACCGATAAGGCAGGGTCGCGTGAAGTGATACTTGACGTGATGGACTGGGCGGAACGGCAAGGGATGGACTACGACGCCGTGGTGCTGTTGCAACCTACATCGCCGTTGCGCATCGCCGACGACATAGCCGGGGCCATGGGGCTGTATCACGACGGCGTGGACATGGTGGTGAGCGTAGCCGAAGCTCGCAGCAACCCCTATTACAACTGTTTTGAAACCGACGATGCCGGGTATCTGCACGTGAGCAAGGGCGATGGCCTGTACACGCGGCGCCAGGATGTGCCCCACGCCTATGAGTACAATGGTGCGGTGTACGTGATTAATCCGGTGAGCATCAGGAAGATGCCTATGGGTGCATTCCCCCGCCGCATCCCCTACGTGATGCCTTTCGACCGCTCAATCGACATTGATGCGCCTATTGACTTGATAGTCGCCAGTAGCCTTCTCGGTGAAAAAGTGTGAGCGATAGGGGAGTGAAATAATGGAAAAATTGTAACTTTGCAGATATGCAAGATATAGAACGACATATAATAGCGTCGACGGCTACGGTGAAGATGGCAATAGAAGGATTGGACCGTCTGTCGGGCGACACGATGACGCTCATAGTGACCGATGCCACCCATCGCCCGGTGGGAACGGTTACCGATGGCGATGTGAGGCGGGCACTGATACGCGGTGTGGGGCTTGACGGCAACGTCGGTGAAGTGATGAACCGATCGTTCCGTTCTGTGAACGTCAGCCGTGTGGATGTGACATTCATCCGCGATATGCGTGCCGCCGGGATAGGGTTGTTGCCGGTAATCGACGACTCCGGCAGGTTGGTGAAGATAGTCGACCTGCACAAGGTGCATTCGCTACTGCCGTTGAGCGCACTGATAATGGCCGGTGGCAAAGGGGAGCGGTTGCGCCCTATGACGCTGACCACGCCCAAGCCATTGCTGCCCATAGAGGGGAAGGCGATAATCGATTACAATGTTGAGGCGCTTGCCGCCGTGGGCGTAGACGAGGTGGTGGTGAGCACGGCTTATCTCGCCGAACAGCTTGATGAACATTTTGCCAAGCCGGTAGCAGGAATTAAAGTGCAGACAATCAGGGAGGAAACGCCGCGCGGCACTATAGGCGCGCTTGCCGATGCGTTGCCTATGTTGAGCAATGACACCATCTTGGTGATGAATTCCGACCTGCTTACCGACATTCAGCTTGATGAAATGTATATACGCCACAGTCAGGAAGAGGCCGATATCACCGTGGCGGCGATACCCTACACGGTGTCGGTGCCTTACGCCATATTGTCGACCGAAGGAAGCCGCATAACGTCATTGCAGGAGAAGCCCACGTATTCGCTGTATGCCAACGGAGGAATATATATGATATCGAAGGCAGCGGCGGCGATGGTGCCTTCCGACCGACGTTACGATGCCACCGACTTGATTGACGATGCGTTGGCGCGTGGCCTGAAAGTAGTGTATTTCCCTATCAACGGCACATGGATTGACGTGGGCACGCCGGCTGATTTCCGCCATGCAGCCGATATTATGAAATATCATGGCAGGAAGAGTAAGTAACTATCAAAAGAAAAAGTATGGCGGAATCTAATTTTATAGATTATGTGAAGATATTGTGCCGTTCAGGCAAAGGTGGTGCCGGGTCGCGCCATTTCCATCGTGCCAAGTATGTGCCCAAAGGCGGGCCCGATGGCGGCGATGGCGGCCGCGGCGGACATATCATATTGCGAGGCGACCGCAATATGTGGACCTTGTTGCCATTGCGCTACCGCAGGCATATTTTCGCCGGCAACGGAGAGAGCGGTTCGGAATGTCGCAGTTCGGGCAAGGACGGCGAAGACGTAATCATCACAGTGCCTTGTGGCACCGTGGTCTACGATGCCGATAGCGGCGAGTATCTGTGCGAGGTGACCGACCACGAGCAGGAAGTGAAATTGTTGCGCGGCGGCCGCGGCGGCCTCGGTAACTGGCATTTCAAATCGGCTACCAATCGCACCCCGCGATATGCACAACCGGGCGAACCGGCGATAGAGAAAAGCGTGGTATTGGAGTTGAAACTGCTCGCTGATGTGGGATTGGTAGGTTTCCCCAATGCCGGGAAGTCGACCCTGCTGTCGGCATTGTCGGAGGCAAGGCCCAAGATAGCCGACTATCCGTTTACCACTATGGAGCCGCAACTTGGCATCGTAAGCTACCGTGGCGGCAGGTCGTTTGTGATGGCCGACATCCCCGGTATCATTGAAGGGGCGAGCGAGGGACGCGGCCTGGGGCTGAGGTTCTTGCGCCATATAGAGCGCAATGCCGTGCTGCTGTTTATGGTGCCGGCCGATGCCGATGATATTGCCGCACAGTATCAGATACTTGTGAATGAGGTGGAGCAGTTCAACCCCCAGTTGGCCGATAAGCCGCGAGTATTGGCGGTGTCGAAGAGCGATATGCTCGACGAGGAGCTGATGGAAGAGATGGCTAAGACATTGCCCGAAGGGTTGCCGTCGGTATTTATTTCGGCGGTGACGGGGCAGGGGCTTACGGAGCTGAAGGACATATTATGGTCGACGATTGTCGATGACCGCAACCGCATAGAGCCGTTGCCTATTACCCACCGTCCGCTCGATATGAATCATCGCGTCAAAGAGGAGGATGAGTTTATCTTCGAACCGACACCTGTCGACGATGACGAGTTCGTAGAGGAAGAGGACTGGGAAGAAATAGGTTGGGAATATGGCGACGATGTGGAGCCTGACGAAAGTGCGGAAGATGATTATGATGACGGCGACGGCGCCGATTACGACGAGGCTGAAGGAAAGTAGGCTATGGATATAGAGCGGCTTGATGTGGGAGAGGGCGCGATGGCGTTCAGCACCATGCGCGGAGATGTGTCGCATGGGCATCGCGGCCATGTCGCCTCGTCAGACAACGGTGTTGACGGCATATATGGCGGAGGTAATTATGAGGGCTTCAGCGTGTGCCATTACACTGGGGATACCCCCGAGCATATAGCGCAGTGCCGCAAGGAATTGGCTGATTATGTCGGTGTGGAAATGCAACGCTTGATTATTCCGCGCCAAACCCATTCAATCAATGTGGCCGTGATAGGCGATGAAGAGCCTTGCCTTGAGTCGGTCGATGCGCTGGTGAGTAGGCGGCGCGATGTGGCATTGGTGGTCAATACGGCAGATTGCTTGCCTATAGTGTTCAATGCCAGCGATAATGGGGTGGTAGGCATAGCCCATGGGGGATGGCGGGGCCTATATGGCGGCATAGTGGAGGCAACGGTGGCGGCTATGGAACGGCTCGGAGCTGTGCGCGGGTCGCTGCATGTGGCCATAGGGCCCAGCATATGCGGCGATTGCTACGAGGTAGATGAACAGTTTGCCGAGCGATTTGAAAAGCGATTTGGTGCCGCAGTGGTGAGAAGACGATGTGGTGAGAAACCGCATGTCGATTTGCGAGAAGCGGCGATGGTGGCATTGTCGGAAGCCGGAGTGGGAAGCGACAGGGTGGCTGTAAGCCGGTTGTGCAGCCGATGTGATGACCGCTTGTTTTCGGCGCGACGTCAGGGGGTGAAGTCGGGCCGCATCGCCACAGTAGTGAAGCTCATGTAGGCATTCTTTGTGTAATTTTTGTGACCATTTTTGAAGAAATTTGGAAAAAAGTGGTTGAAAAGTTTGGTGGGTAAAAAAAAAGTCGTACCTTTGCAACGCAATTCAGCAAAAGAGGGCGCTTAGCTCAGCTGGTTCAGAGCATCTGCCTTACAAGCAGAGGGTCGGGGGTTCGAATCCCTCAGCGCCCACCTCAGTAAAAAGCCATCAACTTACACGGGTTGATGGCTTTAGTGTTTTAAAGCATCGGATGCAAAATGGCGCAGTTCTACAACTGCCCGAGTAGCAAAACTCGGAAGACGGATGCAAAATGGAGCAGTCCAACAACTGTCCCAGTAGCAAAACTCGGAGGACGGATGCATAAGGTGGTTGTAATCTAAAACTTATAGAAGATGAAAGAGGAAAAGGAGAAGATGGGCATCGGTAGCAACAAGGTGTGCTTCGGTGGTAATATGGGGAGCGGATGCAAGGGTCTGCGCAAGCGCATATTTAGTGGCTTGACGGGAAAGAGCGCCATCATAGGGATGATGGTGGCGATGGCCGGGATGATGATGGGGTGCGGTACAAATGAGGAGAATTACAAGAAAGCGTACGATAAGGCTATGGAGAAAAAGGGGGAAGAGGCTGAGAGTACGATATATACGCGAGTGAGGGAGATGAGCCGAGAGGAGAAGATAGTGACGGGGGGTGATACTGTCAATGTGGTTGTGGAGTATGTTACGGCAACAGAGGAGGCCGGTTTCACAGCGAGTCAGTTGAAAAAATACAATGTGGTGGTGGGGAGGTTCAAGCAGCTGTTTCATGCAAAGTCGATGCGCAAGCGCATGGACGAAGGAGGTTATCACGGTGCGATTATTGTGGAGACGGGCGAGCCGTTGTATTATGTCGTCTTGCGTTCGACGACCGACTTGGGTGAGGCACGTGGCGTGGCGGATAGCGTGAGGGTGTCGTCGCCGGTGAAGTTGGGCGACGGTTTTCCGATGATACTTCGCGCCTCCAATAGGCGATAACGCAGTCCAGCTATGTTTTCATTTTGAAAAAAGGACGCTACGCTTTTTTAATTGATTATTAATTAAGGGAGTGTATGATTTTGGCGCATTTTTATGGTGGTGATGTGGTAAATTTGCGTATCATTTATTATTTTTGCATTATAAAAATTGTGAATAGCGATTTACCTAAGCATCCCAGGCGGGAGGCTAATAGTAACAACTAAGAAATAACAATAAAAAAGTCACCATAGAAATGTCAGCATTAAAGATTAGCGAGATATATAAGGCCCAGCAGGTGCTTAAGGATGTGGCTCGTCATCCGAAGATAATAGGTCCGACAGATTTGTCGAAGGAATGCACGGTGTATCTGAAGCCGGAGAATTTGCAGTATACCGGGTCGTTCAAGTTGCGCGGTGCATATTACAAGATATCGCAGTTGTCGGAGGAGGAGAAGTCGCGAGGAGTGATAGCCTGTTCGGCAGGCAATCACGCGCAGGGCGTGGCATTGGGAGCCAAGCATAATGGCATAAAGGCGCTGATATGTTTGCCGGCGGGAGCTCCGATATCCAAGATAGAGGCTACGAAGCGATTTGGAGCGGAGGTTTGCCTTGTTCCGGGAGTATATGACGATGCATATAAGAAAGCGTTGGAGCTTAAGGAAGAGTATGGTTACACGTTTGTGCATCCTTTTGACGACCCGTTGGTCATAGCTGGCCAGGGGACGATAGGGTTGGAGATAATTGAGGAATTGCAGGATGTAGAGGCGATAGTAGTTCCGATAGGAGGTGGGGGGCTGATATCGGGAGTGGCGTTTGCTGTGAAGACATTGCGTCCGGATATTAAGGTTTATGGCGTACAGGCGTCGGGAGCGCCGTCGATGCAGCGGTCGTTGACTGAGGATAAGTCGGTGCATCTTGACAGTGTGTCGACGATAGCCGATGGTATAGCGGTAAAAGAGCCGGGCATCAATACGTTTGAGATGTGCCGCGAGTATGTCGACGAGGTGGTGACGGTGTCGGATGATGAGATATCGGCGGCGATATTGGCGTTGATAGAGAAACAGAAGCTGATAGCCGAGGGGGCTGGGGCGACGGCTGTGGCAGCGGTAATGTTTGATAAGTTGCCCGTCAAGGGTAAGAAGGTAGTGTGCTTGGTGTCGGGTGGTAATATCGATGTTACGATATTGAACCGAGTGATAACGCGCGGTATGATGATGGGCGGACGCATGTGCATGTTGACGCTTGAACTTGATGACAAGCCGGGACAGTTGTCGGCGGTGAGCGAGATTATAGGCCGTAATGGCGGCAATATCATCTCGGTGACGCATGAGCGCACGAAGGCCACCAACCATATAAATTCGTGTTCGTTGCACGTGGAGATGGAGACGCGCGACCGTGACCATGTTGCGCAGATAAAGAAAGCGCTTGAGGATGCCGGCTTCCCGGTGATTGACGGATATTGATAACAAGTAGGCCAGGGGGAGAGCGAAATGTGGGTGACAAATTTACGAGAAAGCAAACTTAAATCAAGACCAAGCAGAGATACACATTAGCGATATGGTAAAAGAAGATTTGACCGCAATATATGCCGAAAGTTTTAAGAAAAATTGGGCATTGCCGGCGCTTAGCGATTATGGAGATAATGGGTCGACAATCACCTACGGAGAATTGGCAAAGCGCATAGCGCGATTGCATATATTTTTCGAGAGCCAGGGTGTAAAGGCTGGCGATAAGATAGCGTTGTGCGGAAGGAATAAAACGACGTGGGTCACAGCGTATATTGCGACGATAACCTATGGGGCGGTGATAGTGCCAGTGCTTCAGGATTTTAATGCTCAGGACGCACAGCATATCATCAATCATTCGGACGCGGTGTTGCTGTTTGTGAGCAATTCGGTGTTTGAAAATCTTGATTTCGATGAGATGCCGGCGTTGAAGGCAGCGTTGTCGTTGGATACACGAAGAGTGCTTGCCGAGCGCGGAGACCAGGAACAGATGCCTTCGCGAGTGCTAAAGAACTTGACACGGAAGCTGAAGTCGCGCTATCGCAATGGGTTTAGTCGCGAGGATGTGAAGTATGCCATCCTTGATAAGCATGCGATTGCGGAGTTGAACTATACGTCGGGGACTACGGGATTTTCGAAGGGGGTGATGTTGACGTTTGACAACCTTGCGGGCAATGTGGTGTTCGGCATTAATTCGCGTTTGCATTATCCAGGGTCGCGGGTGTTGTCGTTCTTGCCGTTGGCGCATGCCTACGGGTGTGCGTTTGACATGTTGACGCCGTTGGCGACCGGGTCGCATATCACGTTGTTCGGGCGGTTGCCGTCGCCGAAATTGCTGGTGAAAGCTATGCGAGAAGTTAAGCCCAATCTAATAGTGACTGTTCCGTTGGTGCTTGAGAAGATATACAAGAATCAGATAGTGCCGATGATAACGAAGCAGCCGATGCGATGGGCACTTGCGATACCGTTTCTTGACAAGGCGATATATGGGAAGATACGCAGCAGGTTGGTAGAAGCATTCGGGGGAGAGTTTGAGGAGGTGATAGTGGGGGGAGCTCCGCTCAACAAAGAGGTAGAGGAGTTTTTGCATAGAATAAAGTTTCCGTTCACGGTAGGCTATGGCATGACAGAGTGCGGGCCACTTATTAGCTACACGCCGTGGCGGGAGTTTGTGCCACAGTCGTGCGGGATGACGTTGCCGGGAATCATGCAGTCGAAGATAGAATCGGAAGATCCGGAGACAATACCTGGAGAGATATGCGTCAAAGGACAGAACGTGATGGCCGGGTATTATAAGAACCAAGAAGCAACAGCTGGAGTGCTTGATGAAGATGGGTGGCTTCATACGGGAGATATGGGAGTGCGCAGCGAGAATGGGACCTTGTTTATCAGGGGGAGGTATAAGACAATGATATTGACGGCAAGCGGACAGAATGTATATCCTGAGGAGATAGAGTCGAAGCTCAACAATATGCCTTACGTGAGTGAGAGCCTTGTGGTGGAACGAGGCAAGGGGTTGATAGCGATAGTCTATCCCGACTACGAGCAGATGGACCGCGAGAAGCTTACAATAGTTGACATGGAGCCAATAATGGAGGGCGTGCGTCAGGACTTGAACAAGATAGTGGCGCCGTACGAACGGATTGAGCACATACAGCTTATACCCAATGAATTTGAGAAGACGCCGAAGCGCTCGATAAAGCGATACCTCTACCGCTGATGCGAAAATGGATTATATAAAATAGATTAAAAGCGTCGGTGAACGGGGTGGGGAAATATTATAAAACATATTAAACAGAATTTTATAAGAAAAATACGAAGATATTATGAAAAAATATCTGGTAACGGGAGGCGCCGGATTTATCGGTAGCAACTTTGTGGATTACCTTATCAAGACGTATGGCAATGAAGTAGATGTGTTGATATTGGATGTGCTTACGTATGCGGGAAATCTGATGACAATAAAGCCGTTGCTTGAATTAGACAATGTAAACTTTGTGAAGGGCGATATCGGTGACCGCGAATTGGTGGAGAAGCTGATGGCGGAATATGACCCCGACTATGTGGTGAATTTTGCTGCCGAGAGCCATGTTGACAGGTCGATTACCAATCCACGGTTGTTTCTTGAGACCAATATACTTGGGGCGCAGAATATGCTTGACTGTGCTCGCAAGGCATGGTGTGAAGGCAAAGATGAAAACGGGAAGCCAAAATACCGAGAAGGGAAGAAATTTTTGCAGATATCTACCGATGAGGTGTATGGGTCGTTGGAGAAGACGTATGCCGAGGCGCATGAATTGCATTTGAGCGAAGATGTGGCGCGCGTAGTGGCAGGCCGTAGCGACTTGAAGACATTCGGTGACAAATTTTTCACCGAGGCAACGCCGCTTGCACCACGGTCGCCATATTCGGCGTCGAAGACAGCGGCCGACATGTTGACAATGGCGTATCACGAGACCTACGGGATGCCCGTCAACATAACACGTTGCTCCAACAATTACGGCCCGTATCACTTTCCAGAGAAACTTATACCGCTGATAATCAAGAATATCACAGAGGGGAAGAAATTGCCGGTGTACGGCAAGGGGGAGAACGTGAGAGATTGGCTCTACGTGGCAGACCATGCCAAGGGGATAGACATGGTGTTGCGCAAAGGCCGTATAGGAGAAGTCTATAATATAGGAGGATTTAACGAGGAAAGCAATATCAACATCGTCAAAACGATAATCAGGATTGTAAGGGAGATGCTTGAGTCCGAGCCTAAGTATCGCGAGATATTTGCCATAGCGCCAGAGGAAATAAATGACGAGTTGATAACCTACGTGGCAGATAGGCCAGGGCATGATATGCGTTATGCGATAGATCCGACAAAGATAGCCACTGAATTGGGATGGTATCCCGAGACACCGTTTGTGGAAGGAATACGCAAGACGTTGAAATGGTATCTTGACAATCAGCAATGGGTGGCCGATGTGGTGTCGGGCGATTACCAGAAGTATTACGATATGATGTACAATGGGAGATAGGACCGATGATTGATACTCATTAAAGAGAATAAAGCTATGAAAGGAATAGTATTGGCAGGGGGGTCGGGAACACGACTTTATCCGATAACAAAGGGAGTGTCGAAACAGTTGATACCGGTGTATGACAAGCCGATGATATATTATCCGGTGTCGGTACTGATGCTTGCCGGGATAAAGGAGATATTGATAATATCGACTCCGGAAGATTTGCCTATGTTCCGACGGTTGCTTGGCAGCGGTGAAGAATTGGGGGTGGAGTTTTCGTATGCCGAGCAGCCCCGACCTGAAGGGCTGGCGCAGGCGTTCATCATAGGGCGCGAATTTATAGGCGAAGATAGCGCATGCTTAGTGTTGGGCGACAATATATTCTACGGGCAGGGATTTACCGGTTTGCTGCGTGAGGCCCTTTCCATCGCAGAGAAGAAGAATGAGGCAACCGTGTTTGCCTACCAGGTTAAAGATCCCAACCGTTATGGCGTAGTAACGCTTGATGAGAGCGGACATGCAACGTCGATAGAGGAGAAGCCGGAGGTGCCCAAGAGCGACCTTGCGGTGGTAGGGTTGTATTTCTATCCCAATGATGTGGTGGATATTGCGGCCAATGTAAAGCCGTCGGCACGAGGGGAATTGGAGATAACCTCGGTGAATGAGGCATATATGCAAGCTGGGCGATTGAATGTGAAATGCTTCGGTCGCGGATTTGCGTGGCTTGATACCGGCACAATAGATTCGCTGATGGAGGCGTCGGCATTTATTGAAGCGATACAGAAGCGACAAGGCTTTTACGTAGCAGCGTTGGAAGAGGTGGCCTATCGTCGTGGATTTATCACTGCTGAAAAGCTGCGTGAGATAGCAGCGCCGATGGCTAAGAATGACTATGGCAAGTATCTGATAGCGCTTGCTGATAGCGAGGGATAGAAGATAAAAGAAATAGCGTTTAATCCAGATTAGTAAAGCTATGAAGCCACAATTGCTGACATTGCCAAAGATACTTGACCCGCGAGGGAACCTGACCTTTGTAGAGAATGGCGCGCAGGTGCCGTTTGAGATACGCCGAGCCTATTGGATATATGATGTGCCGGGAGGCGAAGAACGGCATGGGCATGCGTTTCGCACGGCGTCGGAGTTGATAGTGGCGCTGTCGGGGTCGTTTGACGTGGTTGTGGATAGCGGTTCGGGCGAGGAGCGCATATCGCTTGGCCGCTCGTTTTACGGGCTTCATGTGCCGCCGATGACGTGGCGTCGTATCGACAATTTCTCGACCAATTCAGTGGCTTTGGTGCTGTCGTCGACCAACTATGACGAGCGAGACTATCTGCGAGACAAGGGAGAGTGGCTCAAAATGCTAAATGGGGGAGAGCAGCCTCATGCTGTGACAGATACGGCAAAGGCATGGGATTATGATTTCAACAGGCGCAACAGTCTTGACGATTGCCGCATAGTAGAACTGTCGCGAATATGCCATCCCAATGGGTCGCTTACGGTTGTCGACAATAGTGATAACCTTTTCCCGATAAAGCGAGTGTTCTATTTATATGATGTGCCTGGCGACTCCGAGCGAGGAGGCCATTCCCATTTTCGAGCGCATGAGTTTATCATAGCAGCGTCGGGGTCGTTTGACGTGACGCTGACAGATGGAGTGGACGAGAGGAAATTTTCGCTAAATAGGCCATACAAGGCATTGTATATACCCAATGGTATATGGCGCTCGTTGGATAACTTTTCGTCGGGGTCGGTAAGTTTGGTGTTGACATCGGAACTATACAGCGAGGATGACTATTGCCGGAGTATGCGACGGTTTAAAGAAATATATGTTGAGGGATGAAAATGGCGAAAGCTAAATACACATTTTTGGATCTTGCGGAGATTAATGCGCCGTATATGACTGAAATAGAGGCGGCGGTGTCGCGTGTGATAACGTCGGGACGTTATATAGGTGGCGGCGAGTGCGAGCGTTTGGAGCGAGGGTTGCAGTCAATGACCGGAGCGGAATATGCAGTAGGAGTGAGCAACGGACTTGATGCGCTCCGACTGATACTACGGGCGTGGGTTGACCGCGGAGATTTGAAAAAAGGGGATGAGGTGATAGTTGCTGCCAACACGTATATAGCGTCGGTGCTTGCGATATTAGATGCCGGGTTGCGTCCGGTGCTTGCGCCGGTAGATATGGCGACGCTAAATTTGGACACATCGCGAATAGAGGAGTCGATAACATCGCGAACGCGAGGTATAATGCCGGTGCATTTGTATGGCAGAGTGTGCTGGGATGCGCGACTGAAAGCGATAGTAGAACGATATGGATTGCTGGTGATAGAGGATAATGCGCAGGCGATAGGGTCGCGCAGTGATACTCCGGGGCTGTATGGGACAAGCGTGAGCGGAGGACTCGGCCATGCCGGGGCATTCTCCTTTTATCCGACAAAAAATCTTGGTGCATTGGGTGATGCCGGCGCTGTAGTGACGCACGATGGCGACCTTGCTGCCCGAGTGCGTGCGCTGAGCAATTATGGCAGCGACCGCCGTTACCATAACATATATGTAGGAGCCAATTGCCGCCTCGACCCGATGCAGGCTGCGGTGCTGAATGTGAAGATGCCGTACGTGGAGCGGGAGAATGGCCGGCGCCGGGTGATAGCTGGGATATATGACCGGATAATCAGTAACAAAGCCATTGCCAAGCCGATGTTGACGGGCGAGGATATGGTGTGGCATCAGTATGTGGTGAGATGTGCGGAGCGTGACCGATTGCAGGAGTATCTTCGTGATGCGGGAGTGGCTACGGATATACATTATGCAGTTCCGCCGCATAGGCAGCCTTGCATGGCGAGGGTGGATTTCCGGGCGGTGGGCGACGCGCTTGAGCAGGCTGAAGCGATAGGCGGGAGCGTGCTGTCATTGCCGATATCATCGTGTACGGCCGAAGCGGAGGCTGAGGAGATAGCGGCAATAATCAACGGGTTTGTGTGAGGCCTATTGATTTGCGTGAGGCCTATTTATAGGTCCTCGGAATGGATGGGAATAGGCTACTGCGTAACCGGAGGAAATCAAGGTTGGTCGTAGAGGGGAAGGCAGCGAATCATGTAGTCGCGAGCTTCGCTCCAAGGCAGGTAAATGCGGTCGTCGTTGGGAAGAAGCGGAATAGGCTGTTCGTTGAGGTCGAAGCGCACGTAGTAGGCTCCGCTTTGGGCTTTGAAAAGCACGATTTGGAGGTTGGCAGCCATTGGGACTATATCGAAGTTTTTGAAATGCTGAGCTACCGTGTCATAGTAGTTGGTTAGGTAGAAAGCACCCCTAAGACGCAGTTGCGAGAAAAGGGGGAGAAGGGTTTCGGCATGACCGAAGCGCAGATGGATAGTGACATCGGAAGAGCCGTTGATGGCGTCGTCGGTGGAGCGGATGATGTCGAGGACAAGAGGCGAAGCAATGTCGGCGGGAGCAGAAGAGAGGACGGATGCGGTGCGCTGCAGATATTGCCGTAGGTTGTAGACGCTCCATAAAGCGTTAATGTCGTCGAGGGAAAGGAATTGGCTGATGTCGATGTTTATGCCCATAGCAGGGAGCCCGCCGAGGAAATGGTAGAGGTCGATGGCAAGGTCGCGAGTATCGGAGATGGATAGCGGGTAGTCTTTGCCGAGGATATTACGCAAGGGGGTGGCAGAGATGCGAGAGTCGGCAAAGTCGCTCCAAGGGGTTTCCCACACTTTGGAGCGAATGAAATCGATGTAGTCGCTATTGAGGTCGAATGGGCGTAATAGCTGGGATGCGGAGCGGCCGGACGACGTGGAGATTTCGATTTTGTTGTTAAGTCGGGATAGCTGGTGGGTGAAAGAGTACATTGACATTATGGAACGAGGAGAGTAGGATGATACGGCATAAACGGAGCCGTTGATGAACAGGTCGGGGTAGGAAATGAACATTCGAGAAGCGATGCCACGTTGTTCGGCCATGCCGAGGGAGTCGAGCGCGCCCCAGTAGTTGTCGGCACGTTGTGCCACATAGCGAGTGAGGTCGAGGAGTCGACGGCCGTCGGGGGTGACGGTGTTGAGGGAGTCGGCACGTTGTAGGGCACGCATCAGGGCGAAGGTAGAGTTAGGCGAAGAAGGAAATCGAGAGCCGTGTCTACCGACGTGGTTTATGAAAATAGGAGAAAGGGAGTCGGGTGATTCTATGGTAGAGGAGGGGACGGGGTAGGGGCGCCACGAGCCGAGGCATTGCTCATAGGAGAAGGCTGTGGCAGTGGGGTCGGCAGCAGAGAGGGTTAATGCCGACAATGATATAAATAATGTTAGAAAAGATGAAAACTTTGGCATAATCGATATAGATTTTGTATTTTCGTGTAAAATTAATATTTGATGAGTGTATTACCAAATATCCAAGAGTTAATTGATGCAAATCGCATCGAGGAAGCAATAGCTGCGATGGATGTGTACCTACAAGAGAAAGCCGAAGATGATGAGGGGTATTTCGAGCGTGGAAAGTTGTGGTGGCGTCTTCAGCGCTATTCGTCGGCGGTGACTGATTTTGAGAGAGCGGTTGCAATCAATCCTGAGAGTGGGGCACGGCATGCGTTGGAGCTGGCGCGTGATGTGTTTGACTATTATAATCCGGATTTGCTGAACCCGTAGCGCGGAAGGCAGGGGGCTTCCCGGATGGATAATGTGTGATTGGTAATAGATAATGGTGGGGCATTGTGTATAAATTAAGTGGGATGAATAGACCTAATCTGGAATAATGGGATAATGGCGGGGGCGGAGGTGGATGCAAAAATTATTGAGGCGAGATGAGGTTGCGAGCCGTAATTTTTATTATTTTTGCGAGTAGGAACGAAAAAGTCGGAGGCTATAGAGTGCCGGAGTTCCAGAAATTAGTTAGGAATAATAATACTTAATATTAGGATAAAAATGATGACTGCGTTTTTGGGTAATATGCGAGGTTGGGAGTGGATAATAATATTGGTGGTAATATTGTTGCTTTTTGGAGGTAAGAAGATACCTGAGCTTATGCGTGCGATGGGTAAGGGGGTCAAGAGCTTTAAGTCGGGGCTTAATGATGCGGTCGACGATGTAGAGGGTAAGCCAAAGGAAGGTAATAATGACGAAAAGTGAGCAAGTCGGGACAAGAAAGGCGATTCGAAGAAGGGTTGCTTGCGTAGGGGAAAGGCATGCTTGAGCTATAGCGTGGCGTGTAACAAGACCACAAAAAAATCAGAGATATTCCGGTGGCTGAAGATGAAACTAATACGATGTCGTTCTGGGCGCATTTTGATGTGCTCAGAGGGGTGTTGTTTCGTATTGGGGTATTGTTGATAGTGCTGTCGGTGGCATTTTTCGTGTTCATGCCGCAGATATTTGATGTGGTGATATTGGCGCCGTGTCATGACGATTTCCCGTTGTATAGATTGTTTGATGCTGTATCGGGTGGATTGACGCGAGAGCCGTTTGAGATGACGCTGATTAACACGAAGCTGGCGTCGCAGTTGTCGATACATCTGTCGACGTCGTTTGAGATGGCGTTGGTGATAGGTTTCCCGATTGTGATATATCTGTTGTGGCGGTTTGTGCGTCCGGGATTGTATCCACGGGAGCGAGAGCATGCAGTTAGGGCGTTTGTGGCGGGGAATTTGATGTTCTATTTAGGCGTGTCGGTGGGGTATTTTTTAGTATTTCCGTTGACGCTCAGGTTTTTGGCTACATATCAGTTGAGTGAGATGATACCGAATACGATAACTATAGAGTCGTATATGGATAATTTCACGGTGATAATATTGGCAATGGGGATAGTGTTTGAGCTGCCCTTGTTGGGGTGGTTGTTGGGGAGGATGGGCTTGGTGACACGGGAGTTTTTTGGCAGGTACCGGCGTCATGCGATAGTGGTACTGTTGGTGATGGCTGCGTTGATAACGCCGACAGGTGATCCGTTCACTCTCTGCGTGGTGTTTGTTCCGTTGTATCTGCTATATGAGGCGACGTCGAAGATGGTAAAGCGCCGTGGAGAGCAGCAATCGTAGAGCTTGCCGTCGCATGGTACGGATACAGCGATTTTAGAATTTTTGCATGTCGACGAGACGGCTGTAGTAGCCGTTGAGAGCGAGGAGTTGGTCGTGGGTTCCACGTTCGACGATGCGCCCTTCGTGGAGCACGCATATTAGGTCGGCATTGCAAATTGTGGAAAGACGGTGGGCGATGACGAGAGTTGTACGATCCTTCATGAGCCTGTCGAGAGCCTCCTGCACTACTTTTTCGCTTTCGGAGTCGAGCGCAGATGTGGCTTCGTCGAGGATGAGCATAGGCGGGTTTTTGAGGATAGCTCGAGCGATGGATAGTCGTTGGCGTTGTCCGCCGGAGAGGCGGCAACCGCGGTCGCCGATGTTGGTGTCGTACCCGTTTTCGGTTTCGATGATGAAGTCGTGGGCGTTAGCTATTTTGGCGGCTTCGATGACTTGTTCCATAGAGGCGTTTTCAACGCCGAAAGTGATGTTGTTGTAGAAAGAGTCGTTGAAAAGGATAGCTTCTTGGTTGACATTACCCATGAACGAGCGGAGGTCGTGGACGCGCATGTTGCGAATGTCGACGCCGTCGACGGTGATTTGGCCGTTTTGCACGTCGTAGAAACGCGGGAGGAGGTCGGCGAGAGTGGATTTTCCGGAACCAGATTGCCCGACAAGAGCGACGGTGGCGCCGGCTGGGATGTCGAGGTCGATGTTGTGGATAACCTCGTTTGTGCCGTAGCTGAAAGATACGTTTTTATAGCAGACGTTGCCTTTGAGGTGTGGGATAGTTACGGGATTCTCGGGGTCCTTGATAGGATTGTCGGCCGAGAGGATTTTGTCGACACGTTCCATAGAGGCGAGCCCTTTCTGAATGGAGTACATTGCTTTGGAGAGCTCTTTAGCGGGGTTGATGATGTTGTAGAAAATCACCAAGTAGTAAATGAACGAAGAGGCACTCATTGACGAAGCTCCGTTAAGGATAAGTGCGCCGCCGAACCAAAGGACTATAGCGATAGCGGAAGTGCCGAGAAATTCGCTCATAGGGTGGGCGAGCGCTTGCCGTCGGGCAACCTTGTTGCTGAGTGTGTAGAGATGTTGGTTTTCTTTGTGAAAGCGGTTTTTTACTTTTTCTTCGGCATTGAAAGCTTTGATAATACGTAGGCCACCGAGAGTTTCTTCAATGTTGGACATAAGCACGCCCCATTGGTTTTGGTTTTCGAGGGACTTGCGTTTGAGTTTTTTGCCAACTCGGCCCATTATGGTTCCGGCTATAGGGAGGAGGATAAGGACGAAAATGGTGAGCTGCCATGATATCATGCACATAGTGAAAAGGCACACCAAAATCATGATGGGGTTTTTGAAGAACATGTCGATCGACGCCATAATGGAGCTTTCAATCTCGGCTACGTCGCCGCTCATGCGCGCCATGACGTCGCCTTTGCGTTCGGATGTGAAGAACGAGATAGGAAGGCGCACGATTTTGTCGTAGACGTAGTTGCGAATGTCGCGAACAATGCCGGAACGCATGGGAATGATGCAGTAGGAGCTTAGGTATGTGACACCCGTTTTGAGCATGGTCATGATAACGAGCATCACGGCGAGAATGGCGAGCGTGTTGGATTGGCCGAGCTCGGCGATGGCTTGCTGAACGTAGTAATAGAAATTGTTGACGACGACATCTTTGAATGAGCCGCTACCGAGTTCCAAATATTCGTAGTGCTCTTCGGAGACTTGGAAGAGCATTTCGAGAATAGGGATTATGAGAGCGAAAGAGAAGAGAGTGAGGAAAGCCGCCAGGATATTGAAGAAGATGTTGAGTATGAGATACTTTTTATATGGCGGGACGAAGCGGCGTAGTATTTTGAAAAAATCGTTCATTTAGAATGTCGCGACTGAGTATTAAAAAAAGGTCGGAGGGGGGGGGAGGAGAGAGAAAGGCATAACCAGGGGATAATCGGTGCATACATCGGGCGATATAGCTTGAGTAGCCGCCGGTTAGGGATTGGATGTTGAAAATAGATGATTAAAACGAGGTGATGAGCTAATGTCTTAGACGAGGCTCATGCCTTTGAGGATGGCTTGCTCGTTGGCTGGGATGAGGTGATGGTGGCGTTCGGGGAGGGCTTTTTTCAGGCCGCGCAGAACGTCGTCGAGCGAAACGATCGGTTTGAGCTTTAGGAGCGCGCCGAGGAGAATCATGTTGTAGCCTTTGGCATTTCCGAGCTCGATAGTAGCATCCATAGCGTTGACTTTGACGATATTGATGTCGGTGCGAGAGGGGTAGTGGTGAATGCCGTAAGGGTCGTAGATGAGGGTACCTCCGGGCTTGATATGATTTTCAAATTTGTTGAGGCTCTGTTGGTTGAGAATAACGGCGGTATCGTAGGTGTCGACGATAGGCGATGAGATTGCTTCGTCGCTAATGATGACAGTGACGTTGGCAGTTCCGCCACGTTGCTCGGGGCCGTAGGATGGCATCCATGTGACTTCCAAGTCGTTCATAAGAGCGGCGTATGCGAGAATTTTGCCCATAGAGAGGACACCTTGACCTCCGAAACCGGCTATGACAATTTCTTCCTTCATTTTTTAGTAGATTTAGAGCATGTTTGGAAATAAATTTACTTGGCAGAGTCTTTGATGTCGCCGAGGGGATATTTTTCAAACATAAATTTTTCCATCCATTTGTTGGCGTTATCGGGGGTCATTTTCCAGCCGGAAGAGCAAGTGGCGACAATTTCGACTACGGAAGTGCCTTTGCCATCGATGGAGTTTTTAAATGCTTTTTTAATTGCGGCTTTAGCTTTGCGGACAGCGGCAGCTGTGTGGACGGCTTGTCGAGTGACAAAGCAAGTGCCGTCTAATTGAGCCAGCAGGGGTGAGATTGCGAGCGGGTATCCGTTGAGGTCGGGTCGTCGGCCATAGGGGGTTGTGGCGGTTTTCTGCCCTTCGAGAGTGGTAGGCGCCATCTGTCCTCCGGTCATGCCGTAGATGGCATTGTTGATGAACACGATTGTGATGTTTTCGCCACGGTTGGCAGCATGGATGGTTTCAGCGGTGCCAATGGCAGCGAGGTCGCCGTCGCCTTGATAGGTGAAAACAAGCTTTTCTGGGTTGAGGCGTCGAATAGCCGTAGCGAGAGCAGGGGCACGACCGTGGGCAGCTTCGGCCCAGTCGATGTCGATATAGTTGTAGGCGAACACGGCGCACCCAACGGGGGCTACGCCGATGGCGTTTTCCTGCAAGCCAAGTTCTTCGATACATTCGGCAATGATTTTGTGCACGACTCCGTGGCTACAACCGGGGCAGTAGTGCATGGTGTTGTCGTTGAGCAGAGCCGGACGGCTGTACACCTTGTTGGCTGGATTTATGATTTGGTCTAATTCCATGATTAATCATTTGTAAAGTTGAACTTCACGCCGAACTTGTCGGTGAATGCATTGAGTACTTCGGCAGGGTTGGGTACTATACCACCCATACGCCCGAAATGCTCTACGGGGATAGAGTCGTGGACGGCGAGTCGGACGTCTTCGATCATTTGTCCGGCGTTAAGCTCGGCCACGAGGATGCCTTTGGCGTGCTTAGCCACATCTTCGATGGCTTTGTAGGGGAAAGGCCAAAGGGTAATAGGCCGGAGGATGCCGATTTTGACGCCGGCATTGCGAGCTTCTTCCACGGCTTTCTGACAGATTCGCGCCATAGAGCCGAAAGCGACGATAATGTAGTCGGCATCGTCGGTGTCGTAGGCTTGAAATCTCACTTCGTTGGCTTCTATTTCTTTGTAGGTGCGTTGGAACCGTTCGTTGTTTTTCTCCATTAAAGCGGAGTCGAGCTCGAGCGAAGTGACGACGTTGCGCTGTCGGTTGGGCGTTTTGCCGGTAAGAGCCCAAGGGCATTGGCGACGAATTTCATCCTGGGAACGACGAGGACGTTGCTCCGGGAGGACAACCTTTTCCATCATCTGCCCGATAACGCCGTCGGCAAGAATCATTGCTGGGGTGCGGTATTTGAAAGAGAGGTCCATGCCGAGGCCGACGAAATCGGCCATTTCCTGGACGGAAGAAGGGGCGAGCACGATGAGACGATAGTCGCCGTGTCCACCGCCCTTAGTAGCCTGGAAGTAATCGCTTTGGGATGGGTGGATGGTGCCTAAGCCGGGGCCGCCGCGCATGACGTTGATAATCAAGGCGGGAAGCTCAGAAGCGGCGAGGTAGGAAATGCCCTCTTGCATAAGGGAAACGCCGGGGCTTGAAGATGAAGTCATCACCGCTTTGCCAGTAGCGGCGCCACCGTAAACCATGTTGATAGATGAGATTTCGCTCTCGGCTTGTAGGACAACCATTCCGGTGGTTTCCCAGGGCATGAGAGCTTCGAGGGTCTCAAGCACTTCTGATTGAGGCGTGATGGGGTATCCGAAGTAGCCATCGATACCGTATCGCACGGCGGCATGAGCGATGGCTTCGTTACCCTTCATGAGCCTGATATCTTCATTCATAGTTATTCTGACTGAGATTAATAATTATTTTTCGACTACCCTATAAACTTCGATGCAAGCGTCGGGGCAGACAGTAGCACAAGCGGAGCAACCAATGCAGGCTTGTTGATGCGCCATATATGCGAAATGATAGCCGCGGTCGTTGACCTCTTTGTCTTTAAGCAACAGCACATTGGCAGGGCAAGCCACGACGCATAGGTTGCACCCTTTACAGCGCTCAGTGTCAATTACAACGGCTCCGTGAATTTTAGCCATGATAAAAATGAGATTTCTTAAACAATTTTTCTATGCAAAAATAGTAAAAAAATCTGAAAACCATGTTCTTTAACATAACCTTAACCTTTTGCACACTGCGAGTAGTAATGCGCAAAATGGCATAATTGGCGTGTGTTGGGTTATGTTGCTGAAAGAAAGAGGATTGGAAAAGTGACGGCGGTGGGCACTAATGAAGTGCGCACCGCCGGTTATGAGGTAGGATGTTGGAAAAGTGCAAAAAAGGTGGCAATTGGGCATGTCGGAGCCGTTGGTGAGAGGGGAAATTATTTGCGACGTCGAACAGAACGGACAGCTGAATTGCTGTTGTTGCTGCTTGATTTGGGCTTGATCGATTTGGGCTCCTTTTTCTTGGTGTTCTTTTTAGCGCGAGCGGAGCGGGCGGATTTAGGAGTGGCGTCGCGGTCGGGGATTACGATTGAATCGCCGGCAGCGGCGGCTTCGCGTGCTTCACGCGCAGCGATGACTTCTTCGCGGGAGGGTACCCATAGCTTTTTGTCGAACGATTCGAGGCGGTTTTGGATGCTATCCTGAGCGCGTTTGAGGTCGTCGGGGTCGGGGTACATTTGCATCATTGACTGGTTACGGAGGTTGCGAGTCTTGTAGATGTCGCCTTCATACATGTTCATGGCGAAGAAATCGTCGAGAGTGTATTTCGGGAGGTTGTTGTCGTCGTCGACGAAGATGTATTGTTGAGAGATGTAGGGGCGAATGGCGTCCATTTTGACCCAGAACATGGGGTATTTCATGGCGTCGCCGCCGAAGTCGCCGGATCGGTGAAGTACGGGGCAAATGGCTTCAACGCGAGTGCGCATATTGTTGGAGCGGGAGTCGAATTCCCAGCGTTCTATAATATAGTAAGAAAGGACCTCGTTGGTGGGGACGTCGACTTCCTCGATGACGTATCGGGGATTTTTTTCGGTAGAGCCTTTTGCCGGAGTATAATAAATGTGGAATCGGTCGAGCATATCGCCGACTTTTAGGCGATACTGTTCGTTGAAGATTTCGCGTCCGTCGAGATATTCGTAAGCGGCGATACGGTTGTCGGCGAGTTGTTCCATGATGATGCGGAAAAGGTTTTTATCGCCATCGATGATGTCCTCGGGGTAGTAAAGCGAGGCGTTTTTTGGTTTGGCGAGGTCGAGCTCGCGGTAGATTACGCGCATCCATTGCATGTCGGCATCGCTTTTAGGCGTTTCTTCGTAGAATTTCTGCATGCGTTCGGTCACACCTGGTTGGGCTTGCTCCTTGCGATTGCGGTCGGCACCGCCGCGGCGTACAACTGAGCTTGAAGAAGAGTCTTGAGCAAAAGCCGAAGAACCTAACGCTATAATAGCGACTGCCACAGAGATATGTCTAAAAAATACGCTCATTGTGATATGATGAAATTATATTATACTAATTAATGATGATTTCGAGAGGTGCAAGCTCGCGCGTTATACCATCGGGGCCGACAGCTTTGACGCGAGTGACGTAGATGCGGTTTCCACGTTTGAGTCGTTGCAATTGTGATTTTTGGCGAGAGGAGAACTTGTTGCCGTCGGAGACTTCGGGCAAGGCGTTGCCCATAGAGTCGAAAGTGACAGTTTCGAAGCTAATAACATTGAAAGAAATGTTGAGCAGGTCGTCGTCGATAGCTGCCTCGATGCCGGGCACTTGCATAAGCAGAGCTTTAGCAATGCCTCTGCCGCCGCCGCGATAGCGAACGCTGTTGCCTTCAGCATCTTTGTAGGAGATGAAAGGGGTTGGGTCGGGGAGTTTACGCACGCGGAATTCGGTGCGCGAAACTTCGGTTTTTTTGCCGTTCATATCGGCGATTACCGTTACGATGGCTTTGTCGCCAACTTTGGTGGGGTGGGCGACCCAGGAGTCGCCGCGGCGAGAGAGGGAGCCGTTGGTCATGGTAGCCGTGACGCCGGTGTTAGGGATGCCTGGCACAGAGATGCTTATGGGGTTGTCGATGCCGGCGTAGAGCACGTTCATCATTGTCGCCGATACGGTGGCGGTGGGTTCGATGACGGTGTAGGAAGAGCTGAAGTCGTGGCGAGTAACAGACCCGTCGCCATGTGAGACTTCGAGGTATCCTTTGTAGTCGAAGTTGCCAGAGGCATTAGCGATAACTTCATAGAGACCGTTGTCGGCAAGTCGCCGGCCATTGATGAAAATGCCGGGACGTTGGGTGGTGTCGACGGCAGCGAGGACGATGTTAGCTTGGTATTTACTGCCACGCATTACGATGCGAGAGTCGGGGATGACGAAGGCGTTGAGCTCGTTGACGCGGACATCACCGGCGTCGACATTGGCGAGGAGCGATTGCAGGGCTTCGCCTTCGGCATATTTGATGTCGTTTTGCAGTTTGGTGAGCAATGTAATAGCGGAAACGACCGGCTGGTTTTCAAATTTGTATTCTTCCCATAGCATTTCGCCGATTTCCCCGATGCGCTGAACGGGGGCAGTGGAAAGTGCTTGCTCGATACTTGCGCTTTTGACGGTGTCGGAAACCAAAGATGTGATGTAGGTCCGGTAGGTGTCGATAGCTCCACGCAGTGTGGCGCCACGTAGAGTGGAAGGATCGAGCATAATTGCGGCAGCTGCATCGAGGTCTTCTCTGTTGACGATATTGTCGACATTGCCATCTATTCCGTCGGCTTTCTTCACTATTTGCACTTTTAGCGAGTCGACGAGGTTGTAGATGCGTTCGGTGTTTTGGCGTACTTCCATTCCTTTTTGGAACCAGGCGAGGCCTTTTTCGGGGTTCTGGACGCTGAAAGCTTCGAGTGCATGAATAATCGAGGCGTTGCGTTGCTCGATATTATCGTTGGTGCGAACCAAACCATCTTTGACTTGCGTGAAGCCGTCGAGCACGTCGCTCGAAACGTTGAGCGCGAGCATTGCCATAAGGACGATATACATCAAGTTGATCATCTTCTGGCGTGGCGATAGTCGTTTGTTGGATGCTCCCATTGTTGGATTTCTATATTTCGCTGGCGGTCGGGGAAAATAAGGAGACCGCCATTTAATATCATATTAAAATAAGATGGAGAATAGGCACGAGGGGGATTAACCTTGTGGGTTGTTGCTGTCGGCCGCGGAAGTGGGGTCCATGCCCATAGGCTGTCGGTACATGTTGACGGTCATTGCCGTGAGCATTTTTTCGTATATGGCGTTGAGCTGGTGCATGTAATGGGCCATACGTTCGGTCTCTTCAACATAGCGGGCGCTTTGGCTTGAGCTCTTTTCGTACATGTCGCGAATGTCCTTAATGCCTCGGTTGACACGGTCGATAGAGTCGAGTTGAGATGAAACGCTCTTGAGCTGAATTTCGTAGATTGTGTTGAGCCCGGTAAGGTTTCGGTTGAGATCTTGCATTTGTTCAACGTAGCCCGAAGAGCTTCGAGTGATGTTTTCGGAGTTTTCGGTGATAGCTCGGTAGCTGTCGAGTAGCACGTCGGAAACTTGGTTGAGTGCGGCAGTGGTGGAGCGCAGGTGTTCCATTTCGGCGGCTATGCTTGCCATCTGGTCGAGGTATTGCTGAGTAGCGGATGTAAGTTCGGCCATACGTGCGAGCTGGTCGGATGCTGCGGCCATTTTAGCAATGCTTTCAGAGAGTGAGCGAGAGTCCTCTTCGCTAAGATTGATGTCGGAAGGGATACCAACGGCGGCTTTGGCTTGCTGAGGTGAAACGCTGATGGAAGAAGTTTCACCGGCATTTGCGGAGGCATTGCCGGCATTTCCACCGCCGGTGACGATGACGGTAGGGCCGTAGCCTGATGCGCCTGAGATATGAGGCGTGGCATCAGCGTTGGCTTCTTTGTGCTCGTCGGAAGAGTTGTCGTCGAAGACGGGGAATACTTCTTCCCAGTGGTATTCGCGCGGCGGGCGGTCGAAAGCTGAGAGGATGAACATGAGCACCTCCGTACCCATACCGAGCGATAGGAGGAAGTTGCCACCGGGCAAGTGTAATATTTTGAAGAGGGCACCCCAAATAACGATTGCGGCACCAATCGAATAAGCGAAGTTGAAGAAACGTTGGCCTCCATCGCTCTGAAGGAATCGCGTGATGCGGTTTTTATATCTTTTTACTTTTCCCATTTCGGATGTATTGTTTTAAGTCGTGTAGGTAATAGTCAGTTGCGTAAGGATAATAGCAAACTATAGCGAAGGCTGGAGTGCAGATTATTTCTGTTTGTTGCCTTTAGCGAAACCGATTTGCGAACGTACGCAACGGAAACCGATGTAGGAGCGTTGCTCGTTTTGGTATTCCCACATACGGATATCGGAACGAATGTTGTGGGCAACGTCCTTCCAAGAGCCGCCGCGCACAATTTTGCGTTTCATTTTATAGGGGTCTTCTTGTGCGGCGTCGTAGCGGTATTCGGGGTTAAGGTCGCTTGTGAGTTTAGAAACGCTTTCGGTGTAGGCGGTAGAAGTCCATTCGCTGACGTTGCCGGCCATGTCGAAAAGGCCGAAGTCGTTGGGCGAGTAAGTGCCAACGCGCGAAGTGATGAGCTGACCGTCTTTGACGTAGTTGCCCTCGTTGGGCTTGAAGTTGGCATAGAAGCATCCTTTGTCTTCGCTAAGAGGGAGGTCGCCTTCCCATGGGTACATGTTATCGTTGACGCCGGCGCGTGCGGCATATTCCCATTCGGCTTCAGTGGGTAGGCGGTAGGGTTCAATATAAACGCCTTCGCGGCCGAGCGCCCGGCGCAGGTAGTCGGTGCGCCAATTGCAGAAGGCATTGGCTTGTTCCCAGCTGACGCCAACGACGGGGTAGTCGTTGTATCCGCCGTGGGAGAAGTACATACGCACGTAAGGCTCATTGTAAGCGTTGTCGAAGTCGTTGACCCAGGCGGTGGTGTCGGGGTATACGTTAACAATGTAGGTGTTTAGGAAATCGAAGTCGCCGGTGAGGCCGCGGGTGATGGTTCGGCGAACGATCTGCCCCTCGTCGTCGAAGTAGGCAGTGTCTTTAGAAATGATAGGGACATCGGTAGGAGCAGGGAGGTCGGTGTTGTATTCACGCCGGCGAGGATCGAGCCGATGTTTGCGTTTAGCGGCTTCGGTGTGGTTGTAGATCTCGTAGCGGTAGTTGAGTTGCTCGGGGTCGAGCTCGCGTTGACCGGTAATGGGGTTTGTGCGGTAAACGCTTTCGATAGCACGCTGTTCGTCTTCGTTGGCATTGCGCCAGGGAATTGGTTTGCTCCAATTGAGGTGCGGGGTGACAGGGTTGCCATCCTTATCTTCTTCGATTTTGAAAGCTTCGTTTCCGCCATAAGCGGGGTCGGCAAGACGTTCGCGGATAATAGAGTCGCGCACCCAGAAGACGAACTGTTTATACTTAGAGTTGGTGATTTCAGTTTCGTCCATCCAGAAAGCGTCGACCGATATGCCACGGGCCGATTTTGGGATGTTCCAAGCGCTATCGGCTTTTTGAGTTCCTACTTCCATTGAGCCGCGAGAGATGAGGACCATGCCGTAGGGGGTAGGCTCAGCCCAAGCCAGACCGCCGACGCCAGTGACTTCGCCGCCAGAAGCGTTGCGCGAACCAGTAGCACAAGAAGCTGCGGTAAGCAAGGTTGCCGCTATGGGGAAGAGATAAAGAGATGTTCTTTTCATATTCTAAAGTATACGTATGCTCTTATGTTTGTTTTTGTTTTTCTCCGAGAAGTCGAGTTTTAGCGCGTATCCTGCGAAAATCTCGTGGCTGCCAGATGAAGCTTTGGCGATAGCCGATGTGGCATAATCGTAGGCGTAGCCGATGTAAAAGCCTTTAATTTCGGCGCCTAAAGAGATGGTCACAGCATCGTCGTAGCGATAGCCAATGCCTGCGGAGAGAAATTTGTTGTATCTCAGGCGGGCTGTGATTTCGCCAGTTGTAAATGTGAAATCGCTTTTGACCAGCATCGATGGCATCACTTCAAATAACGTATTTTTTATCGGAATATTGCATCCAGCCATAAAATAAAGGGTGCGGCCGACTTGAAATTCGTAGTTTTTCTCCATGGTGTTGTCGCCGGAGTCGGAATTGAGAGAGATTACCGGTTGTGTAAGATGAGTCATAGAGATGCCGCCCCAGAAGATGCCGCGGGTGTAGAAAACGCCGGCGCCGATGTCGAAAGCGTTGCCGTTGAGGTCGTTCATGGGGATGGCCTCATCGTTGTTTTGGTGGTAGTCGTCGCCATCAGGGAGGATTACTTCGGTGCCTTTGAAGCCTTCGTTGATAAATCCGAGTTGCACGCCAATGGTGAGTTCGCCTTTGAAGAGCTTTAATTTGTAACCGCCTTGCAGGCCGAGGGTGAGGTTGTTGTACAAGCCCATGCTTTCTTGTTGCATGAGTAAGCCGACGCCAATGCGTTTGTTGAATAATTTGATTGGCATTTCGGCAGTTGCTGCAAATGATTTGGGTGCATTGTCGATGCCGACCCATTGCAGGCGAGCTCCACCGCGTATGTTAAGCAAGTCGGAAGTGCCGATGGCGGCAGGGTTGTAGTAGTTTTTGACCTGGTAATATTGGGAGAATTGCGCGTCGCTTTGAGCGTAGGCATTTAAGGAGAAAAAAGCCGCCGCAAAAATGAAGCTGATGCGAAATAGTATGTTGAAACTGCGATTTGTCATTCGAAATAGAAGCTGAATACGACCATAGAAGAAACTGCCTTGGAGATGGATTGAGTGATTTTATGAGTGGCGGGGTCGTCGGTTAGGTCGGGTCGTTTGTGGTCGATGACATCCATTAGTCCAAAGCAGAATTTGACTTCGGGGATGAATTTGAAATAAGGAAGATACAAGTCGCATCCGAAACCGCATGTAAGGTAAAAGTCTCCACCTTTGAGCTTGATGTATTCGCCACTTTTGCGCGTCAGGTCGACAGCTGGCATGATGCCGGCGGTGACGTAAGGACGAAGGTTGCGAAGTCGCAAGGCGGAGAATTTTATGTCGATTGGGAATACGAGATATGCTGATTTGAGGCTTTGTCGGAGCACTTCGCCGGAGTTGGCTTCCTTAAAACGGAAGTCGCGGTTGCCGAAATAGAGGCCTGGGGTGAAACGAACGTTGAAAAAATCGTTGAGTCTCATATCAAAAAGGCCGTTGACGTTGAATCCCGGCTGGAATGAAGGTTGCTCCATAAACCAGGACTCACCTTCGGGGGTAATAAAGCCATTATGTGTGAAACGGATGTCCTGAGTGTGCAATCCTACCGAGAAGCCCAGATGCCATTGGCGAAGGTCGGCATATGGGCAATTGAGCAACTTGTCGTTAAGTCGCTGGGCATTGGCCACGCTGCCGGAGCGCGGGAAAAATGAGCATATCCAGATAAGAGCAAATAATATGTATTTGAAACGCTTCATATCATATTTAACGCATTGTTGCCAAAATTATTGTTTTTTTAAGGGTTTTTCCATATATTTGTAAATTGGAAACAAAGAAATATAAATTATGGCTGATGCGATGCTAATAATAAACCCGATATCGGGGACCGCTAAGAAGGATGGACTCGACGCCAAAGCGGAAAAGGCGATGAGGGCAGCCGGCTACAATGTAGATGTAAGATTTACGACGTGCCGAGGTGAAGCAACGCGATTTGCAGCAGAAGCTGCAGCGAAAGGGTATGATAGCGTTATAGCGGCAGGCGGCGATGGCACGATAAATGAGACGGCGCAAGCGCTATGTGGCACGGCGGTAAAGTTTGGTATCATTCCTGCGGGGTCGGGCAATGGGTTAGCGCGTCATATAGGGATACCGGTCAATGTGGATGCAGCATTGGATGTGATATCGCGCGGGATTGTGGCAAAATGCGATTATGGGACAGTCAATAATTTGCCGTTTTTTTGCACATTTGGTGTAGGGTTTGATGCTGCGGTATCGCACAATTTTGCCAAGCAGAGCCGTCGCGGATTGTTTACGTATCTGAAGAGCGCATTTACGCAATATATAAATTATAAGCCAGATACGTATACTATATCGGCCAATGGGAAGATACTTACGGAAAGGGCATTTGTGGTGGCATGTTGCAATGCGTCGCAGTATGGCAATAATGCGTACATAGCACCTAAGGCATCGATTACCGATGGGCTATTGGATATTATCATAATACATCAGGGTTCGCCGATAGATACAGCTATGGTGGGCATGGACCTTTTCACCGGATATATTGACTCGAATACGTTGATACACACGCTGCGAGCGCCAGCAGCAGTAATATATCGGTCGAACGAGGGCCCGGCGCATATAGATGGGGAACCGATGATGCTTGACGATATCATGGATGTCAAATGCCATCACCATGGGCTGAACGTACTTATACCAGGCGATAAGCAGCCATTCCGTCCGTTGGTGACACCGGTCCGGTCGTTTTGGCGGAACTTGTTCCCTCGCCGTAAGAAAGACTGATGAAGGAAAATCTATTAATCAAGACGTGGAACATTTAGGGCGCATTTCTTAATTTTATGGGCGTAAATGCGAACCAAAGATTAATGGAGCGCGCTCTTAGGAGAGTAACCGGAGTGGATGAGCGATGCCGGGTCGTCGTAGAAGTCGGGCGATAGGATAAAAGAGATTGGCGTGTCGGGATGCTTGTCGATGTAGGATGTTACTATGCGGTAGCCGATGTAGCACCCGATGCCTCCCGGGATGGAATCGGAAATTGGACGTGAGGCCGGTGCCGGTTCGCAAAGCTGTAGTGCTATATTTCTATCGGTGGAGTAAATGATGTTGTCGGCAGCCATTTTGTGCCATATCGCATGTTCCTGAGCTTCGACGCATGAAAGTTGTTGTGGACTCCAGCCCATCAGGGTAGCCGTGTCGGTGATGCTGGTGAGCGAGGAGATGGCATATAGCTCAGCGCCACGGTACATGAAATATTGGATTGCAGTAGGCCTATTGCCGGAGAATGGGAACTTGATGGAAAGAATGGCATGGGCAATATCGAAAGGGATGTAAGCGGGCGTTTTGGTGGCGCGAGTGTATTCCGGCATTGAGGAGTAGGCAGCGTGGTTGGGGCCGAGGTAATGGTTGAGAGCTATATATATATCAGAGTCCACGAGCATGATTTTTTGGAGATACGGGGATATGATGCCGTAATAGGAATAATTCGGAGAATCGGGGAACATGCATCGGAGGTTGGCGTTAAGAGTGCCAAGGGCATTTTGAAGGTCGGTGGTAGAGTGGAAAATGCGCTCAACCTCTGGTTCAAACATGTGGAATGCTGCGGTGTGACTTATCGAGTCGATGAAAGTGGCAATATCGGCAGAGGAAGCTCCCATGAGGAAAATATAATCGCTGAGAGGAAGGGATAGGGAGTCGGTAATAGCGTGTTGACGCTCAGCCGGCATGGATGCAAAGTCAGCAACAATTTTGTCGATGCGAGTGAATGGAGCCGGAGCCGATTGGGTGTGGGTGGGATTGTCGTTGCCGCTTGAGCAGGCAATAAGGACAAGAGAAAGCGCGGCTGAAATTGAAAGGAAAAATTTCATATAATTGGCTTAATTGTTCGCAAAATTAGTCAAAAATATTATTTAACGAAATTTCAAACAGTCATAGGGCTGAAATTTGTCTGATTTTTACTATTTTTGCCATAATTTTTGTACCAAAGAGGTGGAATGGATTAATATATAGATGTGATATGGCTTGCTAATTGGGCCTACGTCATCAGTTGTAATACATGTAAATAAAGAATTGAAACGTAATTGTTTGAAATATATAATGCTTCTATTGTTGCTTGTGGTGCCGGCTCTAAGTGCCGATGCCAAGCAGTTTGTCGTGGTCATCGACCCCGGGCATGGCGGCAAGGATTATGGAGCAATAGGGGCAATCACCAATGAGAAGTCCATCAATCTTAATGTGGCGAAGAAGCTTGGCGAGCTGATTTGTGAGCAATATGACAAAGAGGACGTGAAGGTGGTGTATACTCGTGATAAAGACGTGTTTGTGGCATTGGATGCGCGAGCAAGGATAGCAAATAATGCCAAGGGGGATTTGTTCATATCAATACATGTCAATTCAGTATCGAGGAAGAATAAAAACCGTACGACCATAGCCGGGACAGAGGTGTATACATGCGGGTTGCATAAGTCGGAGCGCAACCTCGATGTGGCAAAACGAGAGAATGCCGTTATGTTTCTTGAAGATGATTATTCGCAGAAATACCAAGGCTTTGACCCCAATTCGCCGGAGTCGTATATAGCATTTGAGCTCAATCAGAGTAAGCATTTGGAACGAAGCATAGAGTTTGCCACACTTACCAAGGATAATTTGACGTCGATTGCTGGCCGCCATGATAAGGGCGTGAAGCAAGCCGGTTTCTGGGTGCTATGGTCGACGAGTATGCCATCGGTGCTTGTAGAGCTTGATTTCATATGCAATCCGAGGTCGGAGAAATATATGGCATCGGCCGATGGTGTGGAGAAGATGGCTAAATCGCTTGCTAAAGCTTTTGATGACTACTATGCGGCAGTAAGCGGCAATAGCTCGGTCATAAAGCATGATGCATCAGTGGCTAAGCATGATGCAAAACCGGCGAGAGAAGAGGCGGAACAGCCTGCTGATGCCGACGATGCCGGGACTATCGCCGAAGCTGATGAACCCGAGGCTGAGCAGGCTATAGAATATAGGGTACAGGTGCTTGCCAACGACCGTAAGGTGCCGTCAAAATCAAAATTGTTTAAGGGTGAAGCGGTTGATGAGTATTATGACCGTGGAATGTACAAGTATACCATAGGACACCATAAGAGCCGTAAAGAAGCCGAAAAGGCAATGCGAAAGTTGCGCAAAAAGTTTCCACAGGCATTTGTGGTGAAGATGGAGAATGGCAAACGTGTAGACTGAGATAAGAACCGGGAATTATTAATATGCTGAAAAATCTAAGAGTAAAATGAAAAAGTTGTTCACAAAAGAGATGATAATTGGGGCGTGCGTGCTTATAGCATTAGCGATCCTCTTCTTTGGAATTGAATATCTGAAAGGGGTGAGCATATTCCGCCCATCTAATTATTATTATGCCGTATATAATGATGTGAAGGGGTTGCAGAGCTCGGCTCCGGTAATGGTCAATGGCTTTAAAGTGGGGCAGGTGGACAATGTGGAGCTGATGTATGACCGCCCCGGATGTGTGCTCGTGTCAATGAGCCTTGATAAGAAATTTAAAGTGCCTGTCAACTCCAAGGCGATGATAGAGTGCAGCTTACTCGGCACTGCATCGCTTAAGATAGATATGGCAACCAATAGCGAATATTATGCGCCGGGTGATACGCTCCCGTCGGGCATAGTATCGGGAATGATGGACCAAGTGTCGGAGCAATTGATGCCCGGCGTAAGCAACATCCTGCCTAAATTAGATTCAATCTTCACCAATATCAATACCCTAACCGGCAATGAGGCATTGCTGCAGTCGTTTAAAAACATAGAGTCACTGACGTCGACGCTCAATGCCACAGCCAATACCCTCAATGCCACGGTGAATACATTGCCGACGACGATGGGCGCAGTCAACGATGTGGTAAACACAGTCAATGGCATAGTCACCGACCTAAATCAGGTTACTACGCAGATGGCCAATGCTCCGATTGACTCTACGCTCAACAATATCAACCGCATATCTTCGGATATCGCTATGCTCACGGCGCAGTTGAAGGATAGTAATTCCACGCTTGGCGCATTGCTCAACGACTCCGGTCTGTATGACAACCTGACGAAGGCTTCTCAAAGTATTGACTCCCTCCTTGTGGACATCCGCAAAAATCCTAAACGCTATATAAATATCAAATTGTTATAGCCGACAATGTCGCTAAGGTGAGGTATTGCTGATGTCGCGATGGTATGCTGAAATATTATTGCCTTTGCCACTTGACACGACGTTCACCTATGCCATACCGGCAGAGATGGAACGCGTAGTCAAGATAGGCCATCGTGTGATAGTGCCGTTCGGACGAAAAAAGTATTATACCGGCATTGTACGATCGCTGACCACTCATGCTCCAGACGGCATTGAAATAAAGGAGATAGCCGTAGTTCTTGACAACGAACCGATAGTACGCCACCCGCAATTGAAATTATGGGAGTGGGTGGCGGAATATTATATGTGTGCCACCGGCGATGTGTACAAAGCGGCAGTGCCATCGGGGCTTAAGGTGGAGAGCGAGACATTCGTGGAAATCAATCCTGACTATGAGCCCGATATAGATGCCGTAGTCGACGACCGCGAAGCACTCATATTATCGCTTTTGGGCGAGAAGAAAAGCATGGCCGTGTCGGCAATAGCTCGCGAGGTTACTGTTAAAAATCCGGCGGCCCTTATCACATCGATGATAGAGCGAGGATTGCTCGTCATATCGGAGAAAATCATCGAGCGATATAAGTCGATAAAGCAAACTGTAGTGTTGCCAACCTTTGATATGGCATCGCTTGCCGAGGCATTTGATAGTGTCAAGTCGGCAAAGAAGCAGGAAAGGCTGCTTATGACGCTTACGGAGATGAGCAACCTAAGCCGTAGGGATGCTAAGGTGAAGGAAGTAGACCGGAAAGAATTGCTTGACCGAGCCGGCGTGACGTCGTCGATACTTAATGCCATAATAAAGAAAGGCCTTGCGCGGATCGAACGGCGCGAGATAAACCGGTTCAAATTTGACGGCACCCCAAACGGCCGCTTGCCGCTTTTGACGCCCGCCCAAATGAAGGCATGCGATGAAATTACCGACTTGTGGCGCGACAAATCGACGGTGTTGCTACATGGCGTCACTTCAAGTGGTAAAACTGAAATATATGCCCACCTTATTGATAGCGCGCTCAAACGGGGCGAACAGGTGCTTTATCTTGTGCCCGAGATAGCGCTTACGACGCAGCTGACCCGCCGGCTGCAGAACATCTTCGGCAATAGCATTGTGGTGTATCATTCCAAATTTTCCGACAACGAGCGTGTAGATATATGGAAAAGCATGCTTGCCGAGCCGGGACCTCGGGTGATACTCGGTGCACGGTCGTCGTTGTTCTTGCCCTTTGGGCGTCTCGGCCTTGTCATCGTCGACGAGGAGCATGAATCGAGTTACAAGCAGGCCGATCCGGCACCGCGTTATAATGCGCGCGATGTGGCGCTGGTATTGGCATCGATGCATGGCGCTAAAGCATTGCTGGGAAGCGCGACACCGGCAGTTGAGACGTATTACAAGGCTTTGAACGGAAAATTCGGGCTGGTGAGCCTTTCAACGCGCTACAATGAACTGCCGTTGCCACCTATACGCATCGTGGACATGAAACGAGCAAGGCAGAAGGGCGAGGTCAATGGGCCGCTCTCGGTCGATGCTATAAAAAGCATTAACGATGCTGTCGGTGCTTCGCATCAAGCGATATTATTCCGCAACCGTCGCGGTTATGCGCCAATGGTGAGATGCAAGCAGTGCGCGTGGGTGCCCAAGTGCAAATACTGCGATGTGTCGCTGACCTACCATAACCATTCCCGCCAACTTGTGTGTCATTATTGTGGCTCCATATATGAAATGCCCGACCTTTGCCCTCAGTGCCGACAACCGTCGATTGAAGTCGTTGGCTATGGCACGGAACGAGTAGAGGGTGAGATAGAAGCCATATTCCCGGACTGCAAAGTGCTGCGCATGGATCTTGACACCACCCGCAACAAGGATGGCTACGAAAGCATAATTGACGCGTTCTCCTCCCACAAGGCCGACATCTTAGTGGGAACGCAAATGGTGACCAAAGGCCTTGATTTTCGCACGGTGTCGTCGGTGGTGGTAATGAACGCCGACGAATTGATTAATATCCCCGATTTCAAAGCGTCGGAACGGGCATTCAATATGCTTGAGCAGGTGTCGGGCAGGGCTGGGCGTGGCGATGCCGAGCACAATGAGGTGGTGATACAAACCTATAATCCCGACCATCCGTTGCTCCATTTCGTGTCGCAACACTCCTATATTGATTTCTACAATAATGAGATAGAAGAACGGAAGAAATATCTGTATCCTCCATTTACTCGCATCATATACATATATCTTAAACATGCCGACGCAAATGTGCTTCAATGTTTCTCCAATGCTTATGCCCAGATGTTGGCATCGCAGTTGGGCAATAGGGTGAGCGGCCCCGACCAACCGCGTGTCACCCGCATAAAATCGTTGTATATCCAAAAGATAATGATAAAGGTGGAGAATGGGGCGTCGTTGGCAAAACTGCGCTACGTGCTAATGTCCACCTACGAGAAGATGGCTAAAAATCCATCGATAAAGAATACGCAGGTGTATTATGACGTTGACCCGTGATATTGCCATAGCTAATAAATCGTTGTTGAAGCAGTGATCGTGGCAACTGCGAGTGGTGGCAATGATGTGGTCGTGGCAATTATGGGCGGTGGCAAAAGTGTTACAGTTGCGACTGCGAGATAGTGGCAAAAACGTTACAGAAAAAAATACGCGAGTAGTTGCATTATTTAGATTAATTCTAAATAATAAAAATCTGCTCGGAATGGTTTAAAATATTTCAAATGTGGGTGATTAATGGGGGTATGTGGCTTAAGGCGCAAAGTTTCCACGGGAGGATTATGGGGCAAAGTGGCTCATGTATATATCAGATTTATAGCGTTTTAAATATGTAATTTTGGAGCGATAGGTTAATGATTTGTTCCACGCAATTATAAGTTGTTGACAGTCAGAATAGTTGTAGCATTTGTTTAATATCCAAAAAAAAATCGACTTTTTTTTATTAAAAAAATATTTGAAATTTGTAATGGCAAGAACAGCCCTTAAATGAATATACTTGATGGAAAAAACTCCCTTACAACAGTGGGAAGCCTGCTTAAAGATAATTAGCGACAATATCCCCTCCGAGCAATTTGATGCGTGGTTTCGACCGGTCACGCTCAAGAGTTATGTCGACGGCAAGGTGACACTTACCGTCCCAACCGCTTTTTTTGTCGAATATATTGAAGAGAGGTTTTCCAAGCTCCTTGGCGCGGCCATCAAGCGCGTGTTTGGGGCCGATACCAAGCTGTTCTACCATTACAACCAAGTGCAGAATGAGCCCTCTACGGCGGTCGATATACGTAGTGCGGCACCCTCGGCAGCGTCAAAGAAAGGATTTCCTCCGGCCAATCCCTTTAACACCCCTGTGCAGGTGCCATTTGACTCGCAGCTCAATCCGCGGTATACCTTCGACAACTACTGCGGGTCGGACAGCAACAAGATAGCCTTGTCGATAGGGAAGGCGATAGGTAATGACCCTGACAATAAGACGTTCAACCCCTTGTTTATTTTCGGTCCGTCGGGTGTGGGCAAGACGCATTTGATGCATGCCATTGGCCTTAGTTTGAAGGAGCATCGTCCGCAGTTGCGTGTCCTTTATATCAGCTCGCGATTGTTTGAAAGCCAGTTTACCGTGGCATCGCGCAATGGGCGCATCAACGATTTCATCCATTTCTATCAGAGCATCGATGTCCTAATCATTGATGATATTCAGGACCTTATAGATAAGGAAAAGACGCAAAACACATTCTTCCATATCTTCAGCCATTTGCATCTCAACAACAAGCAGATTATCATATCAAGCGATTGCTCGCCATCGATGCTCAAGGGCATGCCTGAGCGATTGCTCACGCGCATGAAGTGGGGCATGACTGTGGAATTGGAGCGCCCTGACATGAACTTGCGTCGCAGTGTGCTCACTCGCATAGCTGAGCAGGAAGGCTTGCCGGTATCCGACGAAGTGATAGAATTTATCGCGACAAATGTGACAGGGAGCATCCGTGAGCTTGAAGGTATTATGGTGTCGTTGGTGGCGCGTGCTGCAATACTAAATTGTGCGATTGACTATGACTTGGCCCGTACGGTGATAGCCAATGCAGTGAAGATAACCAAGAAGCAGATCAACTTCGAGATGGTCACGCAGAGCGTAAGTGCACATTATAATATAGAGCCTGATGCCATCTTCACGAAGTCGCGCAAGCGCGAAGTGTCGGATGCCCGGCAAATGGTGATGTATATGGCTAAAAAGCATGCCAAGATGGCGCTTACCGCAATAGGCACACGCTTGTCGCGTACGCATGCCACGGTGCTGTATGCCTGCAAGAGCATCGAAGACAGGCTGCTCCACGAGAAGCAGTTGCAAGAAGATGTGGCGGCCATAGAAAAAGATTTTATGAAAGGGTAGAGGCGTTGAGCCCAAATCCGGAATTTGGCATACGCTCTAAGATATCGCCCTGAAGGAAAAGCATGCGGTCGGAAGGGTCCTGGTGGACAATTCCGACCGCATGCTATTATGGCACGATGTTGAGGAGCTGATGCAAAAGGTGGTTGCGTTCTTTCGGAATTGCCCCTCCCGTGAGGCTATTGCTTGGGGAATGGGAATCCGTGGTTCTCAATGAAGTCGTGGTATAGCTGGGAGAAGTATTCGTTATTTTTACGGGTGTAGCGTACGTCGGTAAACACTTGGGCTAAGGTCTTTTTCCCATTTTCGGCTATAAAGCCTGCGCTTTCAGGTAAGCTTTCTTTGTATGCGTAGTATTCGGCCACTTCGCTGTCGCTCGGAATGTGGTATGTCTCGTGGTGAAGGATGGCTTTGGCGGGCAAACGGTCGGATATGGTACCATCGTCGGCGGGAACTCCTACGGAGATGGTGCATACCGGAATGACGCGTTGCGGAAGCTGCAACACTTCGGCAATCGTCGGGGCATTGTATGTCGTAGTGCCGAGATAGCAGCAGCCGAGCCCCTCCAATTCGGCTATCGTCACAAATTGTTGGGTGAAGATTACTGTGTCGATGATTGCGGTCATGAACGATTGGAAGTTGTCGTAACCGTGGTCGGCATCCGATATGTCGCACCAATGGCAGAAGCGGTTGAAGTCGGCACAGAAAGTGAGGAGCAGCGGCGCACCCGTGGCCGCCGGTTGGTTGAAATGGGCCGGGGCGAGCGCCTTGCGCTTGTCGGCATCGCGAGTTATAATCACGCTGTAGAGTTGCATGTTGCCCGTTGTGGGCGCGTGCGATGCTTTCTCAATGATTGTTTCAAGTAGAGAGTCTGATACTTCAAGGTCGGAATATTTGCGTATCGTGCGTCGATTTTGCCAATAATTATTGATGTCGTATTGCATATCCAATGATTTGTAAAAGTTGCTGATAGTGCCAAAGATAAGTAAAAATTTTTAAAGTACAAATTTAATTTTTTAGGTGTTTGAAATTCAGCAAATTATGAGTTTTGGACAACTTTTTAACGTGATGAAAAATCTAATTGCTTGATATATAGGTGCTTGGTATTTTTATTTGGAAAACTTATCAACAATATGAAATTTTGTAATACAAAAATTTGGCTATGATTAAATAATTTCCCTACTTTGTAGTCGCTATAATTGTCGGTCGATAAAATGGCCGTTTTTTTCATGATTGTATACCGCAAGGGCTCATTTTTCACTATACATGCACCTATCTGGGGTATTTTTGTGCTCTTTCGGTGGCAATAGTTTGCTGGATTTTTAAGCCGATAGCTATGTCGTGCATCAAATTGCGGCAATTAGAGTGAATCATATTTCGTCAGACATTCAACTAAATACGCTATATTTAATAACAATAACAATATCATGAATAGACCTGTTTACACTTATGATGAAGCTTTCAAGGCGTCGCTCGAATATTTTGATGGCGACGAGCTTGCCGCGCGTGTGTGGGTGAGCAAGTATGCGTTGAAAGATTCGGCTAACAATCTTTATGAACTGACCCCCGACGACATGCACCATCGTCTTGCCGACGAGATAGCTCGTATAGAGAAGAACTATCCAAATCCGATGAGTGCCGACGAGATATTCTCCTATCTCAAGGACTTCAAATATATCGTACCCCAGGGTAGTCCTATGACAGGTATAGGCAATGATTTGCAGGTTGGTTCGCTTTCCAACTGCTTTGTGATCGGTCTTGACGGCCAGCCCGACTCCTACGGCGGTATCATATTGATTGACCAGGAGCAGGTCCAGCTTATGAAGCGACGCGGCGGTGTGGGGCACGACCTGTCGCATTTACGACCCAAAGGCAGCCCTGTGAAAAACTCGGCTCTTACTTCCACCGGACTTGTTCCCTTCATGGAGCGCTATTCCAACTCCACTCGCGAGGTGGCTCAGGACGGTCGTCGCGGCGCCTTGATGATGACGGTGTCGATAAAACATCCCGATGCCGAAGCATTCATCGATGCCAAGATGACCCAAGGGAAGGTTACCGGTGCAAATGTGTCGGTGCGTATCGACGACGATTTCATGCGTGCTGCTACCGAAGGCACGCCCTACGTGCAGCAATTCCCCGTCGACAGTGCCGAACCGGTATTTAAGAAAGAAATTAATGCGCAGGAATTATGGGGCAAAATCATCCATAATGCGTGGAAATCGGCAGAGCCTGGAGTGCTTTTCTGGGACACCATCACTCGCGAGTCGTTGCCCGACTGCTATGCCGACCTCGGTTTCCGAACCATCTCCACCAACCCCTGCGGCGAGATACCATTGTGTCCCTACGACTCTTGCCGATTGTTGGCTATCAACCTTTTCAGCTATGTAGTTTCGCCATTCACTCCGCAAGCCCATTTCGACTTCGATTTGCTACGTAAGCATGTCATCAAGGCGCAACGTATCATGGACGATATCATCGACCTTGAGATGGAGAAAATCGATACTATCCTCGATAAGGTTAAATCCGACCCTGAAAGCGAGGAGGTGAAGACCATAGAACGCAACCTGTGGGAGAAAATCCGCGCCAAAACATTGCTCGGGCGCCGCACCGGAGTAGGCACTACCGGTGAGGGGGATATGATTGCGGCTCTTGGATTGCGCTACGGCACGCCAGAGGCTACCGATTTCTCAGAGAGCGTGCACAAAGCTCTCGCACTGGCCGCCTATCGTTCGTCGGTCGAAATGGCCAAAGAGCGCGGCGCTTTCGAAATCTACGATGCCGCCCGCGAGGAGGGCAACCCGATGCTTGAGCGCATCAAAGAAGCCGATCCCGAGCTTTACGAGGACATGAAGGCCAACGGACGTCGCAACATCGCTTGCCTTACCATCGCTCCTACTGGCACCACTTCGTTGATGACCCGCACCACCTCGGGTATTGAACCAGTATTTATGCCCGTATACAAACGCCGCCGTAAAGTTAATCCTTCCGATGTGGACGCGCGTGTCGACTATGTCGACGAATCCGGCGATGCTTTCGAAGAATTCATCGTTTACCATCCCCGGTTCATCGACTGGATGAAAATCAACGGCATACCCGTCAAGGATGACTATACGCAAGAAGATATTGATGGATTAGTAGCCCGTTCGCCCTATCACAAAGCCACTGCCACCGATATCGATTGGGTGGAGAAGGTGAAAATGCAAGGACGAGTGCAGAAGTGGGTCGATCACTCCATATCCGTCACCATCAACTTGCCCTCCGATGTAGATGAGGAACTTGTCAACCGCCTTTAAGTCGAAGCATGGAAATCGGGTTGCAAAGGATGTACTGTCTACCGCGACGGTTGCCGTTCAGGCGTCCTCGTTCAGGTGGAAAAGAAAAGCGCCAAGTCCGATGCCCCTACGAAGGCTGTGCCATTGGTTCGCCCCATCGAACTTGAAGCCGATGTGGTACGTTTCCAGAACAATAAAGAGAAATGGATCGCTTTCGTGGGACTTAAGGATGGCCGCCCCTATGAGATATTCACCGGTCTTGCCGACGACGACGACGGCATCTTCTGCCCCAAATCGGTAACCCATGGTAAGATTATCAAAGCTATATCCGAGGATGGCACGAAGCGCTACGACTTCCAGTTTGTCAACAAACGCGGCCACAAGACCACTATCGAAGGATTGTCGGATAAATTCAACCCCGAGTATTGGAACTATGCTAAACTTATTTCCGGCGTGTTGCGCTATGGCATGCCTATCGACCAAGTGCTAAAATTGGTATCGGGCCTCGAACTCGATAGCCAGTCAATCAATACTTGGAAAATGGGCGTGGAGCGCGCATTGAAGAAATATCTCCCCAATGGCACCCGTGCAAGCGGTCAGACATGCCCCAATTGCGGACAGGAGACACTCGTCTACCAAGAAGGTTGCCTCATATGCACCAACTGCGGCACATCTAAGTGCGGATGATTTTGCCACTCTTTCCGTCGTGGAAACGCAAAATTTTATGTTATAAAACATAAAAACAATATCAAATGGCTACGAAGCCCGATTTTTTGAAAATTTTTCAAAAAATCGGGCTTCAGTTTAAAAAAAATGCGTTATATTTAACCCTTGAAAACCTGATTTTTCCTTTTCGCTACTTTAATGGTAAATACGGCCCGATGACATTCCGGTCGTTAAGGCAATAAAGCATGCGTTGGTGATTTGTGTGACTATCATATTAAAAAAAATAATTTCAATCATAAATAAATACTTCTCATCATCTATGAAGCTAACCTTTAATATCGATTATCGTACCAATTGGGGCGAAGCTGTGTATATGTCATCACCGCTTAAAGAGATGGGGGCCGGCAACTATGACAAGGCTCTCAAAATGCGCCTCATCGGCGATGGCTCATGGCAAGTTGTGGTCGAAATACCCGACAACACCCCCGACTTTGAGTACCACTACTTTGTCCGCCATGAAAACGGATATGTGAAAAATGAGTGGGGTCATGCTCATCGCTTCCATCGCGGCCGCAGCTCGAAAACGTATGAAATATTCGACCGCTGGCAGGATCAGCCGTGGGACAAGCCGTTCTATTCGACGGTTTTTACCGATTGCGTGAATGGCCGCAAAGAGCGCGACGAACAACTATCCGTGAAAAACGGCATTCTCAACCTCTCTGTTGCAGCTCCCATGGTAGCACCCAATCATGTGCTCGCCATATGCGGCGAATGTGAGGCCCTCGGCGAATGGGACCCCTCTAAGGCCATTCGCATGAACGATGCCAATTTCCCGGAATGGAGCGTAAACCTTGAATTTAAGAAACTCCCGGAAATATTTGATTACAAATTCCTTATATTGGACAAAGCCACAGGCGACGTAGTAGCTTGGGAAGGTAGCGACAACCGTACGTTTGCCATTCGTCCGGCGCAGAAAAACGAAGTGCTCATCGTTGGCGGTTTACGCTTCGTCAACTCCCAGGCACCTTGGCGTGGTGCCGGTGTGGCAATCCCCGTATTCTCAATACGCTCCGACGATGACTTCGGCGTGGGCGACTTCATCGACATCAAGAAGATGGTCGACTGGGCTGCTGCTACCGGTCAGCGTTTCATCCAGATTCTGCCCATCAACGATACCACGATGACGCATACCTGGACCGACTCATATCCCTATAATGCCAACTCTACATTCGCGCTCCACCCGATGTTCCTGCGTCTAAGCGAACTCGGTACGCTCAACGACCCTGAGCGCCAAGCCTACTACGATAACCTCGGCCGCGAGCTCAACGCCCTCAAAGAGATTGACTACGAGCGTGTCAATGAAGGCAAATTGGCTTTCACGCGCGAAATATTCGCTCAAGAAGGGGATAAGGTAGTAGCTTCCGACGACTTCAAAGTTTTCGTAGAGAAAAATGCCGATTGGCTCGTCCCCTACGCCGCGTTCTGCGTGCTCCGCGATAAAAATGGCACTCCTGAATTTGAAAAATGGGGAGAATACGCCAATTACGATGCTGACAAAATCAAAGACTTCGCCGCAAATAATGCCTACGATATCAACTTCGTTTACTATCAGCAATACAACCTTGACAAGCAGATGCGCCACGTGCGCGACTATGCGCATGCCAAAGGCGTAGCCATAAAAGGCGATATCCCCATCGGCATCTCTCGCACCAGCGTCGATGCCTGGATTTCTCCTCGCCTGTTCAACCTCGATTGCCAAGCCGGCGCTCCGCCAGATGATTTCTCGGTTCTCGGCCAGAACTGGGGATTCCCCACTTACAACTGGGAGGAGATGAACAAGGACGGCTTCGCATGGTGGCGCCAGCGATTCAGCAAAATGTCGGAATACTTCGACGCCTATCGTATCGACCACGTCCTCGGGTTCTTCCGTATCTGGCAAATCCCCATGGATGCTATACACGGCTTACTCGGAATATTCAACCCCGCTTTGCCATTCACACCCGATGAACTGCGCAACAACTACGACTTCTGGATCGACATTGACCTGCAGTCTACCCCGTTCATCATGGACTATTTCATCGGCGACTTCTTCGGCGAATACACCGCCGAGGTCAAAGACCGTTTCCTCAACGACGTGGGCTACGGCCGCTTCAAACTCAAAGAGGAATTCAACACGCAGCGCAAAGTGGCCGACTATTTCGCCACCCAGGAGAAGAACGAGCACAACGAGCGTATCCTTAATGGTCTGCTCGGCCTTATCGACCAGGTGCTCTTCATTGAGGACCCCTACGAGAAAGGCAAATTCCATCCCCGCATCTCGGCGCAATATACCTACACCTATCGCGCTCTCAATGACTATGAACGCTGGTGCTTCGACCGACTCTACAACGACTTCTACTACCATCGTCACAACGACTTCTGGTATGGTAAGGCAATGTGGAAATTGCCGCCACTTATCGAAGCTACCGACATGCTCACTTGCGCTGAAGACCTCGGCATGATTCCCGACTGCGTGCCCGCTGTGATGAGCGCACTTGAGATTCTCTCGCTCGAGATACAGCGTATGCCCAAAGACCCGCGCGCCGAGTTTGGCAACACCTGGGGCTATCCCTACTACTCGGTGTGCACCACTTCAACCCACGATATGGGCGGAATACGCCAATGGTGGGAAGAAAATCGCGAAAAGACACAGCATTTCTTCAACAGCATGTTGCATCAAGGTGGGGCAGCACCACAATTTGCCGAGCCCTGGATATGCGAGAGAATCATCGACCTGCATTTGAAATCACCGTCGATGCTCTGTATCCTGCCATTGCAAGATTGGTTGTCGATGGACGGCGACCTACGTCGTCAAAATCCGCTCGAAGAGCAAATCAACGTGCCCGCCAATCCTCGTCACTACTGGCGTTACCGCATGCACATCACTGTCGAACAGCTCCTCGCTCAAGATTTGTACAATCGCCGCCTCGCCGATATGATACACGAAACCGGTCGATGACCCATCGCCATCACCCATTCGACTACGACCATAAATGACTTTTAAGCCGCTCGGCATTAGCTACCCGACATCGGGGGCTATACCGAGCGGCTTAAATATATGCTAATGGCGTTGCGTTGTAGTCGCTTCACAGCAATGAATTTTACGTCGGATAGTCTTGCTATCCGATTGCATGACGCGTGATGAAAATGTGGTAGGGAGGGGACAATAGCCCTTAGTCGTAGGATGTCACGCCTTTATTGTGCCGGTTGAAGATGGCTTGCGCCGATGACACGAAGGCATCACGTTTTGCTCGTACCGAAGCCGGGATTTGGGTGGCGGATGTCGCAGCGTTGCCATTGGTGGCTGAGGTGGAAGTGGTGGCGCTGAATGCCTGATGATTGGCGGGGTAGAGCACAAAATTGTCGCCCGACTTTGTCGGTGGGACAGTGAATACTAATTGGTAGGTGAGATTGTCGACATAGG